>CAVPQF010000129.1:0-5342 GCA_963707225.1 uncultured Gammaproteobacteria bacterium
CCGCCGGACAGGCACACCATCACCTTGTCGCCATCCTCGATCATGCCGAAATCGCCAATCGCCTGCCCGACCTGGCGACGCAGGCGCCTGGCCAGTTTGCCGGCCTCGGCAGCGGGTGGACGGGGGATCTCGAGCTGGACGGGCATGACGGCCGATCGGACGATGAAGAATCCCCATTGTAGCGGGCCACGCACCCCGCTACCGACCTGCAAACAGCGGTAAACTATAGAAACCGCCCCAGCAGCCGCGATTGCCATGCAGGTTCAGGATCACGCCGAGATCGTCCATCTCCTGGCCGAGTTGCGGATGGAACACCGCGACCTCGACGCGGCGATCGATCGGCTGGCCTCCGCGATCGGCCGCGACGAACTGCAGCTGACCCGGCTGAAAAAGCGCAAGCTGCTGCTGAAAGACAACATCGCGCGGCTCGAGAGCAAGCTGATTCCCGACCTCGACGCCTGAACGCCACGCCGGACCAGCCATGAACCCGTTCGTCCCGATCCGCCTGCAGGACGACCACGTCGTGCTGGAGCCACTGAGCCTGGGCCACGTGCCGCCGCTGGAAGCCGCCGCCGCCGACGGCGAGCTGTGGAACCTCGTGGTCACCAGCGTGCCGCCACCGGGACAGGCACGCGGCTACGTCGAAAAAGCGCTGCAGGGCCAGGCCGAGGGACACATGCTGCCGTTCGCCGTGCGCGAAGCCGCCAGCGGCGACATCGTCGGCAGCACCCGCTATTACGAGATCGACGCCGCGCTGCCGCGCCTGGCGATCGGCTACACCTGGTACGCCAAACGCTGGCAGAAAAGCCATCTCAACACCGCCTGCAAGCGCCTGCTGCTGGAGCACGCGTTCGAAACGCTGGGCTGCGTGGCGGTGGCCTTCCACACCGACGAACGGAACGAGGATTCGCAGCGCGCGATCGAGCGCCTCGGCGCGCAACGCGAAGGCGTGTTGCGCGCGCACAAGCGCCGCACCGACGGCAGCCTGCGCGACACCGTCTGCTTCAGCATCCTCGCCGACGAGTGGCCGAACGTGGCGAACTGGCTGGGCATGCGGCTCAACCGGCTCGCTGCGTCGTAGGGCGGGCACCGCCCGCCCTGCAAAACCGGCTGCTCTCCTACAACAAACGGTTGACCAGCCGGTCCAGCCGCGTGCGGTTCAATCGTCGCAGCAGCCTGCGTACCTCGACCGGATAGTGCCGCGGGCTTTCCAGCGCGTGGTAATCGGCCAGCCGCGTGGCATGCCGGCGCAAGGCCGCCCACTCCGCCGCGTGCTTCGCCTGCAGCAGGTGCGCGGGATCGCGCAGCACCAGGCCGTTCTCCAGATCCAGCGACCACGCGCGCGGGTTGAGGTTGTTGCCGGTCAGCACGGCCACGTCGTCGTCGATGAACAGGCCTTTCAGGTGGTAGCTGTTGTCGCCGTCACGCCACAGGTGCAGGTTGAGCTGGCCGCTGTCGACCTGCCGGCGATGCGCCCGCGCGAAGCGGCGCAGGTTGTTCTCGTACAGGTACGGCAGCAGGCCGATGGTCTTGAACGGCTGCCCCGGCGGGATGTAGAAATCGTTCGCGGTCTTGTCGCCGACCATGATGTCGATGTGGCAGCCGCGCCGCAGCAGCTGCCCCAGCACGATGCGCAGCGGCCGCGGCAGATTGAAGTACGGCGTCAGCAGGATCACCCGCTGGCGCGCGCCGCGCAGCAGCGCCAGCAAAACCTCGTTGAGCGTGTTGTCGTTGTGGCCGAAGCCGCACAGCGGCGTCACCGCCACCTCGCCGGCATCCAGCGTGCCGCGTGGCACCTCGTACGCGGCGCACTGCAGGTCCTGGCGGAACTCGCGGATCGCCGGCTGCAGCACCTTCGTGGACGGCAACGCGGCCGTGTCCAGTCGACGCACCGCCGCGCTTTCGACGAAGTGCCGCTGCACGAAGCCCGCCATCGCGTCGGCCAGGCCGCGATGCCGCAGCAGGTGGTAGCGGTCGAGCCGGTAGCGCCCGTGCCGCACCAGGTAGACGTCGTTGAGGCTGGCGCCGCTGTACAGCACGGCGTCGTCGATCACGAAGCCCTTCAGGTGCAGCACGCCGAACAGCTCGCGGTTCTGCACCGGCACGCCATAGATGTCGATGCCCGGACCGAGCCGCGCGGCGTAGTCGCGGTACATGCCCGCATGGCCTTCACTCTTCTGCTTGCCGATCAGGCCGCGCCGCGCGCGATGCCAATCCACGAATACCGACACCTGCAACGCCGGCTGCCGCGCCTTCGCCGCGTACAGCGCGTCGAGCACTTCGCGGCCGCCGTCGTCGTCCTGCAGGTACAGCGTCACGATCACGATGCGCCGGCTGGCCTGCGCGATCAGGCGCAGCAGCGTCTGCCGGAACGCGGCCGGATCGGGCAGCACGGCGATGGCGTCGGCCGGCACCGCGAAGAACGGCAGCTCGGCGTTCTCCCGCCTGCGCCGGAACGGCAGCATGCGGCGCGCGAAGCGACCGGGTGCGGTGATCAACTTGTTCATGGCGACATCGGCAAGCAACAGCGCGCATCATCGCAAACCCGCGCGGATGCGCCTACCGATGCATTCAGCGCACCGAAGCCGGCGTCTGGGCGGCAATACGGCCCGAAGCGCGCGGCTGCACTTCGATGGTCGCCGTCATGCCGGCGGCGATCAGCGTATCCGCCGGCAGCCGCGAGGTGTCGATCGCGATGCGCACCGGCACGCGCTGCGCCAGCCGCACCCAGTTGAAGGTGGGATTGACGTCGGCGAGCAGGTCGCTGCCGGTGGGATTGTCGCTGTCGGTGATGCCGTGGGCGATGCCGCTGATGGTGCCCTTCAGGTGCAGGCCGCCGGCCATCAGGCGGATGTCGACCGGATCGTCAACGCGAAGCTGCGGCAGCTTGGTTTCCTCGAAGTAGCCGTAGATGTAGTAGCTGTGGCTGTCGATCAGCGCGAGTCGCGGCATACCGGTGGCGGCATAGTCGCCGACACGCACGTCGAGGTTGGTGACGTAGCCGTCCACCGGCGCGCGTACCTCGGTGCGCTGCAGGTTCAGACGTGCCAGCTCCAGTTGCACCTGCGCCTGCTCGACGGCGGCCAGCGCCTGTTCGCGCCCCGCTCCGGCCTGGTTGCCGCTGGCCCTGGCCTGCTGCCACGTGGCCAGCGCGGAATGGGCGGCGGACACGGCGTTGCTGCGGTCTTCCCGGGCGATCAGGTCACCCATCTGCTGGCGGCGCTGCGCCTGTGCCATGTACATCTCGTATTCGGTGTGCCGCGCATTGGCCGCCGCCTTCGCGGAAAGGATGCTGGCGCCGGCGGCGCGCGCGCCGGCTTCGGCGGCGGCCAGATTCGCCTGGGCCTGGTCCAGCGCGTTGGCGAAGCGGTCGCGATCGATGGTGAACAGCAGATCGCCCTTGCGCACGCGCTGGTTGTCGGCAACGGCCACGCGGGTGACCAGGCCGGACACGTCCGGCGCCACCTTCACGATCTCGGCCCGCACGCGGCCGTCGCGGGTCCACGGCGCGTACAGATAGTGCTTCCACAAGGCATGGCCCTGCAGCGCCGCCAAGGCGATGACGACAGTGGTGATCAGCAGACGCAGGATGAATGGTTTGTTCATGGAGGATCAATCAGGCAAGCAGGAGCAGTCCGGCGGTGCCGAACAGGCAGACGAACAAGGCCAGCCGCACCAGCGGCGGGTGGACGACATGGCGGTAGAGGCCGAGCCGGCCGATCACGGTGTCGATCAGCCACATCAGCGGCAGGCAGCCGAGAAAGACCAGCAGCAGCCCGGGCACCAGCGTGCCGGCGATGGAAACTTCAGGCGGCATGGGCGGACTCCGCGGCGTTCTGATAGGCGGCCAGCGCGGATGCGTCGTCGCGCAGTCCGCTGCGCAATTGATGGAGCCGCAGCAGCACGCGACGAACGCCGACGTGCGCCTCGGTCTGCGCGGCGGCCGCGGCGGCGATCGCCGCGCCCGTCGCCTGTTCGGCCTGCCGCCAGCGCGCCGCACCCGGGTTGTCGTACAGCCGCGCCACGTCCTGCACGGCCTGGCGCGTCGCGGCGGCGACGGTGGCGGGTACCGGGTTGGCGGCCAGCACCTGGCGCAATTCGATTATCGCGCGCCCGCTGTCGTGCACGGTCAGCGCCCACGCCAGCAGATCGCGCGAGTCCTTGCTGTCCGGCCTGGTATGCGACACCACCTGCTCGAAGAGGTCGCGGCTGATGCTTTCGAAACGGTGCATCAGGTGGCCGGACAACGGCTCGGTCGCCGCCACCACCACCTGCTGGCGCAACTGCCGCATCTGCCGCTTGCGCTGCCAGGCGCTGCCGACCAGGCTGGGTATCAGCAGGAACATGGCCCCGCTGAATCCGTAGCCGAACAGCTGCGCGATCACTGTGTTCACGAAGGTTTCGGGCGCATACACCATGGGGTTGCCGAGCGTCACGGTGAACGCCAGCCCGACTGTGTAGCCGACGCCGAACGAGGCCAGCTTGCCGCCCAGCGTCTGCAGGTACAGCCCGACCAGGAGGAACGGCAAGGTCGCCGCGACCAGCATCGGAAAGCCGTCGCAACCTGGCAGCACGGCGAAGGTGATCACGAACGCCATCAGCATGCCGAGGCCTTGCGACGTCACCGCGTTGAGCACCGCGCCGACCGGGTTGGGCGCCGTGGCCATGAGGCCGGTGAACACGGTGGCCAGCAGCATCGCCACAGAGCCGTACGGCCAGCCGCTGGCGAGCCAGAACACGCTCAGGCCGATCATGGTCAGGAAGGTGCGCAGCACCGTCACCGCCGCACCGGCGTAGTCGTTGCCGCGGTGGAACCTGACGCGCTCCACGTTGCCTCGCAACCGCTTCGACCGCAGCGTGCTCTCGACCTCGGTGAAGTGGCGCAAGTCGCCGGTGAAACGCTGCAGCAAGGCCGCGCCGGTATCGAACTCGATCAGCGTCACCGGATCATCCGGCAGCGCAGCGCGCAATTCCCGAATCTGCCCCGGCTGCTGCGCCTGGCATTCGCGCAGCCGCGGCGCCAGTGCCGATGGATCGTGCCGGTCGGCAGGCTCCGGCGACAAGGCATGGCTGATTGGCCGATACAGCGCGACCAGTGCATCGGCGACCACCGTCCGGCCCTCGCGCTGCAGCCGATTGAGCAGGCGATGCACGGACTGGAAGCTGCCGGTCGCCGCCATGTAGTACTGGTTGAGCAGGCGCATGCGACTGCTGCGCGCGCGTGTCTCCGGATCCTCGAAGATCACCGCGGCGCGCGTGTTCTCCAGTTGCACGGCCGCGCGCACGAAGCGCAGGTAGGCCTGCTCCATCTCGCCGCGCGCGATCGCGCCGCCGGTGCTGTT
>CAVPQF010000130.1:0-10100 GCA_963707225.1 uncultured Gammaproteobacteria bacterium
CGCGCGCGGCGTGGCGCGGCTGCGCGAGGCCGGTTGCGAGCTGGACGGACTGGATGTGCTCGACCGCAGCGAGCAGCGCTACGCCGGCAGCGACGCGGAGCGGGCCGCCGACATCAATGCACTGGCCACACGGGACGAGTTGCCGGATATCGCGCTGGCGATCCGCGGCGGCTACGGCGCCACGCGCCTGCTGACACAACTGCATTACGACGCCTTGCGCGAACGGCTCGGCGGCAGCAGCGCCGTGCTGGTAGGCCACAGCGATTTCACCGCCCTGCAACTGGCGCTGCATGCCAGGAGCGGTCTGTGCACGTTCAGCGGCCCGATGCTGGGTGCCGATTTCGGCGCCGAGACGCTCAGCGAATTCACCTGGCGGCACTTCTGGGAAACCGTGCGTTCCTCCTCGACGCAGGTCGAGTGGGCCACCGCGTCCGACGCCGAGCTCGACGTCGAGGGCCCGCTGTGGGGCGGCAACCTGGCCGTGCTGTGCAGCCTGCTCGGTACGCCGTATTTCCCGGTGATCGACGGCGGCATCCTGTTCGTCGAGGATGTCGGCGAGCCGCCGTTCCGGATCGAGCGGATGCTGTACCAATTGCACCTGTCCGGCGTGCTGGGGCGCCAGCGTGCGCTGCTGCTGGGCCATTTCAGCCAGTGCCGACCCGGCAGCTACGACAACGGCTACGGCCTGGTCGACAGCTTTGCGCAGATCCGCCGCGCCAGCGCGATGCCGGTGATCGGCGGCCTGCCGATCGGCCACGAGCCGGACAAGTTCACCCTGCCATTCGGCGCGCCGGCACGGCTGCAGGTCGCGGAGGGCAAGGCCAGGCTGGATTTCGGCGGCTACCCGCACTTGCCGCCCAGCGTTTGACCGCACGCTTTGCTCCTCCCCCTGCAGGCAGGGGAGGGAGCAAGAGCAGGGGCGAGCAGGAGGGCGGGCAAACCCGTAAAATGGCCGATCTGCATGGGCCGCGCGTCCAACCAAGGAAATACGCAATGAAGATCATCGAAGGCGATTTCGCCACGCCGAAAGGCCGCTTTGCCATCGTCGCCGGCCGTTTCAACGGCTTCGTCGTCGAGCCGCTGGTGGCCGGGGCGCGTGACGCGCTGGTGCGTCATGGCGTGAAGGACGATGCAATCGAGCTGGTCCGCGTGCCGGGCGCGTGGGAAATCGCGCTGGCCGCACACAAGCTGGCGAACTCCGGCAAGTACGCCGCGGTGATCGCGCTGGGCGCGGTGATCCGCGGTTCGACGCCGCACTTCGATTATGTCGCCGGCGAATGCGCCAAGGGTCTGGCCCAGGCCGCCTACAGCTCCGGCGTGCCGGTCGCGTTCGGCGTGCTGACCACCGACAGCATCGAGCAGGCGATAGAGCGTTCGGGTACCAAGGCCGGCAACAAGGGTGCCGACGCCGCAATCGCCGCGCTGGAAATGGTCAACCTGTACGGGAAGCTATGATGAGCCAGCACCCGCAGGGTCTCGACATGCAGGCGCGTTCGCGTGCCCGCCGGCGCGCGTTGCAGGCGCTATATGCGTGGCAAATGAGCGGCAGCCACATGAATGCGGTGATCGACCAGTTCCGGCATGAGCAGGACATGGAAGTGGCCGATCTCGAGTACTTCGAGGATCTGCTGCACGGTGTGGAAACCAACGTCGACGCACTCGACGAAGCCTTGCGTCCGCATATCGACCGCGAAGTGGCGCAGATCGATCCGATCGAACGCGCCGCGTTGCGCCTCGCCGCGTACGAGCTGAAGTTTCGCCCGGACGTGCCATACCGCGTAGTGATCAACGAGGCGATCGAAGTCACCAAGCGCTTCGGCGCCGACCACGGCCACAGCTACGTCAATGGCGTGCTGGACAAGCTCGCCGGCGAGTTGCGCGTCATCGAGAAGCAGCACGGCCGCTGAGCAGCGGACCCCGATCCTCCATCCCCGATTCCCGGCCCATGGAATTCCGCCTGATCGAGCGCCTCCGCGAACTCACCGCGCAGCCGCGCGACGACGTGCGCATCGGCATAGGCGACGATGCCGCGGTGCTGGCGCCGCCGCCGGGGAAAGAGCTCGTGGTGGCGATCGACACCCTGGTCGAGGGCGTGCATTTCCCGCCCGGCACGGCGGCGGCCGACATCGGCTGGAAGGCGCTGGCGGTGAATTTGTCCGACCTTGCGGCGATGGGCGCCAGTCCGGCCTGGGCGCTGCTGGCACTGACCTTGCCCAGCGCGGACGCAGCCTTCGTCGAGGGTTTCGCCGAAGGCTTCGCGAAGCTGGCGCAACCGCATCGGCTGGCCCTGGTCGGCGGCGACACCACGCGCGGGCCGTTGACGATCAGCGTGGCCGTGCACGGCTTCGTGCCGCCGGGCCAGGCACTTACCCGCGCCGGCGCACGGGTCGGCGATGCGGTGCTGGTGACCGGCACGCTGGGCGACGCGGCCGCCGGCCTGCATGTCTTGCAGCATCCGCCGCGCGACGACGACGGCCGCGCCGGCCTGCGCGGCTTCCTGGTCGAGCGCTTCAACCGGCCGACGCCGCGGCTGGCAGTCGGTACGGCGCTGCGCGGGCAGGCCACGGCCTGCGTCGACGTCTCCGACGGACTGCTCGCCGATCTCGGCCACATCTGCGTCGCCAGCGGCGTCGCCGCGGAGATCGAGGCCGCCTTGCTGCCGCGCTCGTCGGCGCTGCTGGAGCTGTACGACGACACCACGGCGCTGCACTTCGCCCTGAGTGGCGGCGACGACTACGAACTGTGCTTTACCGCGCCGGCTGCCCGCGTGGCCGAGCTGCAGGCCGGCCTGGCCCGGCTCGGCTGTGGCGCCGCGAAGATCGGCCGCATCGTGGAAGGCGAGGGAGTGCGCGTGCGTGCCGTCGATGGCGCATGGCTGGCGACGGATCGGCCGGGTTGGGAGCATTTCGCGTGAACGCGAAGAAGAATCTCGGCGCGCAACAGCGACGCGCCCTGCTGGCCACGCCGGCCGGCTGGCTGGCCTGCGGTTTCGGCTCGGGCCTGGCACCGGTGGCGCAGGGCACGTTCGGTTCGCTGGCCGCGCTGCTGCCGTGGCTGCTGCTGCGCGAACTGCCGTTGCCGATCTATCTGGTCGTGCTGCTGATCGGTTTCGGCATCGGCGTGCGGGCCTGCAACGTGGCCAGCCGCGCGCTGGGCGTGGCCGACCACCGCAGTCTCGTGTGGGACGAATTCATCGGCCAGTGGGTCGCGCTGCTGCCGCTGCTGATTCCTGCACTGCTGCCGCACGGCGTTGCCGCGTGGTGGATGCCGGCGATCGGCTTCCTGCTGTTCCGCCTGTTCGACGTGTGGAAGCCGTGGCCGATCGGTTGGTTCGACCGGCGCGTGAAGGGCGGCATGGGCGTGATGATCGATGATGTGCTCGCCGGTATCTTCGCCGCGCTCGTACTGGGTCTGGGGCTGCACCTGCTCCGGTAGGCGCCTCAGCCGCCGGCCTGAAGCACGATGCGGTAGCGCGCCTTGCCGTCGGCGAGGTGCTGCAGTGCCTCGTTGACCTGGGTCATCGGAAACATCTCCACCTGCGGGCGGATGTCGTGGCGGGCGGCGAAGTCCAGCATGCGGGCGATGTCGACCGGCGAGCCGCTGGGCGAGCCGGAGACATCGCGCTGGCCGCCGATCAGCGCGAACGCGGGCACCGGGATCGGTTCCAGCACCACGCCGACCACGTGCATGCGCCCCTTCGGTGCCAGCGTCGAGAGCAGCGCGTTCCAGTCCATCGGCACGTTTACCGTGATCAGCAGCAGGTCGAGCGTGCCCGCAATCGCCTTGATCGCGGCGGAGTCGCGGCTGGCGACCACGTGGCGCGCGCCGAAGCTGCGAGCCTCGTCGGCCTTGGCCGCGGTGGAGGTGAATGCGGTGACCTCGCAGCCCCAGGCCGCGGCGAATTTCACCGCCATGTGGCCGAGACCGCCGATGCCGACCACGCCGACCCGCGCGGTGGGCTTGATGTCGTAGGCGAGGAACGGCTTCAACACGGTGATGCCGCCGCACAGCAACGGACCGGCGCTGGCCAGGTCGATGCCGTCGGGCAGCGGAATCGTCCATGCCCAATGCGCGCGCACTTTGTCGGCGAAGCCGCCGTGGTGGCCGCCGATGGTCGCCACCGATGACGCGCACAGGTTCTGGTCGCCGGACAGGCACGGGCGGCAGTGCATGCAGCTTTCCGCAGTCCAGCCGATGCCGACGCGCTGGCCGACGCTCAACCCTTTCGCCTGCGCGCCCAGCGCAGTGATCCGGCCGATCACTTCGTGGCCGGGAATGAACGGATAGCGCGCGTTGCCCCATTCGTTGTGGATCATCGACAGATCCGAGTGGCAGATGCCGCAGTAGTCCACCGCCACCTCGACTTCCTCGGCGCCGAGGGCGCCCGCGTCGAACGTGGCCAATTCGAGGGGTTGACCGGCGGCTTTGACGGACCAGCCTTTGATCGTTGACATGACGGACTCCGGCGAGATGGGGAACCTCAAGACTACGCCGTTGCGCCGGTGACGACAGCTGCTTTCGGCGCAAGGATTGGACGCGGCGACGCGACTGTTGGCATGCTGGCGATCTTCCCCGTCATCGGAGCCTCTCCATGCTTTATCGCCGCCTCGGAAATTCCGGCCTGCAACTGTCCGCGCTGTCGTTCGGCGCCTGGGTCACCTTCGGCAAACAGGTGGGCCGTACGCAGGCGCGCGAACTGCTGGCGCTGGCGCACGATCGCGGGGTCAATTTCTTCGACAACGCCGAGACCTACAACAACGGCGTGGCCGAGCAGGTGATGGGCGACGTGCTGGCCGACCTGCGCTTCCCGCGCGACAGCTACTGCGTTTCCAGCAAGGTGTTTTTTGGCGCGGTTGACAAGCCGCTGCCGACCCAGCGCGGGCTGTCGCGCAAGCATGTGATGGAAGCCTGCCACCAGGCGCTGCGGCGCCTGCGCGTGGATTACCTGGACCTGTACTTCTGCCATCGCCCCGATCCGGATACGCCCATCGCGGAAACCGTGGCGGCGATGGATACGCTGATCCGCCAGGGCAAGGTGCTGTACTGGGGCACCAGCGAATGGCCGGCCGGGGCGATCCACGAGGCGCACCGCATTGCGCGCGAAGGCCATCTGTACGCGCCGGTGATGGAACAGCCCGAGTACAACCTGCTGCACCGCGAGCGGGTCGAAGTGGAATACGCGCCGCTGTACGAGGCCTACGGCATGGGCACCACGATCTGGTCGCCGCTGGCGTCGGGTCTGTTGAGCGGCAAGTACAACGACGGCGTGCCGGCCGATTCGCGGCTGACCCAGCCCGGTTACGAGTGGCTGCGCGAGAGCGCGCTGAGCAAGGAGCGGATCGACAAGGTGCGCGCGCTGCGGCCGGTCGCCGATGAGCTGGGCACCAGCCTGGCGCAACTCGCGATCGCCTGGTGCCTGCTCAACCCGCACGTTTCCACGGTGATGCTCGGCGCCAGCAAGCGCGGGCAACTGGAGCAGAACCTGGATGCCCTGGAACTGTTGCCGCGGCTGGATGCGGCGATGGCGCAGCAAATCCGGCAGGTTGTCGAGGCGGGCTGAGAGCGGGTCGCCCGCGTCGTTCGGTGCGGATGTGCGGGCCGACCCTTGGGGAGACTCCTACGCAAGCGTCTCGCGCAACAGGTCGCCGGCGTGCGCGGTATGGAAGTGCCGCTTGAACGCGACCTCGCCGGACGCCGGTTCCTCCAGTTCGCGGGCGTAGCGGTGGCCGGCGTACACCGCGTGCGCGATCAGCCCAGGCGCCTCGGCATCGCCGATGCAGCGCAACGACTGCACGCCGGCGGCTGACCATTCCGCTTCGCGCCGCAGCAGCTCCTGGTACAGCGCGTCGTCGGGCACGCGGGCAGTCACCGTGACCACGGCGTCGCAGCCCAGCTCGCGGCGCTGGTGGGTCCAGACGTCCCCGACGCTCAGCGTGGTGCCGTCGAAGCTGACGATGTCGTGCGACACCATCGCCTCGATGCCGAGCTTCGCCATCCGCTTGCGGATATGCCGGTAGTCGAGCGTGTGTTGGCTCCACGGCGCAATGCTGTCGTCCGGGGTGAGGTGGGTCACCTCACAGCCGCGCAGGCGCAGCAGCTCGGCCGCGACGCTGCCGTAGTAGAAACCGTCGTCGTCGAAGACCACCACGCGGCCTTCAGGCAGGCGGCCGTCCATCAGGTCATCGGGGGTGTAGACCCGCGCGCTGTCGGCGAAGCCGGGAATGGCGAAGCCGTTGCTGCGGCCGTAACCATCGCGGCGCCAGTGGCAGCCGGTGGCGAGCACCACGTGTTCGGCGCCGAAGTCGAGCACGTCCTGTGCGGTCAAGGCCGAATCGAGATAGATGGCTACATTCGTGAGCTTGTTGATCTGGCCCGCGCGCCAGTCGCGCACGCGCGCCCATTCGGCCAGGCCCGGCAGGCGCGCCTCGCGGGTGACGCGGCCGCCGAGCTCCTTGCGTCCTTCGGCCAGACTCACTTCGTAACCGCGCTGGCCGAGCGCGCGCGCAGCTTCCAGCCCGGCCGGGCCGGCGCCGACCACCAGCACGCGGCTGGCCGAGCGCGCCGGTGCGATGCGTTCCGGGTGCCAGTCCTTGCGCCACTCCTCGCCCATGGTCGGGTTCTGCGTGCAGCGGATCGGCGAGATGGTCATGTCGCCGGAGACGCAGATGTTGCAGCCGATGCATTCGCGGATGTCGTCGACGCGGCCTTCCTCGATCTTGCGCGGCAAAAAGGGATCCGCTATCGACGGGCGCGCGCAGCCGATCATGTCCAGCACGCCGCGCTTGATCTGCGACACCATGGTGTCCGGCGAGGTGAAGCGGCCCACGCCCACCACCGGCTTGCTGGTGGTCTTCCTGACGAAGTCGATGAACGGTTCCTGCGCGCCCTCGCCGGCGAAGCGCGAGGGCACCGAGTCGTTGTACCAGGCGGCCACGTTGACGTCCCACAGGTCGGGCAGCTCGGCCAGCATGCCCACGATCTCCTTCGCCTCGGCCAGCTCCACACCGCCGGCGCCGAGCAGTTCCTCGGTGGCGAAGCGCAGCGCCACCGCGCAGGTGTCGCCGACCGCATCTTTCGTGTCCTCGAGCACCTCGCGCAGCAGGCGCACGCGGTTCTCCAGCGAGCCGCCGTATTCGTCGCTGCGCTGGTTGCGCCGGCGCTGCAGGAAGTGCATCGCCAGCGACAGGTCGTGCGCCGCGTAGACGTAGATGATGTCCATGCCCGCGCGCCTGCCGCGGATCGCCGCCTCGCGATGCCAGCGCCGGTACTCGCGGATGTCGTGCAGGGTCATCGCGCGCGCCTGCGACGGGTAGCCGTATTTGGACGGCTGATGCGAGGGCCCCAGCAGCACCTCGCGCGAATACAGGTTCGACGCGGTCGGGCCGTTGTGCGACAGCTCCAGCGCGGCCAGCGCGCCGTGCGCGTGCACCTTGTCGCACATCAGCGCCAGCGCGGGGATGTCGCGGTCGTCCCACAGCCGCGCCTCCACGTACGGGGTGAGGTCGCCGCTGGGGTGGATCTCGCATTCCTCGGTGGAGACCACCGCCCAGCCGCCCTCGGCCTTGATCTCGCGCATCGCCGCGTGCGCCAGCGGCATCGCGTGGCCCATGCCGTTGCAGTGCGGCACCTGGAAGAAGCGGTTCTTCGCCGTGACCGGACCGATCTTGATCGGAGTGAACAGGATGTCGTAGCGGGGATCGCGCATCGGGGTCAGACCTTGGCGGAGGCGGCATGGCGGCGGCGCAGCCGCATGAAGACGTACAGCGGCAGGCCGACGGCGATCAGGCCCAGGCCGAGCACCAGCGGCTCGTGGCCGATGCCGATGAAGGCGAACACCACGAACAGCACGCCGAGCACGGCGGCCGGCAGCACCGCGCCGCGCACCACGCCGCGCACCACGCCGCGGCGCCACAGCACGATCAGCGCCAGCGAGCAGCACAGGTACAGCGGCAGGTTGGCGGCGGTGACCACACGGGTGATGAAGGTGAAGGCCGACACCAGCGATTTGCTGTAGCTCATCCACACCATCACCGAGGCCAGCGCGCCGGTGACCACCAGCGCCACCGCGGGCGCGCCGCGGCGGTTGTCGCGCACGAACACCCTGGGCAGCACGCCGTTGGCGGCCATGGTGCGGGTGAGTTCGCCCACCAGCAGCGTCCAGCCGTTGAGCGCGCCCAGCCCGCTGACCACCACGAACAGCGACAGCCAGCGCCCGAAGCCGGCGCCGCCGAAGCGGTCCATCAGCAGCGCGAACGGCGCGCTGGCGTTGCCCAGCTCCTGCTGCGGGATCAGCAGCAGCGGCACGGTGGAGACGATGATGTAGATCACCGCGGTGAGCACGGTGCCGACCATGGTGGCGCGCGGGATGGTGCGGCCGGGGTCGTTCACCCGCGCCGCCGGCACGCTGGCTGACTCGATGCCGAGCATGGCGAACAGCGCGATGGTGCCGGCGGCCATGGTGTCCTTCAGGCTGATCGGCGTGGTCGGCAGGTGCGCGCTATAGCTGGCCGGCGCGTGCAGCAGCACCCACGCGCCGAGCGCGGCGATGGCGATCATCGGCAGCAGCTTGAGCGCGGTGGTGACGATCTGCACGCTGCCGCCCGCGCGCACGCCGAGCAGGTTGATCGCCACGAACAGCCACAGCAGGCCGAGCGCGAACACCGCCGGGTGGATCGCCTGCAGCACCGGGAACACCACCGTGATGTAACCCACCGCACCGGTGGCCAGCGCTGCGTTGGTGAGCCACAGCGACACCCAGTACGCCCACAGCGCCATGTATGCGGGCAGCTCGCCCAGGGTGCGGCGGATGTAGCCGTACGGGCCGTCGGCGTCGGGCAGGGCATGCGCCAGGTAAGAGAACACCCGCGCCAGCGCGAGACAGCCGAGCAGGGTGACGGTCCAGCCGATCAGCGCGTTGAAGCCGTACGGCGCGAGCGAAGCGGGCAGCAGGAAGATGCCCATGCCGATCACGTTGCCCACGACCAGCGCGGTGCAGGTCCAGAAGCCGATCTTGCGATGGTTGCTCACGGGCGTGGTCATGCTCATCGGTCGAGGGAAACCGGCGTGCCGGCCTTGATCACGCCGCGGATCTGCCTCAGGCAGTCCACGTCATGCAGCGGATCGCAGCCCACCGCGACCAGGTCGGCGGCCTTGCCGGGCGCGATCGAGCCGAGCTCGCGTTCCTTGCCGAGCAGGCGTGCGGCGTCGATGGTGGCCGAACGGATCGCCTGCAGCGGAGTCATCCCGTAACGCACCATGTAGGCGAACTGGCGCGCATCGTCGCCGTACGGGTAGACGCCGGCATCGGTGCCGAAGGCCAGGTGCACGCCGGCCTTGACCGCCTTGCGGAAGCCCTCGCGCTGCGCCTCGGTAGTCTCGATGTTCTTGCGCAGGATTTCCGCCGACCAGCCCGCCGCGCGGCCGACACTGTCGATGTAGTCGCCGTCGTAGATGTCCATCACCAGCCAGGTGCCATGCTGCTTCGCCAGCGCGATGCCTTCGTCGTCGATCAGCGAGGCGTGCTCGACCGAGCGCACGCCGGCACGTATCGCGCGCTTGATGCCCTCGGCGCCATGCGCGTGCGCCGCGACGAAGACGCCACGCTTGGCCGCCTCCGCCACCGCGGCATGGATCTCGGCTTCGCTGTATTCGGATTCCCCGGGTTCGGTACCGGCGGTGAGCACGGCGCCGGTGGCGATGACCTTGATCAGGTCGGCGCCGCCATCGAGCACGATGTCGACATGCCGGCGCACGTCGTCCACGCCCCTGGAGACGCCGCGGCGAAATACGTCCGGCACCACGGTGCCCGGCGGCAGGCCGGTGATCTCGCCGCCGCCGCCGGGCACGGTGATGTAGGCGCCGGCTACGAACATGCGCGGTCCGGGCACGTAGCCGGCGTTGATCGCGTCGCGCAGGGCGACGTCGGCGAAGCCGCGGTAGACGCCCACATCGCGCACGGTGGTGAAGCCGGCGCGCACGGTGTCGCGTGCGTTCTTCGCACCGATGAAGGCGTCGCGCGCGGGGTTGCTCTTCAGCGGTGCGCCGGGGTCGGCCATCTGGCCTTCGTCGGCGAGATGGGTGTGCATGTCCATCAGGCCCGG
>CAVPQF010000131.1:0-28986 GCA_963707225.1 uncultured Gammaproteobacteria bacterium
AGCACCGCCTACATGTATTCGACCTACGAGGAAGAATGCGAGGCGGCGCCGACCAGCCGCGACAAGATCATCGTGCTCGGCGGCGGCCCGAACCGGATCGGGCAGGGCATCGAGTTCGACTACTGCTGCGTGCATGCGTCGCTGGCGCTGCGCGAGGATGGCTACGAGACCATCATGGTCAACTGCAATCCGGAAACCGTGTCGACCGATTACGACACCTCGGACCGGTTGTACTTCGAGCCGCTGACGCTGGAGGACGTGCTGGAAATCGTCCACGTCGAGAAGCCGAAGGGCGTCATCGTGCAGTACGGCGGGCAGACCCCGCTGAAGCTGGCGCGCGCCCTGGAAGCGGCCGGCGTGCCGATCATCGGCACCAGTCCCGACTCGATCGACCTGGCCGAGGACCGCGAGCGCTTCCAGAAGATGATCGAGAAGATCGGCCTGAAGCAGCCGCCGAACCGCACCGCGCGCAACGCCGATGAGGCCTTGGCGCTGGCCCGCGAGATCGGCTACCCGCTGGTGGTGCGCCCGAGCTACGTGCTCGGTGGCCGCGCGATGGAAGTGGTGCATGACGACGCCGACCTGTCGCGCTACATCCGCGACGCGGTGAAGGTGTCGAACGATTCGCCGGTGCTGCTGGACCGCTTCCTCGACCACGCGGTCGAGGTCGACGTGGACGTGATCGCCGATGCCGAAGGCAACGTGCTGATCGGCGGCATCATGGAACACATCGAGGAAGCCGGCGTGCATTCGGGCGATTCGTCCTGCTCGCTGCCGCCGTATTCGCTGAGCGCGGACATCCAGGACGAAATGCGCCGCCAGGTCAGCGCGATGGCGAAGGAACTGAAGGTGATCGGCCTGATGAACACCCAGTTCGCGATCCAGGGCGACACGGTGTTTATCCTGGAAGTGAACCCGCGTGCCTCGCGCACGGTGCCGTTCGTGTCCAAGGCCACCGGCGTGCCGCTGGCCAAGATCGCCGCGCGCGTGATGGCCGGCCGTTCGCTGGCCAGCCTGAACGCGACGCGCGAGGTGATCCCGGCGTACTACTCGGTGAAGGAGGCAATCTTCCCGTTCCTGAAATTCCAGAACGTCGATCCCATCCTTGGCCCCGAGATGCGCTCGACCGGTGAGGTGATGGGCGTGGGCCGCAGTTTCGGCGCGGCATTCGCGCGTGGTCACGAGGCGGCCGGCATCAATGCGCCCACGATCGGCAAGGCCTTCCTGTCGGTGCGCGATGGCGACAAGGAGCGTCTGTTGCCTGTAGCGAGAGAGATCATCGCGCGCGGCTTCAACGTGGTGGCGACCTCCGGTACCGCCAGTTACCTGGCCGAGCATGGCGTGGCCTGCGAGCGGGTCAACAAGGTGCTCGAAGGCCGCCCGCACATCGTCGATCTGATCAAGAACGGCGAGATCGTCTATATCGTCAACACCACCGAAGGCAAGCAGGCCATCGCCGATTCGTTCTCGATCCGGCGCGAGGCGCTGCAGCATCGCGTCACCTATTCCACTACCGTGGCAGGCGCCCGTGCGCTGGTGCATTCGCTGGATTTCCACAGCGATGGCGAGGTGCACAGCCTGCAGGAACTGCACAAGGAGCTCATCGCATGAGTCGTCCACCCATTACCAAGACCGGCGCCGAGCGTTTGCGCGCGGAACTGGAACGGCTGAAGTCCGTCGATCGTCCGCGCATCATCGCGGCGATTGCCGAGGCGCGCGCGCACGGTGATCTCAAGGAGAACGCGGAATACCACGCCGCGCGCGAACTGCAGAGTTTCACCGAGGGCCGCATCGCCCAGCTCGAGGCATTGCTGTCGACCGCCGAGGTGATCGATGTCGCCCAGCTGAAACCGGGCAATCGCGTGGTGTTCGGCGCCACCGTGGACCTGGAGGACGAGGACTCCGGCGCGGCCGTGACCTATCAGATCGTCGGCGACCTGGAGGCTGACATCAAGCAGCGGTTGATCGCGGTGTCCTCGCCGATCGCCCGTGCACTGATCGGCAAGAGCGCCGGCGACAGCTTCGAGTTCACCGCGCCGAACGGCGTCAAGCACTACGAAATCATCGACGTCCGTTACGCTTGACGGTGCCGAGGGCTCCGCGGGCATCGCCGCCGGAGCCCCCTGATGGACGCTCACAAAAAAGGCCGCTTGCGCGGCCTTTTTTGTGGCATCGACAGACTGGATTAGCGCTGGCGAGCCTTGAAACGGGGGTTGCTCTTGCAGATCACGAACACCTTGCCGCGGCGGCGCACGATCTTGCAGTCGCGATGCCGCGCCTTGGCGGACTTCAAAGAGTTAAGCACCTTCACGGCCAGCTCCTGACACTAAACGAAAATGTAAGCGCGCAAGTGTAGCGGGCCCAATGACTTATCACAAGCCCGATGTGACGGCCGTTTCCGCCACCGTGGCCAGGAATTGCTGCAGGGCCGGGGAATGGTCGTCGGCCCGACAGGCCACGGCCAACAGCAGATAGGCATCGGGATCTTCCAGCGGCACGTAGCAGACCCCGGCCAGGCGCACGGTACGCATGCTGGCCGGCACCAGGGCCAACCCCAAGCCGGCGGCAACCAGGGCGAGCAGGCCGTTGATCTGTTGCGCGTGCTGGATGATCGATGGCTGGAAGCCGGCTCGTGTCGCCAGTTTCACGAGCCGGTCGTAGAGCGTGGCTGCCAGTTCGCGCGGTTGCGATACGAAGGCATCGCCGGCCACTTCGGCCAGGCGCAGGCTGTCGCGGCTGGCCATGGGATGGCCGGCGGGCAGGGCGAGCAGCAGGGGCTCGCGGTCGATCATGCCCAGCCGCAGGCCGCGCGCGTCCTGTTCATGCGCCGGCTCGTCGCGAACAAAGCCGACATCGATCTGGCCGGCGAGCAGGGCAGCGAACTGCGGCTCGGTGTACATCTCGCTGAGTTGAAGGCGCACGTTGGGCGCCATCTGGCCAAAACGCAGCAGGGCCTGCGGCATGGCCGGATGGAACGAGACCGAGACGGTATAGGCCAGCCGCAACTGGCCGGTATAGCCCGCCGCCGCAGCCACCATCTGGCTGCGTGCCTCGTCCACCTTGGCCAGGATCTGCCGGGCCTGCTCCAGGAAAATCCGGCCCGGCTCGGTCAATGCCACGCTGCGCTTGGTGCGTTCCAGCAGGCGCACCCCCAGATCCTGTTCCAGTGACTGGATCTGCTGCGACAGCGGCGGCTGGGAAAGATGCAGGCGCAACGCCGCCCGGGTGAAGCTGAGCTCCTCGGCGACGGCGATGAAATAGCGCAGTTGGCGAAGGTCAAACATATAGTGATTTCGAATTAATGAGGCGATAAATATATATTAGATACTTTATTGTGTCGATCATAAAATCACTTCCGTCCCGCCACTTCCCCTCCCCCTAGTGGCGGCGGCCCTGCGCCCCGCAGCGACGCCAAATACGACATCTGGTTCAACTCCCCCCTGAACCCATGTCGATGCGTCTCCCCTGCGGGGCGATTTCTTTTCCACGACCGGCACCGCTGCCTGACGGCAGCGGTGCCGGTGCGTCGGAACTAGATTTCGCTGGCCAGCCGGGTGCCTTGGGCGATGGCGCGCTTGGCGTCCAGTTCGGCAGCGACGTCGGCGCCGCCGATCACGTGCACCTTCATGCCCGCGGCGATCAGTTCGTCGGCCAGCCGACGGTTCGGCTCCTGGCCGGCACACACCACCACATTGTCGACCGGCAGAATCTGCGGTTGTCCATCGACGGTGACATGCAGGCCCTCGTCGTCGAAACGCTCGTAGCCGACCTGGCCCAGCATGGTCACCTGCTTCGCCTTGAGCGTGGCCCGGTGCACCCAGCCGGTGGTCTTGTTGAGCCGTGCGCCGGGACGGCCTTCGCTGCGCTGGAGCAACCAGACCTGCCGCGCCGGCGCTTCCGGCTGCGGCGATTGCAGGCCGCTGCGCTGCCGTAGCTGCATGTCCACACCCCATTCGCGGGTCCAGCGGATCACGTCTGTGGTGGGCGAGGGTGCTGATTCGACCAGGAACTCGGCCACGTCGAAGCCGATACCGCCGGCGCCGATGATCGCCACCCTGGCGCCCACCGGCCGGTGCCGGGCCAGCACGTCGAGATAGCTCAGCACGCGTGGATCGTCGCTGCCCGGAAAGCCCACCTGGCGCGGCGTGATGCCGGTGGCGATCACCACCTCGTCATAGCCGCCGGCGTGCAGTGAGGCGGCGTCCGCGACCCGGCCGAGCCGGACATCGACGCCGGTGTCTCCCAGCCGGTGGCGGAAATAGCGCAGTGTTTCGTGGAATTCTTCCTTGCCCGGAATCCGCTTGGCGTAGTTGAACTGGCCGCCGATCTCGCTGGCCTGATCGATCAGGGTCACCGCATGACCGCGCTCGCCCAGCGTACTGGCACAGGCCATGCCGGCCGGCCCCGCGCCGATCACGGCGACGCGCTTGCGCACGCTGGCCGGTTCGATCTTCAGCTCGGTCTCGTGGCACGCGCGCGGGTTGACCAGGCAACTGGCACGCTTGTTCTGGAACACATGATCGAGGCAGGCCTGGTTGCAGGCGATGCAGGTGTTGATGCGCTCGCTGCGGCCGGCCTTGGCCTTGTTCACCCACGCGGGATCGGCCAGCAGCGGGCGCGCCATCGAGACCATGTCGGCGTCGCCGCCGGCCAGGATGCGTTCGGCCACGTCCGGCATGTTGATCCGGTTGGTGGCCACCAGCGGGATCACCACTTCGCCCTTGAGCTTCTGCGTGACCCAGGCGAAGCCGGCGCGCGGCACGCTGGTGACGATGGTCGGGATGCGCGCCTCGTGCCAGCCGATGCCGGTGTTGATGATGCTGGCGCCGGCCGCCTCGATCGCCCTGGCCAGGGCCGCGATCTCGCTCCAGTCCTGACCGCCCTCGACCAGGTCGAGCATCGACAGCCGGTAGATGATGATGAAGTCGCGGCCCACGGCCTCGCGCGTGCGGCGCACGATCTCGACCGGAAAGCGCATGCGCCGCGTCGC
This sequence comes from uncultured Gammaproteobacteria bacterium, assembly GCA_963707225.1. Lineage (GTDB taxonomy): Bacteria > Pseudomonadota > Gammaproteobacteria > Xanthomonadales > Rhodanobacteraceae > Rhodanobacter. Next base: position 4,991 of record CAVPQF010000131.1, read on the forward strand.
GTCGCCGCCCCAGGCGTCGTTGCGCTGGTTGGTGCGGGCGGCGATGAATTCGTTGATCAGATAGCCTTCCGAACCCATCACCTCGACGCCGTCGTAACCGGCGTCCTGCGCCAGCCTCGCGCAATGCACGAAGTCGCCGATGGTGAGCTCCACGCCACGCGCGGACAGCGCCCGCGGGGTGAACGGCGTGATCGGCGACCGGATCTTCGATGGCGCCACCGACAGCGGGTGATAGCCGTAGCGGCCGGCGTGCAGGATCTGCAGGCAGATGCGCCCGCCCTCGGCATGCACGGCGCGGGTGAGCTTGCGATGGCGCGGCTTGTGCCAGGGCAGGGTGAGCCGGCCGCCGAACGGCTTCAGCCAGCCTTCGATACTGGGCGAGATGCCGCCGGTGACCATCAACCCGACGCCGCCGCGGGCGCGTTCGGCGAAATACGCGGCCAGCTTGTCGTAGTCGCTGGCCTTGTCCTCCAGTCCGGTGTGCATCGACCCCATCAGGATGCGATTGGGCAGGGTGACGTGGCCCAGATCGAGCGGGGCGAACAGGTTCGGGTAATCCATGCGATCCACACGAGACTCAAACGATCGTATGAATGTGCCGGTGTTCGGCACTGAAAGCAAGCGCCGCATGCGGTGCGGCAACCGGGATCAGGCCAGCAACTGGTGCACCAGCGCGATGTAGCGGCGCATGGCTTCCTCTTCGGGGACGCCGTTCAATTGCGCCCAGGCCTCATGCTTGGCGGTGCCGACGAAATCGAAGAAGCCGGGCTGGGCACGTTTCAGGTCGCCTTCGGAGGCCTGCTTGTACAGCGCGTAGAGCTTCAGCAAGGTGTCGTTGTCGGGGCGCGTGGCCAATCGCTGGACGTCCTTGGCAGCCTGGTCGAACTCGCGGCGAAGGTCGGTCATAAGGCGGATCGGACGTGGCTTGCGAACAAGGAGACCGGCTAGATAGCACGCGTCCCCGGTGGGGTCAACGCGGTAAACTCCGCGCCTTTCGCCATTCAGCCAGGATCCCGCCATGAGCCATGCTCCCTCCGTTCCCGTACTCACCATCGACGGACCGTCGGGATCGGGCAAGGGCACCGTCAGCGCGCTGGTGGCCGAACGGCTGGGCTGGCGGTTGCTGGATTCCGGTGCGCTGTACCGTGCCGTGGGCTACGCCGCCGGCATGGCCGGGCTGGACCTGTCGGACGTCGAGGCGATGACCCGCTGCGCGCAGGGCACGAAGATCCACTTTCGCGCGGCCGGCGACGGCGGCGAGACCCGGGTGATCGTCAACGGGCACGATGCCACCGACGAATTGCGCACCGAGACCGCCGGTGCTGCGGCCTCGGCGATCGCCTCGATGCCGGCGGTGCGCGAAGCCCTGGTGGCGCTGCAACTGGGCTTCCGCAAGGCGCCCGGCCTGGTTGCCGACGGGCGCGACATGGGCACGGTGATCTTCCCGGATGCCGCGCACAAGGTCTTCCTCACCGCCAGCGCCGCCGAGCGAGCGAAAAGGCGCTATAAGCAGTTGAAGGAAAAGGGACTCAACGTTACACTTGCGGGCCTTCAGCGAGAAATTGAAGCGCGTGACAGCCGCGATGCATCGCGGGCGGTTGCGCCGCTCAAGCCTGCCGAGGATGCCGTGCTGGTGGATACCACCGGGATGGGCATCGACGAGGTCGTCGCGAAGGTACTTGCCGTCGTGCAGTCCTGACCGGATTGCGCGGCGGTTTCTGTGCCCCTGCTGCGGCAGGGGTTTTTGGCCAATGGTGACGACGGTCGGTTCCGAGGAACCACCCGAACACACCCTCAACCGGTGGACCGGAAAGTTCGTGCGCAACACCCAATCCGGCGCGACGGACCACGGTCTTTTCCCACTATGGAATCAACATGACTGAAAGTTTTGCCGAACTGTTTGAACAGAGCCAACAGGCTATCTCCAAGCTGAAGCCCGGCGCCATCGTCACCGGCATCGTTGTGGAAATCCGCAATGACGTCGTCGTGATCAATGCTGGCCTGAAGAGCGAAGGCATCGTCCCGATCGAGCAGTTCAAGAACGAGGACGGCGTGCTGGAGGTGCAGGTAGGCGACGAGGTGAAGGTAGCCCTCGAAGCTTTGGAAGACGGTTTCGGCGAGACCAAGCTGTCGCGCGAGAAGGCCAAGCGCTCGATGGTGTGGGACGACCTGGAGCAGGCGTTCGACAAGGAAGAGACCATCGTCGGCATGATTTCCGGCAAGGTCAAGGGCGGCTTCACCGTCGACATCAAGGATGTCCGCGCTTTCCTGCCGGGCTCGCTGGTCGACGTGCGTCCGGTGCGCGACCCGGTTTACCTCGAGGGCAAGGAACTCGAGTTCAAGATCATCAAGCTCGACCGCAAGCGCAACAACGTGGTGGTCAGCCGCCGTGCTGTCGTCGAGACCGAGTTCTCCGAAGAGCGCGAGAAGCTGCTTGAGCGCCTGACCGAGGGCGCGGTGGTCAAGGGCACGGTCAAGAACCTCACCGACTACGGCGCGTTCGTGGACCTGGGCGGTATCGACGGCCTGCTGCACATCACCGACATGGCATGGAAGCGCGTGCGCCATCCGTCCGAAGTGGTCAACGTCGGCGACGAGCTGGACGTGCGCGTGCTGAAGTACGACAAGGAGCGCAACCGCGTTTCGCTGGGCCTGAAGCAGCTGGGCGACGACCCGTGGGTCGCCATCGCCCGCCGCTACCCGGTCGGCAGCCGCCTGTTCGGCAAGGTCTCCAACGTCACCGATTACGGCTGCTTCGTCGAGATCGAGCCGGGCGTGGAAGGCCTGGTGCACGTGTCCGAGATGGACTGGACCAACAAGAACGTCAATCCGGCCAAGGTGGTTCAGGTCGGCGACGAGACCGAAGTCACCGTGCTGGATGTGGACGAGGAGCGTCGCCGCATCTCGCTGGGCATCAAGCAGACCCGCTCGAACCCGTGGGAAGCCTTCGCAGCGATGCACAAGAAGGGCGACAAGGTCTCCGGCCAGATCAAGTCGATCACCGACTTCGGCGTGTTCATCGGCCTGGACGGCGGCATCGACGGCCTGGTGCACCTGTCCGACATCTCCTGGCAGATGTCCGGCGAAGACCTGGTCCGCAACTTCAAGAAGGGCGACGAGATCGAGGCCGTGGTGCTGGCAGTGGACCCGGAGCGCGAGCGCATCTCGCTCGGCATCAAGCAGATGGAGCAGGATCCGTTCGGCCAGTTCATGGCGGCGAATCCGCGCGGCAGCATCGTCAACGGCACCGTCAAGGAAGTCGATGCGAAGGGTGCCGTGATCGATCTGGGCGAAGGCGTCGAGGGCTACCTGCGCGCCAACGACATCGCCAAGGAGCGTATCGACGATGCCACCCAGCATCTGAAGGTGGGCGACAAGGTCGAGGCCAAGTTCACCGGCATGGATCGCAAGGGTCGCCAGCTGGCGCTCTCGATTCGCGCCAAGGACGAGGAAGACGCGCCCGACACGTCGGCGGACTACTCGTCCGCTGCCAGCGGTACGACCAAGCTTGGTGCGCTGCTCAAGGAGCAGTTCAACAAGGCCGACTGACCGCCTGAAGCAGGCTGATACGGGGCGGCGGCCCATCGCCGCCCCGTTGTTTCATGTCACGGACATTGGGGCCCATGACTAAATCCGAATTGATCGAGGCGCTCGCCAGGCGCCAGACCCACCTTGCGTTTGCCGATGTCGAGATGGCCGTCAAGAGCGTCATCGAGCAGATGAGCCATGCCCTGGCTCACGGCGAACGCATCGAAGTGCGTGGTTTCGGCAGCTTCGCGCTGCATTACCGACCGCCGCGCATGGGGCGCAATCCCAAGACGGGTGAAGCCGTGGCGCTGCCCGGCAAGCATGTTCCGCACTTCAAGCCAGGCAAGGAATTGCGCGAACGCGTCAACCAGGACCTGGAGCAGAAAACCGCCTGACAGGCCGGTCGACACGCAGGAAAGCTGATCGAAGGCAGGCGACGCAAGTCATCCTGCCTTTTTGTTGCGCGCCGTTCGCGATGCCGCAGTGCCGTCATGAATCGTTGCCGCATGGAGCGCCTGCGCTGCCTGTGCCTGCCAGCAGCAATCGGGTAAAGTCTCGGTCATGCGACTGCTTGCCATCATCGTCCTCGTGATCTTCATCGCCGCCGGCGTCGTGCTGGGCGCGCTCAATGCCGAGCTGGTCGGCTACGACCTCGCGTTCGCCCGGATGCAACTGCCCAAGGGCGCGGCCCTGCTGGGCGCGCTGGTGATCGGCTGGCTGCTGGGCGGACTCACCGCCTGGCTGGGCGTGAGTGCGCGCCAGCGCCGGCGTCAACCGCGCGCGGACAAGAAGCTGCCGGTCAAGCCATGAATCTCCTGTACGTGCTGGTTCCGCTGGTGCCAGCCGCGTTCGTCCTGGGCTGGTGGGCCTCCCGCCAGATCGGTGCGCGCCGATCCGGCGCCGAAGTCAGCGAGCTGTCCTCGGACTACTTCCGCGGCCTGAACTACCTGCTCAACGAAGAGCAGGACAAGGCGATCGAGGTCTTCCTCAAGCTGGCCGAATACAACCGCGACACGGTCGAGACGCACCTGGCGCTGGGCAACCTGTTCCGCCGCCGCGGCGAGGTGGACCGGGCCATCCGCCTGCACCAGCACCTGGTCTCGCGGCCGGGCCTGACCGATGCGATGAAGACGGTGGCCCTGCTGGAACTGGGCGAGGACTACATGCGCGCCGGGCTGCTGGATCGCGCCGAGGCGCTGTTCTCCGACCTGGTGGCGATGGACGCGCACGCGCCGTCGGCGTTGCGCCACCTCATCGCGATCTACCAGCACGAACGCGACTGGCACAAGGCGATCGAGCATGCGCGGCGGCTGGAGGTGATGACCGGCGAGGACGAGGCGCCGATGATCGCCCAGTTCTATTGCGAACTGGCCGACCGCTCGCGCCAGCATGGCGCCCGTGCCGAGGCGCGCGACTATCTGCGTCAGGCATTCGAGTGCCAGCCCAGTTGCGTGCGTGCCTTCATGCTGACCGGTCGCCTGCATTCCGAAGATGGCCAGCATGCCGAGGCGGCGACGGCTTACGAGGCCGCGATCAAGGCCGATATCGCATTCACCCCGGATATTCTGCCGCCGTTGCTCAACAGCTATGCCCGCTCGCAGCAGATGGAACGCGCCGAAGATTTCCTGCGCGACATGCTGGGGCGCTACCACGGCGTCTCGCCCGTGCTGGCGCTGACCCATCTGTACCGGCAGCGCGATGGCGAACGGGCGGCGATCGACTTCCTGACGGCGCAACTGCGCCAGCGACCGTCGGTACGCGGCCTGATGGCGCTGATCGACGCCACCATGGACAAGATCGAGGGCGAGGCGCGCGAGAACTTCCTGATCCTGCGCGACCTGACCCGCAAGCTGCTGGAAGGCCAGGCGATGTATCGCTGCAGCCGCTGCGGCTTCGGCGCCAAGGCACATCATTGGCAATGCCCCAGCTGCAAGAGCTGGAGTACGATCCGGCCGATCCACGGCGTCGCCAGCGAGTGAGCGGAACATGTACCTGACCATGGGATGGTTGCTGGCCAGCTTGTCGATTTCCTTGCTGCTGGTGCGCGGCGCGATCGGCTACGCCCGCCGGCGCGGCATGCTGGACCAGCCCGGGCAGCGCCGCTCGCATGATCTGCCGACCCCGCGCGGCGGCGGCATCGGCATGGTCGTGGCGATGCTGGTCTGCTTGCCCGGCGTGCTGTCGGGCTTGCCGGCAGCATGGCCGGCAGGCATGATCGCGAGCCTGCTCGCCGCGCTGGTGCTGGTGGCACTGGCCGGCTGGTGGGACGATCACCGCTCGCTGCCGGTGCTGCCGCGGCTGGGTGCCCAGTTGCTCGCGGTTGGCCTGTTTTCGCTGAGCCTGCTGGCCAACGATTTGTCCTGGTGGTGGCTGCCGCTGTTGCTGGTCGGCGGCGCGTGGAGCATCAATCTGCACAATTTCATGGACGGCATCGACGGCTTGCTGGCGCAGCAGGCGATCTTCGTCGGCGCAGGCCTGGCCTTGCTGGCATGGGCGGCGGCACAGCCCGCGCTGGCCATGGCGGCGGCGGCCCTCGCGGCCTCGGCGCTGGGTTTCTGGCATTTCAACCGGCCGCCGGCCCGGATCTTCATGGGCGATGTCGGCAGCGGCAGCGTCGGCCTGCTGATCTTTGCATTCAGCGCGATGCTGTGGCGCGTCGATCACGCCTTGCTGTGGCCGGCGCTGATCCTGTCGTCGGCGTTCGTGGTGGATGCCAGCCTGACCCTGCTGACCCGCATGTGGCGCGGACGGCGCTGGTACAATGCGCACCGCGAACACCTGTACCAATGGATGGTGCGTCGCGGGGAAACGCATGCGCGGGTGGGTGTCGCCTATATGGGCTGGAACCTGCTGGTCGCGGCGCCGTTGGCCTGGTTGGCCTGGAGTCATCTGCGAATGGCGCTGCCGATTACCATAACCGCTTATCTTGGAGCGGCAGTCGCATGGCTGGCGCTGAAACGTCGTTGCCTGCGACGCCATCTGCCAAGGACACCCCATGTCGCTGCGTAAGCTCGTCGGCTTCATCCACCCGCGCATCGCCGTCGTGCTGCACGACCTGGCCATGGCCGCGCTCGCCTGGTGGATCGCCAAACTGCTGCGATACGCCCTGAAGCCGGACGAGATCGTCAATTTCCAGATGCTCGAGTTCCCGATCGTGCTGCTGGTGCAGGGACTGATCTTTCGCTGGACCGGCCTGTACAAGAGCGTCTGGCGTTTCGCCAGCCTGCCGGATCTGTGGAACATCGTGCGCGCCGTGGTGATCGGCTCGCTGCTCATCGGCGTGTCGCTGTTCCTGTACGACCGGCTGGAGGGCGTGCCGCGCACCGTGCTGGCGCTCTATCCGCTGCTGCTCGCCACGCTGCTCGGCGGCCCGAGGCTGGCCTACCGTTACTGGAAAGACAGCCGCAACGACCTGCTGCAGAACCAGACCGCGAAGCGGGTTCTGATCGTGGGTGCGGATCGCGCCGGCGAAGTGCTCTCGCGCGACCTGCACCGCGACAACCGTTACGCCGTGGTCGGCTTCGTCGACGACAAGCCCGGCCTGCGCGGCGCCAGCATCAACGGCCACCCGGTCCTGGGGCGCTTCGACCAGTTGCCCGAGGTGGCCCGTGAAGTGGCGGTCGACATGCTGCTGATCGCATTGCCGGGCGCATCGACAACCGAAATGCGCCGGGTGGTATCGCTGTGCGACGCCACCAACCTGCCGTACCGGACCGTGCCGAGGCTGGAGGACGTGGTCGCCGGTCGCGCCCAGTTCAACCAGATCAAGGAAGTGGCGATCGAGGACCTGCTCGGTCGCGACACGGTGGAACTGGACTGGACCGCCATCCGCGAAACCCTCAGCGGGCGCCGCGTGCTGATCACCGGCGGCGGCGGCTCGATCGGATCGGAGCTGTGCCGGCAGGTCGCCCGGCTGGGCGCGCAATCGCTCACCGTGGTCGAACAAAGCGAGTTCAACCTGTACCGGATCAGCCAGGAGCTACGCGCGGATTTCCCCGAGCTGATCCTCGACGGCATCCTCGCCAACTGCGGCGACCAGGCCGCGATGCGGAAGGCGTTCGCAGACGCCCGGCCGCAGGTGGTGTTCCATGCGGCGGCCTACAAGCACGTGCCGATGCTGCAGGGGCAACTCCGCGCGGCGTTCCGCAACAATGTGCTGGGCACGCGCACGGTGGCCGACGCGGCCCGCGAAGTCGGGGTCGAGTGCTTCGTGCTGATTTCCACCGACAAGGCGGTCAATCCCACCAGCGTGATGGGCGCCTGCAAGCGCGTCGCCGAGATCTATTGCCAGAACCTCGACGCGCATGCCGAGACCCGTTTCATGACGGTACGCTTCGGCAACGTGCTGGATTCGGCCGGATCGGTGGTGCCGCTGTTCCGCCAGCAGATCCGTGCAGGCGGCCCGGTCACCGTGACGCACCCGGAAATATCGCGCTACTTCATGACGATTCCCGAGGCCTGCCAGCTGATCCTGCAGACCGCGAGCATCGGCAAGGGCGGCGAGATCTTCGCGCTCGACATGGGCGAGCCGGTCAAGATCCGCGACCTGGCCGAGCAGATGATCCGCCTGGCCGGCAAGAAGCCCGGCAGCGAGATCCCGATCGTGTACACCGGCCTGCGCGCAGGCGAAAAGCTGTTCGAGGAACTGTTCCACCCGCTGGAAAACTACAGCGCCACCACGCACGCCAAGATCTTCCTGGCGCAGCACCGCGAAGTTTCGTGGGAGCTGCTGCAGGCGCTGCTGCACAAATCCGCCGAGGCGGCGGACGTTTTTGACGAGGAAGAACTTCGACGCTGCGTATCCAGCCTGCTGCCCTCGTTCCGCTGGAGCGAGTCGGTGCAACCGGACAACGTGGTGTCGATCCGTCGCGCCAACCCGGAGATCAATGAGTGAGCAAGCCCCTGCGTAAAGTGGTGTTTCCCGTGGCCGGACTCGGCACGCGCTTCCTGCCGGCGACCAAGGTGGTCGCCAAGGAAATGCTGCCGGTCCTCGACAAGCCGCTGATCCAGTACGCCGTGGACGAGGCGGTGGATGCCGGGGCCGACACCCTGATCTTCGTCACCAACCGCTACAAGCACGCGATCGCCGATTACTTCGACAAGGCCTACGAGCTGGAAGCGAAGCTGCACGAGAAGGGCAAGGCCGATCTGCTGGCACTGGTGCAGGGCACCTTGCCACGCAACGTGCGGGCGATCTTCGTGACCCAGCCCGAGGCGCTCGGCCTCGGCCATGCCGTGCTGTGCGCCAAGCCCGTGGTCGGTGACGAACCGTTCGGCGTGATCCTGCCGGATGACCTGATCTGGAACGGTGCCGGCAAGGGCGCGTTGCGGCAGATGGCCGAACTCGCCGAGGCGCAGCAGGCCGGCGTGATCGCGGTGGAGGAAGTGCCGCACACCGACACCGACAAGTACGGCATCGTCGACGCCACACCGGTCGACGAACGCAGCGCCCTGATCCGCCACATGGTCGAGAAGCCCAAGCCGGCCAACGCGCCGTCGAACCTGGCCGTGGTCGGGCGTTACGTGTTGCCTGGTCGCATCTTCCAGCTGCTGGAACAGACCACGCCCGGTGCCGGCGGCGAGATCCAGCTCACCGATGCGATCGATGCGTTGCTGAAAGAGCGGGGCAAGGTGCTGGCCTACCGCTTCGAAGGCACCCGTTTCGATTGCGGCAACAAGGCCGGCCTGGTGCGCGCCACCATGCACATGGCCATGCAGGACCCGACGCTCGCGCCCACCGTGCGCGCCTTCCTCGGCCAGCTCTGAATCACGTTCGCGTCAACGCCCGGGCTTGAGGGCTATGCTTGCCCGGTCACGGACATCGGCGTCAGCCATCGCTGCAGCATGAATCCATCCTCGTCCACGTCGTACTACCGCGCCACGGCCACGCCGTACGCGGCCTGGACGCCGCTTCAGGGCAGCGCGCTCGCGCGCGTCGCCGTCATCGGTGGCGGCTTTGCCGGACTGAACACGGCGCTTGGGCTGGCCGAGCGCGGCGTGCGCGACGTGGTGCTGCTGGAACGCGAGCAGATCGGTTTCGGCGCGTCCGGCCGCAACGGCGGCTTCGTCTTCGCTGGCTACTCGCTGGGCGAGCAGGCGCTGCTCGACCAACGGGGCGAGGCACGCGCGCAGGCGCTGTTCAGGCTCACCACCGAAGCGGTCGGGCGGATCCGCCAGCGCATCGGCGACTACGCGATCGCCTGCGATATGGTCGACGAGGGCGTGATCTGGGCCAACTGGTTCCGCGACCCCGGCGTGCTGCGCCAGCGCCAGCAACTGCTGGCCGAACATTACGGCGTGCACTGGCAGTGGCTGCCCGAGACCGAGCTGCGCGCGCGCATCCGCAGCGAGCGCTATCACGATGGTCTGTACGAGCGTGACGCGCTGCACCTGCATCCGCTCAACTACGCGATCGGCCTGGCCTCAGTGGCGGCCGGGCAGGGCGTGCGCATCCACGAGAACAGCGGCGTGCGCAGCCTCACCCGCGAGGGCCTGCAATGGCGCCTGCGCACCGCGCGAGGCGAACTGCTGGCCGACCAGGTGGTGCTCGCCTGCGGCGGTTACCTGGCCGGACTGCAGAAGCCGATCGATCGGGCGATCCTGCCGATCGCCACCTACGTGATGGTGACCGAACCGCTCGGCGATCGTCTGGACGAGTGTCTGCACACCCGCGCGGCGATCTACGACAGCCGCTTCGCCTTCGACTACTATCGCGCGCTGCCGGATATGCGGCTGCTGTGGGGCGGGCGCATCTCGGTACTCAACCGCTCGCCGCGCGGGGTGCAGCGCCTGCTGACCAGGGACCTGCTGCGGGTATTCCCGCAATTGAAGGGCGTGCGCATCGAGCATGCCTGGTCGGGCCTGATGAGCTACGCGCGGCACCAGATGCCGCAGGTCGGCGGTGACGACAACGGCCTGTGGTGGGCCCAGGCCTTCGGCGGCCACGGCCTGGCGCCAACCTGCGCTGCCGGCGAACTGCTGGCGGCGGCGATCGCCGAGGGCGACGATCGCTGGAAGCAGTTCGCCGACTACGGCCTGGGCAGCACCCACCGCCCGTTCGGTTATCTTGCGGCACAGGCCAGCTACTGGTGGCAACAAAGCCGCGATTGTCTGAAAACGAGGTTGGAAGGATGAGCGAAGCAAACCACGCCGAGATCAGCTGGGCCGATTTCGACAAGGTCCTGATCGTCGCCGGTACGGTGACGAAGGTCGAGCCGTTCCCCGAAGCGCGCAAGCCGGCATGGAAGGTGTGGGTGGATTTCGGTCCCTACGGCGAGAAGAAGACCAGCGCGCAGATCGCCGCGCTGTACCAGGCCGAGGACCTGCTCGGCCGGCAGATCGTGGGCGTGATCAACTTTCCGGAAAAACAGATCGGCCCGTTCCGCTCGCAGTTCCTGCTGACCGGCTTTCCCACCGACGAGGGCGTGGTGGTCACCGCGATCGAGCGCCCGGTACCGAACGGCACCCGCCTGGCCTGAACCGGCCGCGCATTGCCCACGCGTTGCCCGCGATTTGCCCGCAACGCGCCAGCGCATGTTCGCCAGCACCGGCCACCATGGCGGCCTCGTTTCCGTCACGGAGCTTCGCATGAATCCGTTCACCCGCACGTTGTGGATCGGCGCCGCCGTGTTTGCAGCAACCCTGGCGCACGCGCAGGAGGCGAGCTGGAGCCAGCCGCAGCAGCCGTTCCGCATCTACGGCAACAGCTGGTACGTGGGCACGCAGGGCCTGAGCGCGATCCTGATCACCTCGCCGCAGGGCCATGTGCTGATCGACGGCACGCTGGAAGGCAATGCGGCGCAGATCGAGGCGAACATCCGCACGCTCGGCTTCCGCCTGCGCGACGTCAAGCTGATCCTCAACTCGCACGCGCACTTCGACCACGCGGGAGCGATCGCCAGGCTGGCGCGCGACAGCGGCGCCACGGTGGCGGCAAGCACCGCCGGTGCCAAGCAGCTGCGTTCGGGCGGCCATGATCCGGATGACCCGCAATACGGCATGGCGCCGCGCTATCCGGCGGTCACGCCGCTCGAGGTGGTCGCCGATGGCGCCGCCGTGCGGGTGGGGTCGATCGCCATCACGGCACACTACACGCCCGGCCACACACCAGGCAGCACGTCGTGGACCTGGCGCTCCTGCGAAAAGCAACGATGCCTGGCGCTGGCCTACGTCGACAGCCTCACCGCGCTCGGCCGCGACGGCTTCCGTTACAGCGACGACCCGAAGCGGGTCGCGAGCTTCCGCCAGTCCTTCGCAACGGTCGCCGGCTTGCCCTGCGACATCCTGATCACGCCGCATCCCGATGCCAGCGGCTTCATGCAGAAGATCGCCGCACGCGATCGCGAACATTCGTCCGCCCCCTTGATCGACACCGGCGCCTGCCGCGCCTATGCCGCGGCGGCGCAGCCGCGCTTCGAGGCGCGGCTGGCGAAGGAGCGGCAGGAGGCCCGCGGAGCGGACAAGTGAGCCGGCGCCGCCCCGCATGATGGATCAGCGATCCAGCCACGCCTCCAGCCCCTGCGCATTCAGCTCGATGTCCATGCCCAGCAACTGGCACAAGGCGTCGCGCCCGTGGTCCCAGCCGTGGGCCGCAGCGCGGGCCGCGTAGAGGTCGGTCAGCGATTCCACCAGCACGGCATGCCGGTCGGGCTTGCCGTGCGCGGCGCGGGCGAGACCCACCATCGCGTCGATCTGCGCATGCAGGTCGGCGGCCAGCCGTTCGACACTCTCCACCCGGCCGTAGTGGGTGAGGTACATCGCCTCGGGCTTCAGCGCGAGCAGCCGCTCGATCGACGCATGCAGCGCCTCCGGATCGAACTGCACCGGCGAGGTGGTCGGCAGGATGAACGGCCCGCCCGCGGTATCGAAATCGCGATACGACAGGCCGAACACGTCGCCGGTGAAACAGACGTTGGCGCGCGCGTCGTACACGGTGAGGTGGTGCTTCGCGTGGCCCGGCGTGTCGAGGCACCGCAGCGACCTGCCTGCCAGTTCCACCACGTGCCCGTCCGGCGCCTCGATGACGCGCTCGGCGGGGATCGGGCGCAGCCGGCCATAGGTCTGCTCCATCACCGCCTCGCCGTACACCGCGCTGGCGCCGGCCCACAGCGCCGAGGGATCGATCATGTGCCGCGCGCCGCGCGGGTGCACCACCAGCTTCGCGTTCGGCAACCGGGCGATCAGCTCGCCGGCGCCGCCGGCATGGTCCAGGTGCACGTGGGTGAGGATCAGCCAGTCCACCGCGTCCACGGAAATCCCGGCGGCGTCCAGCGCCGCCAGCATGCGCGGCACGGCGAAGTTCGTGCCGCAGTCGATGAAGGCGCCACGGCCGTTCTCGACGACCAGGTAGGCCGCGTCGAATTGCGGCCGCACGAAGCCGGTGTCGATGGTGTGGATGCCGTGGATGACTGCCATGCCTGCCTCGCGAACCGGACGATCCGCCGAGGGTAGCAAGCCGCCGCCGGCCAGGCACTTGCACCTTCGTCGAGCGCGGGTTGACCGAAAGGTGCATCCTGAACAGGCCGCCGCCATGCCGCGGGAACCTTCGGGAAGGTTGCTGCATCCGATCAGCAGCCACTCACTTCATCAACGTGCCACGTGGGGGAAAACGACATGCTGCTCTATGCGATCCTGGTTTTTGCGGTTGCCGCCATCGGCGGTCTGGTACTGGCGTCCAGCGTACTGCGTGGCAAGCTGGCGCCGTGGGCGATTTCGGTGCTGCATGCGCTGCTTGGCGCCAGCGGCCTGGTGCTGCTGATCCTCGTGGTGCTGCAGGGCGCGGCCCCGGGACGGCTCACCGCGGCGCTGGCCCTGCTGGTGCTGGCCGCGCTGGGCGGCTTCTTCCTCGCCTCGTTCCACCTGCGCAAGCAGGTCGCGCCGAAGGCCGTGGTGTTCGTGCACGCCGGCGTCGCGGTGGTGGGATTCCTCACCCTGCTCAGCCTGCTGCTGGCCTGAACCGCCGCCATGCGCCATCCGCTGCATCCGGCCCTGGTGCATTTCCCGATCGCCTGCTGGTCGCTGGCCACCGCAGCGGATCTGGCCAGCCTGGCCTGGGGCGAACCGGCGTGGCGCTTTGCCGGCATCCTGCTGCTGGCGGGAATCGGCTTTTCGATTCCCGCCATGCTGGCCGGCCTGCTCGAACTGGCCAGGATCGACGCGGACAATCCGGCGATCAGGGACGTCAACCGGCACATGCTCATGGTGATGGGCGCGCTGGCCAGCTATGTGGCCAGCCTGTTCCTGCGCCTGCATGGCACGCACTTCGTCGAGCCGGGCCGGCTGGCGATCGGACTGAGCGTGCTGGGCTTCCTGTGCCTGGGCGTGGCCGGCTGGCTGGGCGGCAAGCTGGTGTACGGACACCGGCTCGGCGTCAACCCGCTGCCGCCTGCCTAGCCTTCGAGGGCCGCGGCATGCGCCACAGATACCAGGCAGCGGCCGTGCGATGCGGGCTCCAGGCCGCGCCAATCGCCGCCAGCGCCTTCGGTGCGGGCGCCGTGTCCAGCGACTTCAGCAGGCGGTAGCCCTCGCGCACGCCGAAGTCATCTGCCGGCAGGATGTCCGGCCGGTCGAGGCTGTAGATCAGGAACATCTCCACGGTCCAGCGGCCGATGCCTTTCAGCGCACCGAGCCGGGCGATCAGCTCCTCGTCCGGCAACGCCAGGGCCGTGGACAGGTCCGGCATTACACCATCCCGTGTGGCCGCGGCGATGCCGCGGATCGTCTCGATCTTGCGTGCCGAAAAACCGCAGGCGCGCATGCTGTCGAAGTCGGCATCGAGCAATTGCGCCGGCGACGGAAACGCCTGCCGCGGATGCAAGGCCAGCAGCCGCGCCAGGATCGCGTCGCCGGCTTTCACGTGCAATTGCTGGTAGGCCACCGCGCGCACTAGCGCCTCATACGGCTCGCGCGCCGGTTTCGGTTCGTGGCCGCAGGGGCCGACCTGCGCAACCAGGCGTTCCCAGTCGGTGTCGATCGAGGCCAGGAAGGCCGAGGCTCCGGCATGCGCTGGCCGGGACGGTTCGCGGTTTTTCATCGGCTGCATCGCTCTCGTGGAACGCGGACTGCACGGCGTAGAGCTGACCCGATTTCTGCGGAATCGGGTCGCGCGCCATCACGTACAGGATGGTGTACGCGGTCATGGTCATCGCCACGCCCGGCCCGATGGCGACCACCATCAGGGCAGTGAGCATGGGGTTGCGGCGAAAGCTGACCAGGGCCAGCCGAAGATAATAGGTCACCATGGCATCGCCTTTCCCCCGAAGTGCTGCCTGATGCCGAAGTCCGCGACAGCGGAGTGCTTCGTGGCCAAGCCGGATATTCCCGATGACGCGAGCACGAGCCATGCCAACATGTGCCGCCCGATGCGCCGGCTTCCTTCGCTCGTCATTCCCGCGAAGGCGGGAATCCATTTTGATCCTGCGGAACAGTAACTTGGATGACCAGCTTCGCTGTTGCAAAGCTCTTCCCGCTTTCGCGGGAATGACATCACCGGGGTTTCGAGATTTCCCTGTGCGGTCATCATGCACTGTCCGCGGACACTTCATCCGCGGACGCGGACATATCGAAGTTCCTTCAGGCCGACGCTAACCGGCCCGCCGGAAGGTGAGATTGATGCGGCAATCGCCCAGCGCGCCATGGTGGTTCGGCTTCAGCGGCAGCACGCCGTGATAGCGCAGCCGCGCCGGGCCGCCCCACACGACCACGTCGCCATGCGCCAGCGGCACCCGTTGCGCACGATCCAGGCGCTGCAGGCCGCCGAACAGGAACACCGCCGGGATGCCCAGCGAGACCGACACGATCGGCTGGCCCAGGTCGTGTTCGTCGCGGTCCTGATGCAGGCTCAGCCGGGTACCCGCTTCGTAGCGATTGACCAGGCAGGCATCGGGCACGAAGCCGGCGAAACCGGCATGTGCCGCGGCGGCAGCCGCCAGCTGCAGGAAGACCGGCGGCATCGGCGGCCACGGCTTGCTGCTGTCCGGGTCGATCGGGTCGTAGCGGTAACCGCGGCGATCGCTGACCCAGCCCAGCGGCCCCGTATTGGTCATCGCCACCGACATGCGAAAACCGCCGGGCGTGACCAGGTGCCGGAACGGTGCCTGCGCCACGATCGCATCGAGCGCCTGCAGCAAGGCCGCCTCGTGAGCCAGGGCAAACCCGCGCAGCACCATCGCGCCTTCGCACAGCGGCTCGTCCTGGCGGACAGGGGCGGGTGCGGCGGCGAACAGGTCGGCGGTGATCATGTGGCGTCGTGGAAGATGATGCCGAGCGTGTGGCGATGGCCGCTGCGCACGCGGCTGACGCCGTGGCGCATGTTCACCCGGTAGCTGCCGCGCGTACCTTGCACCGGCCGCTGGTGCACCGCGAACACCACCGCATCGCCCTGGCGTAGCGGCACCACGTCGGCGCGCGACTGCATGCGCGGGCGCTGCTCGGTCAGCACGAACTCGCCGCCGCTGAAATCACGCCCCGGCTCGGACAGCAGGATCGCCAGCTGCAGCGGAAACACGTGCTCGCCGTACAGGTCCTGGTGCAGGCAGTTGTAGTCGCCGGCGCCGTACTGCAGCAGCAAGGGGGTAGGGCGCCGCTGGCCGGCGGCATGGCAGCGCGCGATGAATTCGGCGTGCGTGGCGGGGTAGCGCACGGCCAGCCCCATCGACGCGCTCCAGCGGTTCGCGATCGGCGCCAGCTGCGGGTAGACCGCGCCGCGCAGCTCGGCCACCAGCTCGGGCAACGGGTAGTTGAAGTAGCGGTACTCGCCACGGCCGAAACCGTGGCGACCCATCACCACGCGGCTGCGGAAACGTCCGTCGTCCGCGTACAGGCCAGCCAGCGCCGCGCACTCCTGCGGCGACAGCAGGGCTTCCAGCATCGCGCAGCCATGCGCGTCGAGTTCGTCGGCGATACCGGCCCAGTCGTATGCCTGCAGCCGCGCATCGGTTCGGGCGACGGCTCGCCACTGCGCATTCATGCCTGCGCCTCGCGATCCAGCAATGCACGCTTGCGCTGCACGCCCCAGCGGTAGCCGGACAGGCCACCGTCGTTGCGCACCACGCGATGGCACGGAATCGCCACCGCCAGCATGTTGGTGGCACAGGCCCGCGCCACCGCCCGCGTGGCCTTGGGCGAGCCGATGCGCCGCGCGATCTCGCTGTAGCTGGCGGTGCTGCCGGCCGGGATCTCGCGCAGCGCCCGCCACACGCGCTGCTGGAACGCGGTGCCGCGCACGTCCAGCGGCAGGTCCAGGCCGATCGCCGGCGCCTCGATGAAACCGACGACCCGCGCCACCAGTTGCTCGTAGTCGTGGTCGCCGCCGATCAGCCTGGCCCTGGGGAAGCGATCCTGCAGGTCACGCGCCAACGCGTCCGGATCGTCGCCAAGCAGGATCGCGCACACGCCGCGTTCGCTCTGCGCCACCAGGATCGCGCCCAGCGAGCATTCGCCGATGGCGAAGCGGATCTCGCTGCCGGCGCCGCCGGCGCGGTAGCTGGAGGGCGTCATGCCGAGCACCTGGTTGGCGGTTTCGTAGAAGCGGCTGCTGGCGTTGTAGCCGGCATCGAGGATCGCCTCGGTCACCGAGGTGCTGCGCACCAGCTCGCTGCGCACGCGATGGTTGCGATGCGCCGTGGCGTACTGCTTCGGGGTCACGCCGGTGACGGCCTTGAACACGCGGTGGAAGTGGAACGGGCTGAGCCCGGTCGGTTTCGCCAGCTGTTCGAGGGTGGGCGTCGTCTCGGCCTGCTCGATCAGCCGGCAGGCGGCGGTGACCATCACCGCATGCTGTTCCGCCAGCGAAGGCTGGTCGGGCCGGCAGCGCTTGCACGGGCGGAAGCCGGCGCGCTCCGCCTCGACCGCGGTGGCGTGGAACGCCACGTTCTCGGGCCGGGCCGGGCGCGCCGCGCAGGACGGCCGGCAGTACACCCCGGTGGTCCGCACCGAATAGAAGAAGCTGCCGTCGGCACGTGCGTCGCGCGCCTGCACCGCGGCCCAGCGCGGGTCGGCAACGGTGGTGGCGAGTGCAGCCCGTTTGTCGAAAGTCTTCATGGTTGTTCCTTCCGTCGGATTATCGCGTAAGGCGCAATCTACGGATCGGCGGCCCCGGCGGCACTCCGGGTCTTGCGGTCGAATTCGAACCGGTTCGCCGCGCCAGCGGCTTCGCCGTGCCGACATGCCGTAGAGACTGGCGCCGTCACGCGAGATATCAAGTGCCTGCGCGGGACAGCGGATACGTGCGGGAAGTCATGAGTTACCGGCGGGCTGATCGCGTACACCTTCACGACGTCCACGCCAAGGCGTGGCCGCTGCCGCCAAACCAGATCGGCCGGCCGCGCTCCAGGTCGCTGACCACCACGCGGTAGTCGTGGCCCTTGTGGATGGCGATCTCGTCGATGCCGATGGCACGCGGAGCGGGCATCCCGGCACGGCGCAGCTGCTCGGCCATGTACAGCTTGGACAAGTCCTTGACCGTGCTGTCGTGCAACCGCTCCAGCTCGGACACCGCCTTGTTGGTCATGCTCCGGCACAGGTTGCCCACATGCAGGGCAAAGCGCTCGGTGTAGCGCGGGTTCTTCGCCAGCCAGTCCAGCCGTTCTACATGCACGCCGCCGCACCCAGGACAGTTGACCCGCCAGCGCTCGAACTCCACATGCAGGTACCAACCGGCCACGCGCAGGTCGCGGGCGCGGCACAGGCGCTTGTCGTAGCGGCTGCGGCTGCGATGACCACAGTGGGAGCACACCGCTGTTTTTTTCGCCGCCGCAACGACACGATCCGCGCTTTCGGATCGCCGAACACGCCCTTGAGCGTCGTCGCGGCCACATCGACGGCCTTCCCGCACGCGGAAGATGGCTTGATTGCAGGGGGCTTGGCAACTACTGGACGTCGGAATCACCCACACGATTCCGCGATGAGCCTGAGTATGCAGCGCCGTCTGAAACAGGCGCGAAGGAAACGGATTGTCGTCGTTTCAGCGCCAGCCGGCTTACCAGTCGGTGGGCCGGTAATCCTTCAGGAACTGGCCCCACACATGCTCGCCGGTATTGATGCCGTGGATGATCGGGTCGACGATGCGCGCGGCGCCGTCGACGATGTCGAGCGGCGGGTGGAAGCGTTCCTGCAGCACCTTCCGCGCGGCCAGCTCGGCGGGGTCTTCGTCGGTCACCCAGCCGGTGTCGACGCTGTTCATGTGGATGCCGTCGTTGTGGTAATCGGTGGCCGAGGTGCGCGTCATCATGTTCAGCGCGGCCTTGGCCATGTTGGTGTGCGGGTGGCGGGTGGTCTTGAAGCTGCGGTAGAACTGGCCTTCCATCGCCGACACGTTGACGATGTGCTTGTCGCGCTCCGGCGTGCGCACCATCAGCGGTTTCAGCCGCGCGTTGATGATGAACGGCGCGATCGCGTTGACCAGTTGCACTTCCAGCAATTCCACCGACGGCACTTCGGCCATCAGCAGCCGCCACGAATTGCGCTGGCGCAGGTCGATCTGCTGCAGGTCCTGGTCCAGCCGCCCCCCGGGGAACAGGTGACTCTGCGCCAGCAGCTCTTCCGGCAGCAGCGGCAATTGCGACAACTCGGCGGCGCGGCTCAGCCCCGGCAGGTCGGAGGCGCGGCTGGCCAGCGCCGTCACACCGGCTTCGGGCACGATGTTCGCGCCGCGCAGGCCTTCGTAGTGGCCGACCAGCCGGCGCACGTGCTCGGGCAGGTCCTGCAGCGCGGCGGTCTCGCCTTCCATCATGTGCGCGTAGAAATCGGGCGGCCGGCGCACGGTCTGGCAGGCGTTGTTGATGATGAAGTCCAGCCGCGGCCGCGTGGCCACCAGTTCCTGGCAGAACGCCTCGACGCTGGGCGTGTGGCGCAGGTCGAGGCCGTAGACCTGCAGGCGGTGGCCCCATTCGGCGAAGTCCGGTTCGGCCGCGTAGCGCGCCGCCGAGTCGCGCGGGAAGCGCGTGGTGACGATCAGCTCGGCACCGGCGCGCAGCAGCTTCAGGCCGGCCTGGTAGCCGATCTTCACGCGGCCGCCGGTGAGCAGCGCCACGCGGCCGCGCAGGTCGGCCAGCTCGCTGCGCTTGGCGTAGTTGAACGCGGCGCAGCCGGGGCACAACTGGTCGTAGAAGAAATGGATGGCCGTGTACTTCTGCTTGCACACGTAGCAGTGCTTCGGCTCAATCGCTTCACGCGGCTGCGCGGCGTCGGCCTCGGGGGCGACGTCGTGCGGCAGGAAACCTTCCGGCGCAAACAGGTTCGGCGTGGTGAACACCGGCTTGCGGCGCAACGCGCGGATGCCGGTCTGGTTCAGCACGTTGTCCTCGGTCCGGATCTTGTCGGCGTGGCGCGCCTTCTCGGCCGCCTTCAGCTTGATCCGCCGTGCCACCGGGTCGGGGTGATAGACCTGCGCCACCGCCTGGTGCAGGCGCTGGCGGTCGTCGACCGGCAACCGGTCCAGCAGCTGGCGGTCGGCCGCCACCGATTCCAGCAGTTCCGCCGCGGCGCGCAGGCGCTCCAGCAGCGCGGTATCCGCGTCGTCGTCCGGCAGGGGCGTGGGGGCGGGCGTGATCGTCAAGAGGGTCATCCGTAGTCGAGGAGCAGGGGCGGGCGTCGCCAACCGCCTATTTTGCCTGTTTTTTACCGGGCCTCGCAGAATGTCGGCCGGATGCCCCGATCGTTCGGCTCCGCGCCACGCAGACCCGGAGTTCGACTATTGCGTGCAAGCGCACACTTTCATGGCACGGGTGATGCAAAAGTGGCGTCGTGGCTGTCCAGGCGGGACGGCATGAAGATCCGGGCAGGGCGGGGCGCTGGCAGAGTTGAGCGTCATGACCGCCCACAGCGACGAAGGTTGTTTTTGTGAGTGTGTCGATAGCCGCAAGTGTGCGTGTGCAAGAGGCCGCCATGGCCAAGTCTGTCGCTGTGAACGTTCCACCCGTCGATGTCCTGCTGGGCGACCTGCCGACCGCGCATCGCGCCTTGCCGATCGGGCGCCGGATCGCCGGGCAGGGTTGCCACGGCACGAAGGTCGATGCGTTCGCCAGCGATGCGGGGCACAGGATGCGTGTCCGCTTCGTGTATTTCCCCACGGTCGACGACAACGACCGCCGGGTGGCCTATCACCAGCACCTGATGGTGGCCGAGGTCCTGCTTGGCCGCGTACTCGCCACCCGCGCCGCGGGCCTGCGGCCGATGGCTCCCTCGCTCGACTACGCCGCCGAAGCCCGCGCCACGGTGCGGCCGCCGCAGGCCATGTTCCATCCGGCCACGCTGGAATACCGCCGCTGGTACCGCGCCGACGGCACGGCGCGCGCGCAGCCGCTGACCCAGGAAGCGCTTTCATTGCGGCTGGCCGCCACCGACGACCTGCCGATGAAGGAAGCGCGCGCCCGTGTCGCGCAGCGCTCGCACGCCCTGCCGGCGCTCGACCAGGCATGGCTGATCGACCGCCGCAACACGCCGCTGGAACGGCGTCCGCTCAACCAGGTGGAATGCCGCGCCCTGGTTGATGCCCTCGACGGCGTCTGGCAGTCATCGGCCGGCGCGTCGCACGTGGAGCGCGCGAACCGCCGCATCGCGTTGCGCGTGGCCGCCGTGCTCGGCAGCCTGCTGGACGAATACGTCGCCTCGCCGTTCAAGTCCGCGGCCTTGAGCGAAGCCTTCAACGAACACCACCTGGCCCATCTGCGCCAGACCATCGAGAACTCGCGCCAGGCGGAATCCGCCTCGGGCACCTTGCTGGCCGGCCCAAAGGCCTGGTTTGCCGCCAAGACGGCACGGATGCGCGCCGAACACCAGATCGGCCTGGCCATGTCGCCGGTGGCATCCACCACGATGCGTCTGTCGGGACGCCCGGTAGTCGCCGTGGTCGGCGGCCGCCTGCACACGTTCGTGGACGGCCGGCGTCCCGGCGCCCTCGTGGCGCCAGCCGCGCCTGCCTACGCCGCGTTCGGCTGAGCGTGACGTCGATCCGTCCCTGATCCTTCCGGTTGCCCGGTGCGACTACCGGATGCGTAACCGCATCTCCGCCCCTGAACCCCGCGCTCGCCCATCCTTCGACAGGCTCAGGACGAACGGATGGGACGGATGGGGACGTCTCCGCGGGCCTCGAAACCCGGGCCGTGACGGGCGTTCCCGCGAGCCTCAGTGCACGTAGTTGAAGGCCACCGCCGGCATGATCGTGGTCGCCGTGTTGTGACCGCCGGTGATCACGCGGGTGCCGAACAGCACGCCGAAGCGGGGACTCCAGTTGTATTCGATCGCCGGGGCGAAGCCGAATGCCTCGCTGGAACGGCAGTCCAGACGCAGGGCAGGCGAGCCGTCGGCATCGTGCAGGTCATGGCCGTGCACGCGGGC
This sequence comes from uncultured Gammaproteobacteria bacterium, assembly GCA_963707225.1. Classification (GTDB taxonomy): domain Bacteria; phylum Pseudomonadota; class Gammaproteobacteria; order Xanthomonadales; family Rhodanobacteraceae; genus Rhodanobacter. The sequence goes on from CAVPQF010000131.1 coordinate 26,855, forward strand.
ACCGTGGCTGCGCCGGTAGGTGACGTCGAGAGCCAGCACCCAGCGCTGGCTGAGGCCGTACTCCCAGGCCGCATTGACGAAGAACGAACTGCCGGGCCGGGCGTGCCCGCGGAAACCGTCCGGTGTGCCGTAGACGCTGACGTCCGCGATCCGTGCCTGCGTCGAGAACGACTGCGCCACGTTGAAGCGCATGCGCAGGATGCGGCCGTTGGACAGCCAGAAGTACGTCTGCGTGTTGACCTGCAGCGTGGTGGTAGTGGCGCCGCCGCCCAGGCCGTCGCCGGGTCGGGTCGCTGGCCCAGCCGGTCGTACTTGCCGGTCGGCAGCGTTTCCTGCAGCTGCAACGAAACCGTGGACCGCGAACTACAAACACTCGACGATGGCGTTCGGCGCCCCGCGCAAGAGGCCATGGGAACCACCGATGTGGTCCCGCGTACCGACGGCGCAGCGGAAAGTATCGGGCGTGACCGACAAAGCGCGAGTGTCATCACGTTTCCGCTGCGCTATGCTCAGCCGGTATTCCGGGGGGAAATGGATGACCATGCAGCGCTGGCTGATCGCCGCCGCCATCAACCTGTGTCGCCGCTACAGGTTGAAGCGAGGCAGACAGGGAAGCGACAACAAGCACACGCCGACCGCAACAGGCCGGCCAGGGCACGAACCCGCTGACCACCGCCGGCCATCTCGCCGACGTCGAGGTGGCGGGCCTGAGCGGCGACCAGCGTGCGATGCAGGCGCACGTCGACGCCATGCACAAGAACCTGATGCGCGACATGCGCCTGGCCGACGCATCCCGCCGCATCGACCACGAAGCCGCCCGCGCTGCCGTGCGCCCGCTGCAAGGCGTGCAATCCGCCGTGTGGATCGACAACGCCAACCTGCTGGTGATGGTCGGCGGCAGCCAGTACCGCAGCATGGCCACCATCGACAACGTCTGCCTCGCGCTGGAGCCGCTGGGCGACACGCTGAGCGTCGTGGTCAACGTGCAGGACGTGATGGCGACGACATCGGAAGGCGCGGACACACTGTCGCGGAACTGTCAGCCCGGCGCAGGGGAGCGGGCGATGTTCCAGCAGAAGCGGCAGGTGGATGTGCTGGATCCGGAGGTGAGGCGGGTGTTTCGGGCGCAGCAACGTGAGCGGTAAGTAGTACTGGTGTTGCTGCGGTTCTTGGAGCTACAACATTTTGCGTCAGCTCATTGCCGATCTCAACGTCAGTACGGCTCAGAACTTGACCTCACAGCACGGCTCGTAACTGAAGTACAGCTACTTCTTGAAGTGACAACGGCGCCGTATCGCCACGGCGCCGTTCCTGTTTTCCCGAAGGCGCGGAGGAGGGAGTTCAGGTCGCGTCGTTCTGCGCCACGCATGACGCCCGCGTTTGTGAACCGCCCGCAGAACGCACAAACTCGAAGCATTCCATACCAGGAGGCAGACCATGACGACAGGGCAGCTTGCGCCACCGTGGCAGGTGTCGCGCTGGTTCAACAGTGCGCCGTTGACCCTGGCCGATCTGCGCGGGTGCGTGGTCGTCGCGCATGCTTTTCAGATGCTGTGTCCGGGTTGCGCCATGCAGGCGCTGCCGCAGATGCAGCGCGTGCGGCAGGCTTTTCCCGCCGACCGCGTGGCGGTGATCGGGCTGCACACGGTGTTCGAACACCACGAGGCGCAGGGGCCGCAGGCGCTGGAAGCGTTTCTGCACGAATACCGCTATGCGTTTCCCGTCGGCGTGGACGCGCACGCCGATGGCGACCCCTTGCCGCTGACGATGCGCGCCTACGCCATGCAGGGCACGCCCACGCTCCTGCTGATCGATGCGCGAGGGCGGCTGCGCGAGCAGCATTTCGGGGTGCTGGATGATCTGGTGCTGGGTGTGGCGCTGGGCAGGTTGCTGGGGGAGGCCGATGACGCGGAAGCAGGGGCGATCGGGGCGAACCCGTGAACCTGACACGGATGGCGCTTGCCTGAGCGTCTCGCGGGAATGACGAGAGTCGCGATCTCGTGTTCATCTGCAGGACATCTTGAGACCCTAAAACTCCATCGTTTGAACAGCGGGAGCAGTAGTGCGATACGGCAAATCCGAAAATACTGCCTGCTGGAGCAGGGCGCGTACCTACACGGCATGTCGGGGTT
>CAVPQF010000132.1:0-53379 GCA_963707225.1 uncultured Gammaproteobacteria bacterium
CGATGCACGGCCATGTCGCGCTGCTCGACGTACTGCACTACCTGCCCGCCGCACGCCAGCCCATCCTGCTGCAGGAGGCCGCCAGGCACCTGGCGCCCGAGGGCTGCCTGATCATCCGCAACGTGCTGCGCGAGCCGAACTGGCGCTTCCACGCCACGCGCGTCGAGGAGTTCTTCCTGCGCACCTCCGGCTGGATTCCCGGCGGCGCACAACACTATCCGAGCGCCGACGAACTGCGCGCGCCACTGCAGGATGCAGGGCTCCAGGTGCGCATCGAACCGCTGCGCGGACGCACGCCGTTCAACAGCTACCTGATCGTGGCGCGGGCGCATCGCTGAAGCGATGGCGGCACGTCGTTCAGCTTGATTCCACGCAAACGCACGCGGTGGTGACGAATCGGCTATACTCGGCCACGCATTCGTCCCCACGAGTGCTGCGACACACCGTCGCCCCTTCCCCTTAGTCTGCAACACGGTATGAACACTCCGGGTTGCTCAGGAGTGTTACATGTCTTTTGATTCGCTGGGCCTTGCGCCCGCGTTGCTGCGCGCGCTTGCCGATTACGGCTACACGCAGCCCACCCCGATCCAGTCCGCCGCCATTCCGCCCGCACTGGAAGGTCACGACCTGCTCGCCGCCGCCCAGACCGGCACCGGCAAGACCGCCGCGTTCGCACTGCCGTTGCTGCAGAAGCTGTCGACCAGCGGCCAGACCATGACCCGCCGCCCACGCGCGCTGGTGTTGACCCCGACCCGCGAATTGGCCGCCCAGGTGCATGAAAACCTGCGCGACTACGGCAAGCACGTCCACGTCAGCGCCACCACCATCTTCGGCGGCGTCAGCATGGGCCCGCAGATCAACGCACTGCGCCGCGGCGTGGACGTCGTCATCGCCACGCCCGGCCGGCTGATGGACCACATGCAGCAGCGCACGCTGGACTTGTCCGCGGTGGAAACGCTGGTGCTGGACGAAGCCGACCGCATGCTCGACATGGGCTTCCTGCCGGCGCTGAAGCGCATCCTCGCCGCGCTGCCGAAGAAGCGCCAGACCCTGTTGTTCTCGGCCACCTTCGCGCCGGCGATCAAGGCGCTGGCGATGGACTTCATGCACAACCCGCGCGAGATCTCGGTCTCCGCGCCGAACACCGTGACCACCCTGGTCAGCCACCAGGTGCATCCGGTCGATGCGTCGCGCAAGCGCGACCTGCTGCTGCACCTGCTCTCGGCCGACAGCCGCCGGCAGTCGCTGGTGTTCAGCCGTACCAAGCACGGTGCCGACAAGCTGGTCACCTGCCTCAACGCGTCGGGCCTGCGCAGCGCCGCGATCCACGGCAACAAGAGCCAGAACGCGCGCACCCGCGCCCTCAGCGACTTCAAGAGCGGCCGCGTCACCGTGCTGGTGGCCACCGACATCGCCGCGCGCGGCATCGACATCGAACAGTTGCCGATCGTGATCAACTTCGACCTGCCGTCGGTCGCCGAGGACTACGTGCACCGCATCGGCCGCACCGGTCGTGCCGGCATGGAAGGTCTCGCCGTGTCGCTGGTCAGTCACGACGAGTCCGGCCTGCTGTTCGACATCCGCAAGCTGCTGAAGCAGGACATCGCGATCACGCCGGTGAGCGGTTACGAGCCGTCCGCCCCGCTGCGCGTGGATGCCGGTGCGCCGCGTCCGAAGCAGGGCGGTGGCGGTCAGCGCCAGCCGCGTGCCCCGCGACAGGGCAAGACCGCCGGCGCGGCACGGCCGAACGGCTATGCACCGCAGGGCCGCGGCGATCATGCCGCCGGCAACCAGCGCCGCCGCTCGAACCATCGTCCGGCCGCCAAGGCCTGATCAAGCTGCCCCGCCAGACGGGGCAGTTTTTTGCTCAGTGTCCAGGGCCCCTACAGCAGACCCAAGGCCCATGCGTGATGGCGCAGGTGATCGTCGATGAAGCTGGTGATGAACCAGTAGCTGTGGTCGTAGCCTGAGTGCCGGCGCAGCAACAAGCCCTGCCCCCCTTCCGCGCAGGCCTGGTCGAACAGCTCCGGCTTCAGTTGGGCTTCGAGAAACGGATCGGCCTCGCCCTGGTCGATCAGGATCGTGCCGCCGAAGGTTCGCCGCCGCACCAGTTCGCAGGCGTCGTAGTCGGCCCAGGCCGCCGGATCGTCACCGAGATAGCGTGGCAGCGCCTTCCTGCCCCATGGCACCTGGCTGGGCGCCACGATCGGCGCGAAGGCCGACACCGAGCGGTAGCGTTCCGGGTATTTCAGGGCGAGAGTCAGCGCGCCGTGCCCGCCCATCGAGTGGCCGCAGATGCCGCTGCGTGCCGTGTCCACCGGGAACCGCGCCCCGATCAGCGCGGGCAATTCGTCCGCCACGTAGCTGTGCATGCGGAAATGCGCCGACCACGGCGCTGCCGTGGCGTCGACGTAGAAGCCCGCGCCTTCGCCGAACTCCCAGTCGCCGGTGGCGCCGTCGATGCCGGTGCCGCGCGGGCTGGTATCCGGCATCACCAGCACCAGGCCCAGCTCGGCAGCCAACCGCTGCGCGCCGGCCTTGATCGTGGCGGTTTCCTCGGTGCAGGTCAGTCCGGCCAGGAAGTACAGCACCGGGCACGACTGTCGCGCGGCTTGCGGCGGCTGGTACACGGCAAAGCGCATCGGTCCGGCGCAGGTCTCCGAATGATGGCGGTAGAAACCCTGCACACCACCGTGCAGGCGCTGTTCGGAGATCGTTTCGAGCGGGGCCATCGTCATCCTCGGTCCACTGGCAAGGCGGCGTTGAAGCATAGCCGCGCACGCGCCCTACCGCGTTCAGCAAGAACTGTCACGCACAGGCGCCGAGGCTGGTAGAATGCTCCATCCGCGCGCCGCATTCCCGACGCTGCCTTCCGTTCTGAGGTCCCCCATGTCATCCCCCACCTCCGACAACGCCCCGGTTCCGTCCGGTTTTGGCGCACTCGCGCTGCACCCCGACGTTCTGCGCGTGCTGGCCGATGTCGGCTACGAATCGCCCTCGCCGATCCAGGCCGCCACCATCCCGCCGCTGCTGGAAGGCCGCGACGTGCTGGGCCAGGCGCAGACCGGCACCGGCAAGACCGCCGCGTTCGCGCTGCCGATCCTGTCGCGGATCAGCCCGCGCGCTGGCAAGCCGCAGGCGCTGGTGCTGGCGCCCACGCGCGAGCTGGCGATCCAGGTGGCCGAGGCATTCCAGCGCTACGCCGCGCACATCCCCGGCTTCCAGGTGCTGCCGATCTACGGCGGCCAGAGCTATGGCCCGCAGCTGCATTCGCTCAAGCGCGGCGTGCACGTCGTGGTCGGCACGCCCGGCCGCGTGATCGATCATCTGGACAAGTGCACGCTGGACCTGTCCGAGCTGAAGTACCTGGTGCTCGACGAAGCCGACGAGATGCTGCGCATGGGCTTCATCGACGACGTCGAGAAAGTGCTGCAGGCGACCCCGCCCGAGCGCCAGGTCGCGCTGTTCTCGGCGACCATGCCCACGGTGATCCGCAAGATCGCGCAGCGGCACCTGAAGGACCCGGTCGAGGTCACCATCAAGTCCTCCACCACCACGGCGGCGAACATCCACCAGCGCTACTGGTTCGTCAGCGGCATGCACAAGCTCGATGCGTTGACGCGCATCCTGGAGGCCGAGCCGTTCGACGCGATGATCATCTTCGCGCGCACCAAGCAGGCCACCGAGGAACTCGCCGGCAAGCTGCAGGCGCGCGGTCTGGCCGCCGCCGCGATCAACGGCGACATCGCCCAGCCGCAGCGCGAGCGGGTGATCCAGCAGTTGAAGGACGGCAAGCTGGACATCCTGGTCGCCACCGACGTGGCCGCCCGCGGGCTCGACGTGGAACGGATCAGCCACGTCTTCAACTACGACATCCCGTACGACACCGAAAGCTACGTGCACCGCATCGGCCGCACCGGCCGCGCCGGGCGCAGTGGCGAGGCGATCCTGTTCGTCAGCCCGCGCGAGCGCGGCATGCTCGGCGCGATCGAGCGCGCCACCCGCCAGCCGATCGAACAAATGCAGCTGCCTTCGGTCGAGGTGGTCAACGACGTGCGCATCGGCAAGTTCAAGCAGCGCATCACCGACATGCTGGCGCAGGGCGAGCTGGGCCAGTTCCAGCAGCTGATCGAGCAGTACGAGCAGGAGCACAACGTGCCGGCGATCGAGATTGCCGCCGCCCTGGCGCGCATCGCCCAGGGCGACCAGCCGCTGCTGCTGACGCCGCCGCCGAAACGCGAAAAGCACGAGCCGGCGAGCCGCGAGCGCAGCGATCGCGCGCCGCGCGAACGGGCCGGCAATGAACGCCGCCCGTCGCCCGAGCGCGAAGGCGCAGCAAGCCGCCCCGTGCGCGAACACAAACCCCGCGAACACGGCGCGCACGAAAGCGCACCGCGCGAATTCGGCCACCGCCCGGTGCGCGCGCACGCCACCGAAGAGGGCAAGCGCACCTATCGCATCGAGGTCGGCCACGAGCACGGCGTGAAGCCGGGCAACATCATCGGCGCGATCGCGAACGAGGCCGGCCTGGACAGCCAGTTCATCGGCCGCCTGAGCATTCGCGACCACTACAGCCTGATCGACCTGCCCGACGGCATGCCCAAGGAAGTGTTCGAGCACCTGAAGAAGGTGTGGGTGGTGCAGCAGCAGTTGCGCATCCACGAATGGGACGGCGGCGACACCGGCACCAGCGCACCGCCGGCGCACAAGCCGGGCGGTTTCAGGAAAACCGGCGGCTTCAAACCACGGCCCGGCGGCGCCAAGCCGCCGCGGCGCAAGTAAGCGCCCTGCGTCGCGCCGCTCGATATGCGACGGCGCGACGACGTAACATCGGCGGTGTCGCCGCCGCCACGAACCCGCCGCATGTCCAGCCCCACTGCCGAACACCGTCCGCCCAGCGGCGCCGAGCCGCGACTCGACGGGCTCGCGCCGGCCGCCACGCAGCAAATGCAGGCGGCGGCACGTGCGATCCGCGACGGTGCCGAGGCGGCGGCCACCCAGGCACTGGACGCCGTCCTCGCGACGGCGCCGGGGCATCCCGAGGCGCTGCGCCTGCACGCCATCCTGCATGCCCGCGCGCAGCGCCATGCCGAGGCGAAGGCGCTGCTGCAACAGGTCCTCGCGCAGTGGCCCGACTACGCACTGGCCCATTCCGACCTGGGCAACGCGCAGCAGGCTGCCGGCGAACTGGACGCGGCCTTCGCCAGCTGGCGGCAGGCCTGCGCACTGGCACCTCAGGCGCCGATGCCGTGGTTCAACCTCGGCCGCAACCTGCAGCTGCATGGCGATACCGCGGCGGCGATCGAGGCACTGCAGCGCGCACACGCGCTGGCGCCGGACTTCCTGCCCGCCCTGATCCTGCTCGGCGACGCGCTGGTGCATGCCGGCCGTTTCGACGAGGCGGATGCGCGCTACCGCGCCGCGCTGACGCTGCATCCGGCCTGCGGCGACGCCTGGCGCGGACTGGCGAACATGAAGACGCGACCGTTGTCGGACACCGACCGCGAGCAACTGGCAGCGGCACTGCACCAGAACGGAACGGACCTGGCCGATCGCATCGCGATGGGCTTCGCACTGGGCAAGGTGTGCGAGGACCAGGGCCGTTACGGGCAGGCCTTCGCCGCACTGAGCCAGGCCAACGCCGAGCTGCGCCAGCTCCATCCGTGGAACGCCGGCGCGTTCCATGCGCATGCCGATGCCCTGCTCGCCGCTTCGGCCCGGCTGCCGGCACCGACGGATCCGACCCTGGGCCACGAAGTGATCTTCATCGTCGGCCTGCCGCGCTCCGGCTCCACGCTGTTCGAGCAGATCCTCGCCGCCCATCCCACCGTCGAAGGCGCCAGCGAATTGCCGGACCTGGACCAGGTACTCGGCGAGGAATCCGCACGTCGTCGCCTGCCGTTGCTGCAGTGGATCGGCAGCGCCGGCACCGACGACTGGCAACGGCTGGGTCGGCGTTACCTGGAAATCACCGCGCGCTGGCGCCGGCACAAGCCGCGGCATACCGACAAGCTGCCGTCGAACTGGCTGCTCGGCGGCGTGCTCGGCGCGATGCTGCCCGGCGCGCGCATCGTCGACGCGCGGCGCGACGCGCTGGAGGCGGGCTGGTCCTGCTACAAGCAGCAGTTCTACCGGCTGCCGCATTTCGCCTGCACGCTGACCGACATCGCCGCCTACATCCGCGACTACGAGCGGATCATGGGTGCGTGGCAGGCGGCCGCCCCGCAGCGCATCCGCACCCAGCGCTACGAGGCGCTGCTGGCCGAGCCGGAGGATGAGATCCGCTCTCTGCTGGCGTTCTGCGACCTGCCGTTCGACCCGGCCTGCCTCGACTACCACCACGCGAAACGCAGCGTGCGCACCGCCAGCGCGGCGCAGGTGCGCCAGCCGCTGCAGCGCGACACCGCGCGTGCCGGCCACTATGGCGCCCTGCTCGATCCGCTGCGCCTGGGCCTCGGCCTGCCGATGCTCGGCCGGTAGGAGCCCACTCCGGTCGTTCGGCGCAGGCAACGCAGCGTTCCCCGCGCAGGCGCTCGCAAACCGCCGCCATGCCCTCATCATGCCGGGATGGACTCCAACGGAGCGATGCGCGTGACCGCCCTGCCCAGCCTGTATATCTCGCACGGTTCTCCCATGACCGCACTGCAGCCCGGCCTCACCGGCCAGCGGCTGGCCGAGCTGGCCGCCGTGTTGCCGCGCCCGCGGGCGATCGTGATGGCCAGCGCGCACTGGCTGTCGCGCCAGCCGCAGGTCGGCGCCGCGGCGATGCCGGAAACCATCCACGACTTCGGCGGTTTTCCCGCGCCGCTGTACCAGATGCGCTACCCCGCACCCGGCGCGCCGGCACTGGCCGGGCGCGTCGCCCGGTTGCTGGAACAGGCCGGCCTGGCGCCGACCATCAATCCCGAGCGCGGACTCGACCACGGCGCGTGGGTGCCGCTGCACCTGATGTACCCGGCGGCCGACATCCCGGTGGTGCCGGTCTCGATCCAGCCCGGCCTCGCCGAATTGAATCCGGGCCCCGCGCACCAGTACGCACTGGGCCAGGCGCTGGCGCCGTTGCGCGAGGAAGGCGTGCTGGTGATCGGCTCGGGCAGCATCACCCATAACCTGCACGATTTCGCTGCAGGTTACAGCGGCCAGCGGCAGGCACCGTACGTGAAGCCGTTCATCGAGTGGATCGAGCACAAGCTCGCCAGCGGCGACATCGACGCCCTGCTCGACTACCGCCGCCAGGCTCCGTTCGCCGAACGCGCGCACCCCACCGACGAGCACCTGCTGCCGCTGTTCGTGGCGTTGGGCGCGGCGGGCGCGAACGCACAGGCGCAACGGATCGACGCCGGCATCGACATGGGTTTCCTGGCGATGGACATCTACCGCTTCGATTGAAGCAGGCAGCGGCGCCGTTCAGGCGCTCTGCGGCAGCGGCGGTTCGCCGGCATCGAACGGGTCGAGCCAGTCTTCCGGCGTCAACACGGACAGGCCATGCGCGAGGCGCGCCTTGTCGCATTGCGGGCTGACCGCGCCGAACTCCCACGACGGCTGCACCTCGCGACACACCGACGGCCGCTGCAGGTAGATGCCGCAATGCGCCGCCTCGCCCACCGTGCCGTGCAAGGCCGCGCAGCGTGGCTGCGCGGCGTTGCTGCCGCGCATCGCCAGGCGGTGCGGATCGAGCTTTTCGGTCAGCTCCGGCGGCACCTTGCCGCCGAGGAAGGCTTCCGCCTCCGACCAATGAAACGCCACGCGAAAGAACGCGCAGCAGGCACCGCAACGCAAGCAGGGATGTTCCATCGAAGCGACCGAAGGCGCCCCGAGGCGCGCAGGGGGCGAATTCTAGAGCAGCGGGCATGCGGTGCGCAGCAGGGAAGAGGAGCCACCCCGCCCTGCCCTCCCTTGCCAGAAGGAGATTCCGAAAGCCGGCAACCGCTACGCGGCTGCCGGCTTGGTTACCTCATGGTTCGCCAGCGAAGGTGTTGCACTGGGCAACGTCGCCGCTGGCGAAGCCGGCCTTGAACCACTTCACCCGCTGCGCCGAGGTGCCGTGGGTGAACGTGTCCGGCCGCACGCGACCTTGCGCCTGCTGCTGCAGGGCGTCGTCGCCGATGTGGCTGGCCGCGTTCAGGGCCTCTTCGATGTCGCCCGGCTGCAGCCATTGCAGACTTTGCTGGCTGTGGTTCGCCCACACGCCCGCGTAGCAATCCGCCTGCAGCTCCTGCCGTACCGACAAGCCATCGGCGCCGTCCATCGGCGCGCCGCGGCGACGTGCTTCGTCGACCTTGTCGAACACGCCGGTCAGCTTCTGCACGTGATGGCCGACCTCGTGCGCGATCACATAGGCGCGGGCGAAGTCGCCGGAGGAGTGGAGTTCGTCCTGCAATTGCTGGAAGAACGCCAGGTCCAGGTACACCTTCTGGTCGCCCGGGCAATAGAACGGGCCCACCGCGGTGGTGGCACCGCCGCAGGCCGTGTTCACGCCACCGCTGAACAGGTGCAGCTTGGGCTCGACATAGGTCGAGCCGTGCGCCTTGAAGATCGCGCCCCAGCTCTGCTCGGTCGAATGCAGGATCGCGCTGACGAAGGCCTGCTGCCCGGGATCGACCTGGGCCGGTTGTCCGGTCTGCGTCGGGGCACCCGGCAGGGTGCCGCCCTGGTCCAGCAGCGCCAGCGGATTCTTGAAGAAGATCCAGCCCAGCAACGCCAGCACGATCAGGCCACCCAGGCCCATGCGGCCACCACCACCGAAACGCGGGCCACCACCGCCACCGCTGTCGATCTCGACGTTGCTGCTGCTGCCGCCTTTTCGCCAATCCATAGGAATCCCTTGTTGACCGATGCACGCGCCCCGATGCCGCATGGCGACGATAGCGCGTCGACCAAGATCACGCCACGACGCGCGCTGCCGCTAAAGTAGGCGTCCCTTCGCGAGGATTTCAGCATGACCCACCTGCCCGCCCTGGTCACCCTGCTCACCGTACTGCTGCAGTTCGGCACCATGTGGGCCGTCGGTCACGCCCGCGGCAAGTATGGGATCAAGGCCCCGGCCACCAGCGGCGACCCGGCGTTCGAGCGCGCCTACCGGGTGCAGATGAATACACTGGAAAGCACGGTGATGTTCCTGCCCACGCTGTGGCTGGCGGCGAATTACGGCTTCAGCGGCTGGGCCGGCGTGGCGGGGCTGGTCTGGATCGTCGGTCGCGTGTGGTACGCGCTGGCCTACCTGAAGGATCCCTCCAAACGCGGCCCCGGCTATATGGTCGGCATGCTCGGCTGGGCCGCGCTGCTTGTGCTGGCCAGCGTCGGCGTGGGCCGGGCCACGCTGGTCGGCTGAACAGGTTCTCAGACCAGCAGGCCGGGGGCGATCGCGCTCAATACCCATACGCGATGCGGCACCGCCATAGGCTCCGCCGCATGGTGGGCGGCCAGCATGTCGGCCAGTTCGGCGTCGAAGCGTGCCACCTTCGCCTCGTCCAGCGTGGCGCCAATGCCTGCGCTGGCACGGATGCGGCCGCGCCAGTCAACATGGCTGTACGGCACGTCCACGTCGAACGAGTAGGTGCGCAGGTCGCCGAAGCCGGCTTCCGCCACGTCCTTCAGCCACGCCGGATACAGGCCGCTGCCGCTGTGCAGCGTCCAGGCCGGGTTGTAGGCGAGGATCAACCGTTCGGTGTCCTGCACCATGTTGCCGGCCAGCGGTACCCAGTCGAAATGCGCGATCAGCAGCCGCCCGCCCGGCCGCAACCACTTGCGCACCAGGGCCGCCGTGCGTGGCCGGTCGAACCAGTGCCAGCACTGGCCGGCGGTGATCACGTCGAACGAGGCTGCGGCGAACTCGGCGTTCTCCACTCGCGCACGCACCTGCTTCACCTGCACGCCGGCGGCACGGTCCATCTCTGCGGCCTGCGCCAGCAGCGGCGCGGAATGGTCGAGTCCGGTCACCTCGCAGCCGCGTACGGCCAGGCCGCGCGCGACCGTGCCGGTGCCGGTGCCCAGGTCGAGAACGACGTCGCCCTTGCGCACGCTGCCGTCGGTGAAAAGGCGTTCGAAGAAGGCGCCGGGAAACCCGGCCCGATGGCGCGCGTAATCGCTGGCCGTCCTGCCGAAATCGGTGCTCATCGACACTCCCCCGTGATCGTCTGCAGGCGATGTTACCGGGATGGCCTTGCGCTGCAAGCGAATGCCTGCCGCCATGCCGGTCGGCAGGATTGCGCAAGCGGCCTGCAAGGCACTAGCGTGGAAACCCGAATGCCGCACGCGGCGTCCGCTTTCGCCTTCGCCGCCACGGGCACGTTTACCGCATGGACATCAGCTGCACCAAGGTTTCGCCCCTGCCGCCCACGCTCCTTCTGCCGCAGGCCAGTCGGCCCGCGCCCGGCTTGCGCGCCACGGCGGGCATCATCGCCACCTACTTCATGCTGCAGCTCGCGGTCGGCATGGCGTTCGCGCTGGCGCTCGGCGTGATGGCGGCCCTCGACTCCACCGGCCCAGGCATCGACGCGGCGATCCGCACGAGCCTGGCGCAACCGGCCACGCAGGCGCTGGTGGCGATCCTCTCGCTTGGCGTGGCCGCGCCGCTGACCCTGTGGCTGGCGCACCGCCGATGGCCGCAGCTGTGGTCGCTGGCGCTGCCGCCGGGTTTCGGTTTCACGGCGCCGCGCCACCTGCGGTTCTTCGCGCTGGCAGTGGCGGCCGGACTGGCGGCGCCGATCCTGGGCTCGCTGCTGACCCAATGGCTGGCCCACGGCCACACGATGACCCAGGACATCCAGCAGATCGGCGGCAACACCCCGCTGGGGCTGCGCATTCCGCTGGTGCTGGTGGTGGTGTGCGTGGGTCCGCTGGTGGAAGAGCTGCTGTTCCGCGGCGTGCTGCTGTCGGCCCTGATGAAGCGCGTGCATGTCGGCTGGGCGGTGACCGGCAGCTCGCTGCTGTTCGCGCTGGTCCACCTGCCGGGGCTGCAATACCAGTGGTACGCGCTGCCGAACCTGATCCTGCTGGCGCTGCTGCTGGCCGGGCTGCGGCTGCGTTCGGGCTCGATCTGGCCGGCGGTGCTGGCGCACGGCACCAACAACCTGCTGGCCGTCGCCGCCTGGTTCGTGGCGATCAATCCGCCGGGCTGATCCCGCCACGACGCAGCAGCCGCGCCGTCTCGAACAGCGGCAAGCCCATGACCCCGGAATAACTGCCGTCGAGGTGCTCGACCAGGGTCGCGCCGCGGCCCTGGATCGCGTACGCACCGGCCTTGCCGAACGGTTCGCCGGTGGCGACGTAGGCAGCGATGGTTGACTCGTCCAGCGTGGCGAAGCGCACCTGCGATACGCAGACCGCGCACTGCTCGCCGGCCACGCCGACCAGCCATGCCGCCGAGATCACCGCATGCGTCCGCCCCGACAGCCGGCGCAGCATCGCGGCCGCAGCGTCGGCGTCCCTCGGCTTGCCGAATACCTCGTCGTCCAGCACCACCTCCGTATCCGCGCCAAGCACCAGCGCATCGCCCGCGTGCGCCAGTGCAGCCAGCCCGGCTCTCGCCTTGTCGCGCGCCACCCGGCGCACATAGTCCCGCGGCGATTCGCCGGGCGCGCGCTGTTCGGGCACGTCGACGTCGAGCACGGCGAAGTCCACGCCGAGCTGTTGCAGCAGCTGGCGCCGGCGCGGCGACTGCGAGGCGAGGTAGAGCAGCGGCGTCACAGCGTCAGGCTGTATTCGCAGAACTGGCGGTCGCGCTGCCAGCCCAGCGACTCGTACAGCGCCTGCGCCGGCGCGTTGTCCAGCGCGGTGGACAGCGACAGGCTGGCCGCACCCAGCGCATGCGCCTGCTCCGCCGCCGTGCGCAGCAGGGCCGCCGCCACGCCCTGGCGCCGCGCGTATGCGGCCACGAACAGGTCGTTGAGCAGCCAGGTGCGCACGATGCGCACCGACGAGAACAGCGGATACAACTGGGTGAAGCCGAGCCCGGCGCCGTGTTCGTCCAGCGCCAGCAGGATCAGCGACTCGTGCTGGTGGATACGCTCCGCCAGGAAATCGCGTGCGCGCGCCAGGTCAGCCGGCTGGCCGTAGTACTGGCGGTAGCCGTCGAACAGCGGCGCCAGCGTGTCGAGGTCGAGGATCGTGGCCTGGCGGATCTGGAAGGACATGGCGGCTCCGTCGGGTGTCAGGCGCGATGGTAAGGGTGGCCGGCCATGATCGTGGTGGCTCGATACAGCTGTTCGGCGAGTACCAGCCGCACCAGCATGTGCGGCAGGGTCAGCGGACCCAGCGACCAGCACTGGTCGGCGCGCGCCAGCACCTCGGGCGCATGACCGTCCGGGCCGCCGATCAGGAACGCCAGGTCGCGCCCGGCCATGCGCCACTTCGCCAGCTGTTCGGCCAGTTCCTCGCTGGACCAGTTCCTGCCGCGGCCATCGAGCGCGATCACGTGGCTGTCGTGCGGCAACGCCGCGAGGATCGCCGCGCCCTCGTCCTGGATCGCCCGCGCATCGTCGCGACCCTTGCCGCGGTTGCCGGGTTTCAACTCGACCAGTTCCAGCGGCAGTTCGTGCGACAGCCGCTTGCGGTATTCGGCAAAGCCTTCCGCCACCCAGCCGGGCATGCGTTCACCGACCGCGATCAGGCGCGCGCGCATGCCGTGGGTTCGACTCAGCCTGCCTGAGCGGCGTCGACTTCCTGCCCGTGGTCGCCCACCGTCCACAGCCGCTCCAGGCCATAGAACTCGCGGATGCGCGGCAGCATCACGTGGACGATCACGTCGCCCAGGTCGACCAGCACCCATTCGCCTTCCGTTTCGCCTTCCACGCCAAGCGGCATCACGCCCGCCTTCTTGGCGAACTTGCCCACTTCGTCGGCGATGGATTTGACGTGGCGGGCCGAGGTGCCCGAGGCGATCACCAGCAGGTCGGCGATGGAGGTCTTGCCGCGGACGTCGATCTCGCGCACGTCCTTGGCCTTCAGTTCTTCGAGCGCGTCGATGACCGACTTGCGCAGGGTGGCCGTGGTGACGGCCTTGTTGGTACGGGCAGTGCTCAAGAGGATGGGCCTCGATGCGGGATCGCAGCGCAAAATGGCGCGGTCGCAGTATAACCGCCCTGCCCCAACGGCACGTCAAGGCGTCGACCGGCCCAAGGTGCAGTCGCTCAATGCGCCAGCGACCGCCTGGCCAGCCGGTATTCGTGCATCAGCCACGCCACCAGTTCGGCGGCCGGCTGCGGGCGCACCAGACCGGCGGCCTGGCCGCACCACTCGGACAGCAGGTCACCGCGTCCGGCTTCGGCGGCGGCGCGCCGCAACGGCGCGGAGAGCGCGTTCAGCACCGGATACGGCAGGCCAGCGGGTGCCGGGCTGGCCGGCCGCCGCGCCGAGCACTTCCGCCGCCAGCATGCCGCGGCCGCCCATGATGCCGCCGGCGGCGTCGAACCGGACATCGGGGCCTGGATCAGTGGGTGTTCGGTGCCGAGCCGGCTGGCGAACGACGGGGCCATGCGTAGTGTCCTGCGGCAGTGAATGGCTGAAGTATCCGCCACTGCCGCGCGCGGCAGAAGCCGCCGGCAGGTCCACCAGCCGGCGGCGATCGCTCAGCCGCCGGATTTCATGGCGTCGCCTTTCATGGCATCACCCTTCATCGCATCCTTCTTCATCATCGCATCATGCTTCATGGCGTCGTGCTTCATGGCGTCCTTCTTCATCGCGCCATGCTTCATGCCATCGTGCTTCATCGGCGTTTTCTGCATCGCCTCGTGCGACATCGCCGTGCTGGAACTGGCGGCCATCGTGTCCTGCGCGAAGGCGGACGCGGTGGCGAGGCCGCAGGCCATGGCGGCGGCGAGCAGAGTGGCAAGTCGTGCATTCATCGGAAGATCCTCGAGAGAAAGGGAAGGAGACGGCCACGCCGCCCCCTCGCTTCCTTCGCTGCCCGCAGGCCGGCGGTTACATGCCATCGCTCAACCGCCCTGCCCGGCCACGATGTTCACCGTGATGGCGATGATGAACACGTTGAAGAAGAACGCGATCACGCTGTGCAGCAACACCACGCGGCGCAGGTACTTGCTGGTGATCTGCACGTCGGAGACCTGGAAGGTCATGCCGACCACGATGGAGAAGTAGGCGAAGTCCCAGTAGTCCGGCTCGGGCGTGTCGGGAAATTCCAGGCCGGCGTGCTTTTTGCCGAACTCGCCGTAGTAGCCATGGGCGTAGTGGACCGCGAACATCACGTTGAGGAACAGCCAGCTCAGGACCACGCTGAGCACGCCGACCGCCAACTCCAGCACGCCGCCGCCCCTGGCCGCATGCAGTTCGTTGCCCAACGCGGCCAGCACCACGGCCGACAGCAGCACGGCGCCCCACAGCACGCCCCAGCGGCCGGTATCCAGGGCCTTCGCCTGGCTGCGCATGTGGTTCGGCGAAGCCCGGCTGAACAGGCGCGCGAAGACGCCCAGTAACACCAGCGCCGCCAGGTCGAAACCCAGCAGCACCGCATTGGCCGGGCGCACGCCGGCATGCAGCAGCAGCGCCACCGCCACGAGGAAGATGAGCAGCGACAGGACCGTCCACGGACGCCCCTTCACGAAACGCCATGGCCGCCAGCCGCGCCGCCGCGATGCGCGCTGATCCGACCGCTCCGATCGTTCGTCCATGCATGCCTCCGCGTCAGGGGTTCAGCCGAGCAGGTCGTGGCATGCCGGATGCCGCTGCATCCACACCGCAGCATACGAGCAGGCCGGCACCACCTTCCAGCCTTCGGCACGCGCCGTCGTCAGCGCCTCCTGCACCAGGGCGGCGGCGATGCCGCGCCCGCCCACCGCGGCCGGCACTTCGGTGTGCGTGATCGTCATCACGCCGGCGGACAGGCCGGCGGACAGTGTGTAGTCGAGCAGGCACGGCATGCCTTCCACGCAGGTCTCGAAGCGACGGGCGACGCGGTCGTGCTGGATGGCGGGCGGCATGCAAACTTCCGATCGGAAGACGGTCGACAAGCATACGACGTGCGCGGGGCAACCGGGCGTGAAGCGATGGCGGCGTTTCGTTCGCACCGGCTGCATGCGGCATCGGGCATCGTGTGCACTTGTCCCGCCTCCACAGGAGAGTCCCATGAAACGATCCGCATCCGCGCACTGGTCCGGCGGCATCAAGGACGGACAGGGCACGATGTCGACCGAGACCGGCGTGCTGCACGAGTCGCCGTACGGCTTCAAGTCGCGCTTCGAGGACGGCCCCGGCACCAACCCGGAGGAACTGATTGCGGCGGCGCATGCCGGCTGCTACTCGATGGCGCTTTCGCTGGGACTCGGCAACGCCGGCTTCACCGCCGACAGCATCGACACCAAGGCGGCGGTGACCCTGGCCAGGGACGGCGACGGCTTCACCATCACCACGGTGGACCTCAGCTGTCGCGCCAGGGTGCCGGGCATCGACGCGGCCACGTTCGACAGCGTCGCGCAGGCGACCAAGCTGGCCTGCCCGGTGTCCAAGGTGCTGAAAGCCGCGATCACGCTGGACGCGCAACTGGAAGGCTGAATCGCCTTCGGCTCAGCAGGTGGCGACCTCCTCGGCGGAAGGCAGGGCCGCGCCGGCTTCGACCCGCCGGCGCTGGCGTACCGCCTGCGCCAGCCGCTGCAGCACCTGCACCGAGCTGTCCCAGTCGAGGCAGCCGTCGGTGATGCTCTGGCCGTAGCGCAGCGGCTGGCCTGGTTGCAGTTCCTGGCGTCCGCCGAGCAGGTGGCTTTCCACCATCACGCCGAGGATGCGCCGCTCGCCGGCGGCGATCCGCGCGGTGATGTCCTCGACCACCCGCGGCTGGTTCTCCGGCTTCTTGCCGCTGTTGGCGTGGCTGACGTCGATCATCACGCGGCCGGCCAGGCCGGCCTTGTCGATGGCGACACACGCGGCATCGACGCTGGCCGCATCGTAATTCGGCGCCTTGCCGCCGCGCAGGATCACGTGGCAGTCGTCATTGCCGCTGGTGGTGGCGACGGCCGCCTGGCCGTCCTTGGTCACCGCCATGAAATGATGCGGTTGCGACGCGGCCTGCACCGCGTCCACCGCAATCTTCACGTTGCCGTCGGTGCCGTTCTTGAAACCGACCGGGCAGGACAGCCCCGAGGCCAGCTCGCGATGCACCTGGCTCTCGGTGGTGCGCGCGCCGATCGCGCCCCAGGCGACCAGGTCGGCGATGTATTGCGGGGTGATCATGTCGAGGAATTCGCAGCCGGCCGGCACGCCCAGCGCATTGATGTCGCGCAGCAGGCCGCGGGCGAGGCGCAGCCCCTTGTCGATACGGAAGCTGCCGTCGAGGTCGGGATCGTTGATCAGCCCCTTCCAGCCGACCGTGGTGCGCGGCTTCTCGAAGTACACCCGCATCACGATCTCCAGCGCATCGCCGAGCTCGCGGCGCAGCGGCGCCAGCCGGCCGGCGTACTCCAGCGCGGCGCGGGTGTCGTGGATCGAGCACGGCCCGATCACCACCGCGAGGCGGTCCTCGCTGCCGGCGAGAATGCCGTGCAGCGCCTGCCGCGAGGCATCGACGGTGGCCATGGCTGTGTCGGTGACGGCGCAGTCGCGCATCACCTCGGCCGGCGTGCTGAGGCGGGTGATGGCGCGGATGCGCAGGTCGTCGGTGGTGTGCATGGCGGCTCTCCTGGGGGAAATTCAGGTGGCGGCCATAAAAAAACCGCCCTGGGGTGGCGGTTCGGTGAGGTTGTGTCGATCAGTTCAAAACGATCGCGCCCGCGCCGCCGCCGTTGGCTTCGGATAGCCGTAAAACCAGAAATACAGGCGGGCGGTGGCGGAATGCATGGCGACATAGATAACACAATGGACGTCCAAATCAAACTCCCGGCCGACAGGAGGCTAGACTGGCGGCATGTCTTCGCCCCTCGACCTGTTGACCCGCCCTGCCCGCGAGCCGATCCGCCGCTGGGTGCTCAAGGCCTTTCCGCGCGCCGATACAGGCAGCCTCGACTACGACCACCCGCACGGCGACCCCGGCCTGTTCGGGCCGCTCAGCGCGACCTGGCGCGTGCACTCGGATTTCCCCGGCATGCTGGCCGGCGGCCTCGCCGCGCTGACCCTGCAGACGCTGCACCCGCTGGCGCTGGCCGGGGTGTGGGACCACTCCAACTTCCGCGGCGACCTGCTCGGCCGGCTGCGTCGCACCACCGCCTTCGTCGGCGGCACCACCTACGCACCGCGCGCACAGGCCGAAGCGCTGATCGAACATGTGCGGCAGATCCACGTGCACATCAACGGCCACGGGGAAGATGGCCGTCCGTACTCGGCGAACGAGCCCGACCTGCTGACCTGGGTCCACGTCAGCGAGGCGTACTGCTTCCTGCAGGGCTACCGCCGCTACAGCCACATCGCGATGGCGGCCGGCGCGGCCGACCGTTATTACGACGAGGTGCGGCGGATCGCCGAGACACTCGGCGCGCGCGACGTGCCCGCGTGCGAACGCGAGGTGACCGAATACTTCCGGCGCATCCGGACCGAGCTGGCCTTCACCGAACGCTCGCGCGTCGTGCTCGGACTGCTGGAACAGGTGCGCCTGCCGGTACCGGCGGCCAGCCTCTCGCGCGACCTGTTCCTGCTCGCCGGTCACGCCCTGCTGCCGGACTGGGCGATCCGAATGCTTGGCCACACGCCGCGCCGGCAGCGCCAGGCGCGGCTGGCGGCGCACGCGCTGTGGTCGATCGCGCCGGTATTCCGCGCGGCGTTGAAGGACGGCATCGCCAGCCGCGCCTGCCGGCGCATGGACATGGCGCCGGAGCAGCTGCAGCGCTGGGGTTGATTCAGCCCGCCATCAGTTCGTCGTAGCGCCGCTGCATCTCGGCCGGACTCACCTCTTCGATGCGGTGACCGACCAGCCACTCGTGTCCGAACGGATCGCGCACGGTGCCGCTGCGCTCGCCGTAGAACGCATCGGTCGCCGGCCGAACCAGGCTGCCGCCGGCAGCCACCGCCTGTGCCAGCATCGCGTCGGCATCGTCCACGTGCAGGTGGATCGACACGCTGGTGCCGCCGATGCTGCGCGGACCGAGGATGCCGTGCTCGGGATACTCGTCGGACAGCATGATCACCGCCGGCCCGAGTTCCAGCTCGGCATGGCCGATGCGGCCCGTGCCGGCCTCGTCCAGACGCAGGCGCAGCTTTGCGCCGAAGGCTCGCCGGTAGTAATCCAGCGCGGCGGCGGCATCGTGCACGCGGAGATAGGGGAAGACTTCGTGGATGGTCTGCATGTCGGCACACGGATGAGGGAAAGTAGCGGCGGCGAATTCAATTCCGGGTGGCCATATCGATGGACATCGGTACTCCTCGCTGACTCGACGCGCCGCATGCCACCATGACATGCGGGCGGAGTGCCTGCGGCCGGTGCGAACCGGTCGGGCAAGTCAGGCAGCCAACTGCAGAATATCGGCCACCGCCACCGGGACTTTAGCATTGACAGGCGCCCGCGTTTCGCTACTTTCGCTGGATGCAATCTTCCGGACGCTGAATGGCCACCCTCATTCCGACACGCAACCATTGTCTGCCCAGGATGACCGGCGGCGAAAAGCGCTTCTCCGAACGGCTGGAACAGAAGCTCGAGGACGACTACCTGCTGTGGTACGACGTGCCGGTCGGGCTGAAGCAGCGGCGCCCGGATTTCGTGGTGTTCCACCCGCGCCGCGGCATGCTGGTGCTGGAGGTGAAGGACTGGAAGCCGGACACCATCCGCCACGCCGACGGCACCCAGTTCACCCTGGTCACCGAGCGAGGCCTGGTCAAGGAAAACAACCCCCTGCTGCAGGCGCGCGCGTACGCGCTGGAGATCGGCGTGGTGCTGGAACGCGATCCGGCATTGCGCCACCCGCCTTCCAGCCGTCATGCCGGCAAATTGCTGATGCCGTGGGCATGGGGCGTGGTGCTGGCCAACATCAGCCGCAAGCAGTTCGTCGACGGCGGGCTCGACGCGGTGATCCCGGGCCACCTCGCCATCTGCCGCGACGAGATCTACGAGACGGTCGAAGCGGAGGCCTTCCAGGAGCGGCTGTGGGCGATGTTCCCGCAGGTGTTCCCGGTCGCGCTGACCCTGCCGCAGATCGACCGCGTGCGCTGGCACCTGTTCCCGGAGATCCGGGTGGCGCCGGGCGAAGGCCAGTTCGGCCTGTTCGACCAGCCGGCCGATGCCGCCGCGCGGCCGCTGCAGATTCCCGACCTGGTCAAGGTGATGGACGCGCAGCAGGAGCAGCTGGCGCGTTCGCTCGGCGGCGAGCACCGGGTCATCCATGGCGTCGCCGGCTCCGGCAAGACGATGATCCTGGGCTTCCGCGCGATGCAGCTGGCGCGCGAACTGTCCAAGCCGATCCTGGTGCTCTGCTACAACAAGACGCTGGCCGCGCGGCTCGACCAGCTGCTCGGCGAGCGCGGCCTGAACGAGAAGGTGCAGGTCTACAACTTCCACAAGTGGTGCCGCAAGATGCTCGCCGCCTACCACGTGGAGCTGCCCGCGCAGGGCAGCGCGGACTTCTTCGAGCAGATGGTGCAGCGGGTGATCGACGGCGTCGAGCGCGGCCAGATCCCGCGCTTCCAGTACGGCGCGGTGCTGGTCGACGAAGGCCACGACTTCGAGCCGGACTGGTACAAGCTGATCGTGCAGATGATCGACCCGAACACCAACTCGCTGCTGGTGCTGTACGACGATGCGCAGAACATCAACGGCCGCACGGACCGGCGCAAGTTCACCTGGAAGAGTCTCGGCGTGCAGGCGCAAGGCCGCACCACCATCCTGAAACTCAATTACCGCAACACGCTGGAAATCCTCTCGGTCGCACGCAGCTTCGCCAACGAGCTCCTGCACGCGGATGCCGGCGAGGATGACGGCGTGCCGCTGGTCGCGCCGGAAAGCGCCGGCCGCCGCGGCGCGGTGCCGGAACTGATCCGCGTCGACAGCGCCGGCGCCGAGCTGACGGTCCTGGTCAGCCAGATCCGCGACGAGCTGGCGCACGGCCGCCCGCTCGACGACATCGCGGTGATCTATCGCTTCAACTGGCAGGGCGACAGGTTGCGCGCCGCACTGGAACAGGCCGGCCTGGCCTGCCGCCTCGCCGACGACAAGGGCGGCAAGGGCGCGCTGTTCGTGGTCAGGGACTGCATCAAGCTGGTCAGCATGCACTCCAGCAAGGGCCTGGAATTCCCGCTGGTGATCATTCCCCACCTGGGCATGATGCCCAAGCCCGGCGAGGACGAGGCGCGCGAGGCGCGCCTGCTCTACGTGGCGATGACCCGCGCCACCGAACGGCTGCTGCTGATCCATCACGAGGATTCGGTGTTCAGCGCCCGCATCCGCGCCTCGATCAACGACGTGACGGCGCAGTTGGCCGGCACCTGAGTCAGGCTTCTACGCGGCCGGGTTCCGGTAAGGCGCCAAAAGTGCGGGATCGTCGAACAATCCCGCCGGCAGCAGGTAGCGCGGGTCGCGCCCGGCGGCGAGCAGTTCGCGGATGCGCGTGGCGGAGATTTCCAGCGGGGTCACCGCCAGTTCGACGACCTTGCCCGCCGGAAGCGCACGCAACGCGGAGACGTCGGCGACGCGCCGGCCGGTCACCTCGCGTTCCAGTGCGTCCGGCAGGTCGGCGGAAACCCCCGGCCGGCTCAGCACGCCGACATGCGCCGCCTCGAACAGTTCGCGCCAGCGATGCCAGCTGGCGAGGCCGGCAAACGCATCCGCACCGAGCAGCAGCACCAGCGGGCGCTCGCCCTGCTCCGCGCGCAGTTCGTGCAAGGTGTCGATGGTGAACGACGGACCGTCGCGATCCAGTTCGCGCGTGTCGAGCGTGAGCCGCGACTGGCCGTGCAGCGCGGTGCGCAGGATCGCCACGCGCTGTGCCGCCGAAGCCAGCGGCGGCACGCGGTGCGGCGGCACGCTGGCCGGCAGCAGGCGCACCTCGGCGTCGAGCAGTTCGGCCGCTTCCCAGGCCACGCTGAGGTGGCCCAGGTGCACCGGATCGAAGGTGCCGCCGAACAGCGCCAGCGGCTTCACGCCAACGCCCGCGCCGCGCGCGGCTCGGCGATCGCGGCGATCAGCCGTTCGGCCTCCTGCCACGGGTTGCCCTGCTCGCGGCCCTTGACCATGCGGTCGATGCGCGAGGCGCGGGCCAGGCATTGCAGCCAGTGCTCGCGCGGCGCACGGCGCAAGGCCTGGCGGAACAGGGTTTCGCGTGCCTGCCACAGGTGCTCGGCGCGAATCTGCGCGGCGAGGTCCGGCGCATTCGCCAGGCGCAACGCCAGCTGCAGCTGGTTCACCAGCCAGCCCATCAGCGCCAGCAGTTCGTCGCCTTCGGAGCGCAGCCCGGCGAGGATGCGCAAGGCACGCGCGCCGTCGCCGACGAAGGCGGCGTCGGTGAGCTTGAACACGTCGTAGCGGGCGCTGTCGGCAACCAGGTTTTCCATCTCGGCGGCGTCGACGCGGCCCTGCCCGTGCAGCACGGCGAGCTTGTCGACTTCCTGCGCCGCGGCGAGCAGGTTGCCCTCGACGCGCTCGGCCAGCAGCGCCACCGCATCGGGCGTGGCGGACAGGCCGCGCGAAGCGAGCCGCGCGCTGATCCATGCACCCCACTGATCCGGTCGCGGCGAATTGAACACCACCATCGCGCCGCTGGCGTCGAGTTTCTTGCTCCAGGCGCCGTCGTGCTTGTTGCTCCACTCCATCGCGGTGATCAGCAGGGTGACGTCCGGCGGCGGGTCGGCGCAGAACGCGCCGATCGCCTTGGCGCCGTCGATGCCGGGGCGGCCGGTGGGCAGGCGCAGGTCGATCAGCCGGCGGGTGGCGAACAGCGACATGCCGGCCGCCGCACGAGCCAGGTCGTTCCAGTCGAAATGCTGGCCGACCTCGAGCACTTCACGCTCGCTGTAGCCCAGCTTGCGCGCCTGGGCGCGCAACGCATCGGCCGCCTCCAGCACCAGCAACTGCTCGCCGGCGAGCAGGTAGACCGGCTGCAGGCTGTCCGCCGCCAGCGCTTTCTGCCATTGGCCGGGACTGAGCGGCATCAGTGCGTGCTGGCGGCGCTTGCCGGTGCGGCCAGCTCATGTTTGCCGGCGGCCTGCAGGCGGAACAGGATCGCCTGCACCATGTCGTCGTTGAGGCTGCGCTGGATCTCCTCGACCTGCGAGGCGTTGCCGACGGTGTTGCTGGCGTCGTAGCTGTACTCGCGCGACATGTCGATGCGCTGGCGCGGCACCAGCACCTGCCCGGCCGGATCGACGACGTCGAACTGCACCTGGTAGCGCACCGCATACTCGGTGATGCGCACGTAGCCGCCGGCACTCAGCGTCTCGGTGCTGAAGGCCGCCACCGGCACGCGCAGCTCGGCGATGCCCGGGCCGCTGTCGTCCTCGACGGTGACGCCGGACGTCTGCAGCGCACGAGCCAGGTGGCGTTCGAACTCGCCGCCGCCGTTGACGCTGAGGTGCACCCGCTGCATCTCCGGCGGCAGGGTCGCGTTCTCGCGCAGGTGGAAACCGCAGGCGCCCAGCGCGAGCGCCGTGGCCAGCAGCAGCGAGGCTTGGAACAGGCGGCGCGCTTTCATGAAGCTCATGGATTTCATCCTGCGACGATGTTGACGATCTTGCCGGGTACCACGATGACCTTGCGCACCGTCATGCCTTCCAGGAAGTGCACCACCTGCGGCTGGGCAAGCGCGAGCGCCTCGGCTTCTTCCTTCGAGGCCTGTGCGGCCAGCTCGATGGTAGCGCGCAACTTGCCGTTGATCTGCACCGCCAGGGTGATCGTGTCGCGTACCAGCGCGGCCTGATCCACCTGCGGCCAGGGCTGGTCCTCCAGCACGGTTTCGGCATGGCCGAGCACCTGCCACAAGGCGTGGCTGACGTGCGGCACCACCGGGTTGAGCAGCAGCACCATCGCCTCCAGCGCCTCGTGGCGCACGGCTCGGCCCTGCTCGCTCTGGTCGTTGAACTTGCCCAGCGCATTCAGCAGTTCCATCAGCGCGGCGATCGCGGTGTTGAACGCGTGGCGCCGGCCGAAATCGTCGCTGACCTTCTGGATCGTCTCGTGCAGCTGGCGGCGCAGGGTCTTCTGGCCCGCATCCAGCACGGACGGATCGACGACGCCTGCGGCGTCACCCCTTCCGCCTTCGGCACCTTCCCCTGCCTGCAGGGGAAGGGACGAGTCGGAGTGGCCTGCGGCCACGCCACCGATACGTGCATGATCCGGACCCGCCGCGTGCGTGGTCACTTCGCGCCACAGCCGCTTGAGGAAGCGCGCCATGCCTTCGACGCCGGCCTCGCTCCACTCCAGCGACTGTTCCGGCGGCGCGGCGAACATCGAGAACAGGCGCACGGTGTCGGCGCCGTACTTGTCCACCATGGTCTGCGGGTCGATGCCGTTGTTCTTCGACTTCGACATCTTCTCGGTACCGCCGATGTGCACGCTCTGGCCATCCGCCTTGAGCAGCGCGCCGGCGACGCGGCCGCGCTCGTCGCGCTGCACCTCGACCTCGGCCGGGTTGATCCAGTCCTTCGAACCGTCGGCGTTGTCGCGGTAGAAAGTCTCGGCGATCACCATGCCCTGGCACAGCAGGTTCCGCGCCGGCTCGTCCGAATGCACCATGCCCGCGTCGCGCAGCAGCTTGTGATAGAAGCGGAAATACAGCAGGTGCATGATCGCGTGCTCGATGCCGCCGATGTACTGGTCGACCGGCAGCCAGTAGTTCGCGCGTTCGTCGATCTGCGCCTCCGCGCCGGGGCTGGTGTAGCGCGCGTAGTACCAGCTCGACTCCATGAAGGTGTCGAACGTGTCGGTCTCGCGCTCGGCCGCGCCGCCGCACTGCGGGCAGGTGGTCTTGCGCCACGCCGGGTCGGCCTTGATCGGCGACTGCACGCCGCTGAACGCCACGTCCTCGGGCAGCACCACCGGCAACTGGTCCTCCGGCACCGGCACCGCGCCGCAGGCAGGGCAGTAGATCACCGGGATCGGGCAGCCCCAGTAGCGCTGGCGGCTGACGCCCCAGTCGCGCAGGCGCCAGTTGACCCGGCGCTGGCCGTTGCCGGCCGCCTCGAGCACGCCGGCGATGTAGTCGAACGCGGCGCGGTAGTCCTTGCCGTCCATCGCGCCGGAGTTCACCACACGCATGTCGGCGCGGGTCTTGTCCGAATACCAGTCCTGCCAGGTGGCCGCGTCGTAGCTCTCGTCGCCGGCGGCAATCACCTGCCTGATCGGCAGGCCGTACTTGTGCGCGAACTCGAAATCGCGCTCGTCATGGCCAGGCACCGCCATCACCGCGCCGGTGCCGTAGCCCATCAGCACGAAGTTGGCGACCCACACCGGCACGCGCTCGCCGGTGACCGGATGGATCGCGTGCAGGCCGGTGTCCATGCCGCGCTTGTCCTGGGTTTCCAGTTCCGCCTCGGACACGCCGCCGTGCTTCAACTCATCCAGGAAGGCCGCCAGCGTCGGGTTGCCCTGCGCCGCCTTCAGCGCCAGCGGATGCTCGCCGGCGATGGAGACGAAGGTGACGCCCATCAGCGTATCGGGGCGTGTGGTGAACACGGTCAGCGGCGCGCTTTCGCCTTCGACGGCGAAGTGGATTTCCAGGCCCTCGCTGCGCCCCAGCCAGTTGCGCTGCATGGTCTTTACCGCGTCGGGCCAGCCCGGCAACGTGTCCAGGCCGTCCAGCAACTCCTGCGCGTGGCCGGTGATCTTCAGGAACCACTGCGGGATCTCGCGCTTCTCGACGACGGCGCCGGAGCGCCAGCCGCGGCCGTCGACGACCTGCTCGTTGGCCAGCACGGTGTGGTCGACCGGGTCCCAGTTCACCACCGCGTTCTTGCGGTAAGCCATGCCCTTCTTCAGCAGGCGGGTGAACATCAGCTGTTCCCAGCGGTAATAGTCCGGGCGGCAGGTGGCGAACTCGCGGCTCCAGTCGATCGCGTAGCCCAGCGACTTCAGCTGGCTGCGCATGTGGTCGATGTTCGCGTAGGTCCACTTCGCCGGCGCGGTGTGGTTCTTGATTGCGGCGTTCTCCGCCGGCAGGCCGAACGCATCCCAGCCCATCGGCTGCAGCACGTTCTTGCCGTTCATGCGCTGGTAGCGGCTGATCACGTCGCCGATGGTGTAGTTGCGCACGTGGCCCATGTGCAGCGCGCCGGATGGGTACGGCAGCATCGAGAGGCAGTAGAACTTCGGCCGCGAGGCATCCTCGCTCACTTCATAGGCGCGCTGCGCGTTCCAGTACTGCTGCGCGGCGGCTTCCACCGCCTGGGGGCGATAGGCAGCTTCATCCTGTTCGGGAGAGGTCGGGGCTTGAATGTCCTGCATGATTCCGGTGCCGTTGTGCGATTGGTGCGAGCCGGCCCAGGCCGGCTGAGTGAACTGGTCAGACTAGCCCAGCACAGGCCGGGCGCCAAGCTCGCCACCGCTCAGCCGGACGGGCAGGCAGGCGACTGGCCGTCGCCGAGCGCCCGCGCCGCGGTGGCGATCTGTGCCGCCAGGCGGGCTATCGCACGCTGATGCCCCTGCACCAGGGCGGGATAACCCGGCCCCACCGCCTCGCTGACCCGGCTGCTGCAGGACAGCGTGGCGGGCTGGGCGGCGTGCAGCAAACGCACGCTCCAGGCGCCCTCGATCAGCGCGTAGCCGCCGGGCTGCGAGTCGAACCGGCGCACGTCCAGCTTGATCCGCAGCAGCGGCTTGCCGTTGCCGGGCAGTCCGCTGACGTCCGCGCTGCGCAGTTCGCGCGCCAGGTCGGCCGACAGCGCGCTGCGCACCTCGTCGCCGAGCGGGGCGATCCAGCGCTCGCTGCCGAGCAGGGCCACACCCTGCCCGCCTTCGCGCACCACCAGTTGCGGCTGGTCCACCTGCGCCGGCACGCCGACCGGCAGCAGCTCGAACGGCAGCGATGGTGCCATCGACGCATCGGCCATCGGCACCACCTGGCCGCCGGCTGGCTCGCCAGCCGGCGCAACCAGCGTGTAGTAGTGCAGCGGCGCCGAGGCGCAGGCCGCCAGCAACAGGCCGGCGGCGGCGATCCACAGATGCCTTCCGGTACGAATCATGGCTTGCTCCCTTGCGTCGGCTGCACCGCCGCTGGCGTGGTGTTGACGGATTTCAGGTCGGCCGGCTTCGCGTCCGGGCGACGGCCGCGGAGCAGCGACTCCGGATGGCCGCCCAGGTAATCGGTCAGCACGCGCAGCGAGCGCGCCATGCGCTGCACCTGCTCCAGCGTGGCGCCCAGGTTCTGCTGCAGCGGCGAGTCGCCCGCCAGGGCATCGTTCGCCGTACCCATGGTCCGCTGCACGCCGTGCAAGGTGTCCCTGACCGCCGGCAGGGTCTCGCCGTTGACCTGCTTCAGCGTGCGATCGAGCCCGGCCAGGGTCTGGTCCAGGTTGCGCCCGATGCTGTCGAACGGGACCTTGTCGAGCTTGTCGACGATCGCGGCCATCTGCTCCTGCAGCTTGTCGAAGCTGCCCGGCACCGTCGGCATGGTCAGCGGCCTCGCGTTCGGGTCGAACGCCACCTTCGGCGTCTTCGGCATGAAATCCAGCGCCACGTACAACTGGCCGGTGAGCAGGTTGCCGGTGCGCGCCTGCGCGCGCAGGCCGTGATCGACCAGGTGGGCGACCATCTGCGACAGGTCGGGATTCGCGCCGTGCTCCTTGGCCAGCGCTTTCAGCTTGTCGTAGGCGGCGCCCAGGCGTTGCGGATAAACCACTGCACCGACCACCAGCGGGAAGCGCTGCTTCTGCTCGTCGTAGTCGAGCCGCACCGACACCACCTTGCCGATGTTGATGCCGAGGAACTCCACCGGCGCATCCACCGCCAGCCCGCGCACCGACTGCTCGAAGCGCATGCGGATGTAATGCGGGGTACCGTCCGGCGGCGCCATCGCCGTGGCCTGGTCGCCGAACAGCCTGTACTCGTTGTCCTCCGGCGCCTGGGTGCTGTCGTGCGGACCGGGCGGATCCTGGAACGCCACGCCGCCGGCCACCACGGTGGCCAGCGATTGCGTATCGAGCTTCAACCCGTTCGCCCCGATCGTCACGTCCACGCCGCTGGCGTTCCAGAAGCGCGAGGAGCGGGTGACGAACTTGTCGTTGGGGCCGTCGACGAAGATCTGCAGCGAAACGCCCTTGCCGTCCTTGTCCAGCTGGTAGGACGCCACCCGGCCGACCTGGATGCGCCGGTAGTACACCGGCGAGCCGATATCGAGCGAACCGAGGTCGTCGCTGTGCAAGGTGAAGCTGCGGCCGGGCGCGCCGTGGTTCACCGACGGCGGCGCCTCCAGTCCCCTGAACTCGTCCTCGTATTCCTTCGAGTCGCCCACGTCGACGCCGATGAACGCGCCCGACAGCAGGGTGTCGATGCCGGACACCCCGCCCAGCCCGATCCGCGGGCGCACCACCCAGAAGCGCGTGTCCTTGCTGGCGAAGCTCTCGGCGCTTTTCTCCAGCGCCACATTGACCAGCACGTGGCTGCGATCGTCGCTGAGGTGGATCTTGTTGACCCGCCCGATCACCACGTTCTTGTACTTCACCGGCGTCTTGCCGGCCTCCAGGCCCTCGGCGCTCTGGAAGCTGATGGTGATCTGCGGCCCGGCCTGCAGCCAGTTGTTGATCACCAGCGACAGGCCGACCAGCGCCGCCAGCGCCGGGACCAGCCAGATCAGCGAGGCATTGAAGCGGCGCCGTTTCACCACCGGCCGCGGAAGTTCGCCGTTACCCGGCGGACCCTGTTCTAAGAGCCTGTCGTCAGTCATCGGTATCCTTGCCATCCCAGATCAGGCGGGGGTCAAAACTCATCGAGGCCAGCATGGTCAGCACCACGGTCAGGCCGAAGAAGATCACGCCGGGCAACGGTTCCACCAGGCTCAGCACGCTGAAGCGCACCAGCGCCGTCAGCAACGCCACCACGAACACGTCCAGCATCGACCAGTAGCCGATCAGCTCGACCAGCCGATAGAGTTTTGCACGTTGCAGCCGCGCCCAGCCGCTGCCGCGCTGGCTGCTCACCAGCAAGGTGCCCAGCGCGAGGAACTTCAGCATCGGCACCACGATGCTGGCGGTGAACACGATGATCGCCAGGTTCGGCGATCCGGCGCGCCACAGCTCGACCACGCCGCTGATGATGGTGTTGTCGTCCACGTCGTTGAGGCTGGCGGTGCGCATGATCGGCAGCACGTTGGCCGGGATGTACAGGATGAACGCGGCGATCAGCAGCGCCCAGGTCCGCGCATAACTGTATGGCTTGCGCCGATGCAGGGTGGCGCCGCAGCGCGGGCACGCCATGGCGTCGCCCACGCCGTCGCCATCCAGCTGCGCGTCGCCGGGCACGTTGCGGCACACCAGCCCGCACACCGTGCAGGCGATCAGGCCGAGTTCGCCGGCGCGCGGCAGGGCGCTCACGCGGCGACCTCCGGCGTGTCGTCCCACAGCTGGCGCAGGTCCACGCCGGCGAAAACGGTGATCAGCAGGGTCAGTACCGCATACGCGTAGATGCCCGGGTCCGGCGTCACGTCGAAATAGGTGTGCGCCTTGACGATCGCCACCAGCGCGCCCAGCACGAACACCTCGCTCATCGTCCACGGCCCGAGCCGGTGCAGCGTCACCATCAGCGGCACGAAACCCGGCGCGCGCCGCCCGATCTTGCCGAACCACAGCAGCCAGCCCAGCAGCAGCATCTTCATCAGCGGAAAGAAGAACAGCGTGGCGGCCACCAGCACCGACACCACCTTGGCCTGCTCGCGCCACATCGCCAGGATCACGCCCCACAGCGTGGTGCTGCTCTGCTGCCCGCTCAGGCCCAGCGTCACGATCGGCCACATGTTGGCCTGCACGAACACGATCATCGCGGTGAGGATCAGCGCCAGCATCACGTTCACGCTCATGGTGTGGTGGCGCTCCAGCTCCGCGCCGCAGCGCGCGCACGTGGCCACGTCGCCGCGCGTCAGCGTGCGCCGGCGGTAGACCGTGTCGCAGTGCTCGCAGATCAACAGCGCTTCGGGTGAGCCCATGCCCATGCCAACGGTGCCTTGCTTCGGCGTGACGATCCGTGGATTCTCGCAAATCTATCGTGAACGCGCCGCTTGATATGCTGGGCGACACCCCGATCTGAACCGGCACCCGCCGAGCTGGAGTTTCCCGTGACCGATGCCGCTGCCGCTTCCCATGTCTTCGACGTGGGCCAGCAAACTTTCGAAGCCGACGTCCTGCAGGCTTCACTGACCACGCCGGTGCTGGTGGATTTCTGGGCCACCTGGTGCGAGCCGTGCAAGACGCTCGGCCCGATGCTGGAAAAACTCGCCGCCGAATACAACGGCGCGTTCCGGCTGGGCAAGGTCGACGTGGACACCCAGCAGGAACTGGCCGGCATGTTCGGCATCCGCAGCATTCCCACCGTGGTGCTGGTGAAGGACGGCCAGGTGCTCGACGGCTTCACCGGCGTGCTGCCGGAAGGCCAGCTGCGCGAGTTCCTGTCGCGTCACGTGCAGCCGCTGGAGGCGCCCGCCGAACCGGCCGAAGAGCAAGCCGTGCAGGAAACCCCGGAACAGGCGATCAACCGGCTGCAGCAGGCGATCGCCACCGGGCCGGACCAGCCCGGACTCAAGCTCGACCTGGCGCTGGCGCTGATGCATGCCGGCCGGATCGCCGCCGCCGAAGCGGAACTCGCCGCCCTGCCGGCGAACCTGGCCACCGACGCCCGCGCCGTGCGCCTGCGCAGCGAGCTGGACCTGGCCCATGCTTTGAAAGACGCGCCCGCCCTCGCCGAACTGCGGCAGCGCGTGCAGGCCGACGAAAGCGACTGGGCCGCGCGCGACCAGCTCGGCGTGCGCCTGCTGCTGGAAGGCGACGCCGACGCCGGCCTCGAGCAGTTCCTGCTGATCCTTCAGAAAGCCCGCGACTGGAACGACGGCCAGGCGAAGAAGCGCCTGCTCGCCGCCTTCGCCACGCTCGACGACGCCGAGCTCGTCGGCCGTTACCGCCGCCGGATGGCTTCGCTGCTGTTCTGAGCCAGCCCTCTGCAACGCGGCGTGGCATAGGGCGGGCACTGCCCGCCGGCTTTCGCTCTCCGGCAATACGGGCATCACGAAAGCGGCGGACGGTGTCCGCCCTACGGAAAAGCTCGCTCCATACCGTTGCGTACGCTCGGGTATGATCGGCTCTCCCCGCCCAGACAAACCCCGCATGCGCGCTTCCACCTTCCGTCGGCTGCTCAACCTGTGGCCGCCGTTCCTGGTCAACGCGATCCGCGTGCAGTCGCTCAGCGACGATTTCTCCGAGGCAAAAGTGGTACTGCGGCTGCGCCCGTGGAACCGCAACTACGTGAAGAGCCAGTTCGGCGGCAACCTGTTCGCCATGGTCGACCCGTTCTGGATGCTGCTGGCCATGCACCAGCTCGGCAGCGGCTACTACGTATGGGACAAGGCCGGCACGATCGACTTCGTGGCGCCGGGCTACGAGGACGTCTACGCCCACTTCAAGCTCGAACCGGCCGCCGTCGACGAACTGCGCGCGGCCGCCGCCGGTGGCGACAAGGTACTGCGCTGGTTCGAGACCGAGGTGACCACCGCTTCCGGCAAGGTCATCGCGGTAGTGCGCAAGCAGCTCTACGTGCGGCTGAAGCCGAAGGCGCGCTCCGCTGCGTAGGGCGGACACTGTCCGCCGGCTCTCCCATCCCCTGCGCGACATCCATCCCGGACGTCGCAGCCGCCGCTTCATTCGCGTTCGAAACGGGCAATCTCGTCCAGTTGCCGCGAGACGCGCGCCAGGCTGCAACCGGACATGTCGTCGACCATGCGTTGCAGCCACGGCGACTTGATCGGGCGGCCGGCCAGGCGTCGCGCCAGCCACAGGCTGAAACCGGTGCCGGCGGCGCCGACCGCCATGTTCGCCCAGATCCATCCCGCTGCCCCCGCGAACATGTCCACCCCGGACCACCAGGTCAGCACCACCAACGGCAGCAGCAGCCACAGAAACCACCACGGCAGCCCCAGCGCCAGCGTGCTGACCATGCGGAAGCGGCGCAGTTGCGCCAGCCGCCGCTGCAGCACCAGCACCGGCGCATCGAACAGGTAGATGCGGCTGAGCAGGAACAGCTGGGTGGCGCTGGACCAGATGCCGGCGATGCCGTAGGCGTGCAGCAGCAGGCCGATCACCAGCAGATGCGTAACGTGCCGGTGCGCCACCCAGAACGAGGCGACGAGCACCACGAAAGCCAGCCAGCAGGCGATTTCGACCGCCTGCCCCAACAGGCTCCAGCGCAGCGTCGAGCGCGCCTTGTCCAGCCGGCGGTCGCGGAAGTCCCGGCGCAACAGCGCCTCCATGCCGTCCTGGCGCAGGTCCATGCGTGCCCACGCCTGTTTCATCTCGTCGAGTTCCATCGTCATGCTCCCGTTGTTTCCACGGCGGTCATCTGGCCGCGCAGTTTCTGCTTGATGCGACTGATCTTGGTCGCCACGTTGGTTTCGCTGATGCCGAGGATCTCGGCCATTTCGGTGTAATTGCGGTCTTCCAGGTACAGCAGGATCAATGCGCGGTTGAGCGGATCGAGCTGGCCGATGAACGCGTACAGCGCGGTCAGCCGCTCGTCCTGCTCCGGTATCGCCTCGCCGCCGCCGACGGTTTCCAGGTGATGCGCCTCCAGCGGCTCGAAGCGATCGGCATCGGGCCAGCGCCGCGCCTGCGAGATCGCCACGTTCAGCGCGATGCGGTACATCCAGGTGGAAAACTTCGCCCGCGCCGGGTCGTAGCCGTCGAACGACCGCCACAGCTGCGCACTGATCTCCTGCACCAGGTCGTCGCGATCGGCGGCACTGCGGCTGTACAGGCCGGCCACCTTGAACACGATCCTGCGATGTTCGTGCAGCAGCGCCTCGAAACGTTGCTGGTGTTGTCTGCCGGTCATGGACGCCTGCTTCCTCGCGGTTCACCCCATGATTCGCAGGGTACGGAAAAAAATCACAGGGCACCGATGGGGAAGCGGGTGCGGTTCCGAAGGTCGGCGAGGGCATAGCGAACCCCGGCCGGGAGGTTCCACAGGTCGGGCGGGAGGCATGGAACCTCGGCGGGGAGGTGGCGAAGCTCGACGGAGAGGTTTCGAACCTCGACGGGAACGTGCCCCAGGTCGGCGAGGAGGTTCGCAAGGTCGACGGGGACGTGGCGAAGCGGGGCGCCGGGGTGGCGAACCGCGATGCCGCGGTAGCGCAGGTCCATGTCGACCGGCAAAGTCCCGGCGGCGCGGTCGGCAACCGCCCCGCCGGGGTTCACGACTCAGGCCGCCGCCGGCTCCGGCGCGGCACGGTTGGCGCGCGGGCCGGGGAAGCGCTGGCGCAGGTCGTCGTACACGTCCTGCGCGCCATCGCGGCCGCGATGGGCCGCCTCGCGCACGCTCTGGTAGTACGCCAGGTCGGCCATCCACACCTCGCTGGCCACCAGTTGCAGCGTGTCATCCACGCTGGCGGCCAGCGTCTGCAGCTCTGCGGCGAAGCGCAGCATCTGGCCGCGCAGGGCGCGATCCTTCTGCACCTCGGCCAGGTCCACGAAGCCCGGTACGAACTGCGCCCGGTTCGCCATGTAGGTCACGCACTTCTCGTCGAAACCCACCGACTTCGGCCCCAGCCGCGGCAAGGCCTGCCGCTCCTGCGCCGACAGCGTCACCAGAAACGGCAGCGCCGCGCGGATCGCCGTCAGCGCCCCCTGCACCGCCGTCACGTCCTCATCCGAAAGTACTGCCGAGATTCGATTGTCACTGGACATGGAAACACTCCTTGTTGCGTCGCAAGCCGCCGGTTTGGCGGCGCGGGGAGCGTAGCAATCACCTGCTGCGGGCTTGGGGCGCGGCGCGGTGTAGGGGATGGATGAGGGTTGCCGGCTGGCGTCCTGGCTGTCGCATCCGGCTTGCCACTACAGCAGAAGCAAAAGCTTTCGTGCGCCGTTGGCGCCCGAGTTACTTTACTCTTTACTCCAGGCATCCTGCCCTACGCCCTTCGGGCCAGCTTCGCTGTTCGCGCACGCATCCTGCGTGCGCGTGGCCACGCAAAGAGAAAGTAACTCGGCTGCCGAAGGCAGACGAAAGCTCTTGTTCTGCCTGGGGGCTCCGCCGCAGACGTGAGGGCTGAAGTGCGATGCCTGCCTTCGCAGGCATGACGAGTATGAGAGGACGCGGCAGAGGGGCCAGCCTTCGCCGGAACGACAACCGTGGGAGGGCAATGCTGC
The DNA here is from genome assembly GCA_963707225.1 of uncultured Gammaproteobacteria bacterium. Classification (GTDB taxonomy): domain Bacteria; phylum Pseudomonadota; class Gammaproteobacteria; order Xanthomonadales; family Rhodanobacteraceae; genus Rhodanobacter. Next base: position 33,193 of record CAVPQF010000132.1, read on the forward strand.
GCTGGAATCTCGTGCCCGGGCGCCGCACAAACCGCCCTCGCCTACAATGCGGGAGACCCCAACACCCCGGACCACCCCATGCCCCGCCTGCGCGTCAAACGCTATCTGCTGACCGGCCTGCTCACCTTCATTCCGCTATGGGTGACCTGGCTGGTGTTCAAGTTCGTGCTGGGCATGCTGGCCGGGATCGGCGCACCGCTGGTGGCCGCGCTGCTGACCGGACTGGCGCTGGTGGCGCCGCATACGGCCGAATCGCTGAAGATGGAGTGGTTCGTCTTCATCGTCGCGCTGGTGATCACGCTGCTGGCGCTGTACCTGCTCGGCTTCGTGGCGAACCGGGTGATCGGCCAGCGCTTCCTCAATGCGTTCGACGGACTGCTCGCGCGCATTCCGCTGGTGCAGACGATCTACGGCGGCACCAAGAAGCTGATGGCGGTGCTGCAGAACAAGCCGTCCGGGGTGCAGCGCGTGGTGCTGGTGGATTTCCCGCGCCGCGGCATGAAGGTGGTGGGCTTCGTCACCCGGGTGATGATCGAGGAAGGCAGCGGCCGCGAGATGGCGGCGGTGTACATCCCCACCACGCCGAACCCCACCGGAGGCTACCTGGAGGTGGTGCCGGTGGAGGAACTCACCCCCACCGACTGGACCATGGACCAGGCGATGGCCTTCATCATCTCCGGCGGCGCGGTGGCGCCGGACACGTTGCCCGCCTCGCACCGCCTGCCTGCCGAAAACCCGATAGGGGTCGGGAAGGGTTGACCCTCCCCGCCCTCCGAACCGTGCATGCGGTTCTCCCGCACACGGCTCTCCAGTGGGTGGTTTCCTCATCGGGATGGGCTCGCCAGTTGTCGGGCTTCAGTCATGGTGAAAAGCCCGGCAGTAGCGAAGTAGACATTCGGCCAGCGCCGATGGTCGGCATGACACCGGCCAAGGCCTGGACGCTTTTCCTGCTTGCGCAGGAGCGCCCGTAATCGACGTCGGACAAAGCCGTCAACCTGCGGAAAGGTCCATCGGTGGGCATGCTTGAAGTAGCCATACCAACCCCGCAGCATCGGGTTGAGGTCGGCGATGATGCACGCCAGCGAGTCGCCGCGGGTGCGGCGGGTCTTCTGGCGTATTCGGTCCTTGAGTGACCGCTGGCTTTTCTTCCTGACCCAGCGGTTGCCTGCTTCAAAACGGTAGCCGAGAAACTCGAAGCCTTCGCCCACCTGCCGACAATCCCCGATGTGGGTCTTGTCCGGATGCAGGGTCAGTTTCTGGGCCTCGGTCCACGCACGCACCGCCTCCCATGCCTGCTGTGCCTCCTCGGCACTTCGGCACAGGATGACGAAGTCGTCCGCGTAACGCACCATGGGATAACCACGCTCGCGCATGGTCGCATCCAGTGGATGCAGGTAGATGTTGGCCAGCAGCGGACTGATCACCGCACCTTGCGGCGTACCTGCCGTGGGCGTCCATCGCTCCAGGTCCTTGACGATATCCTGCTGCAACCATTGCTCCAGCAGCGCCAGTACCCGTCCATCACTGATGTGTTCGGCAACACGTTTCATCAGGCGTTGCCGCGGGATGGTGTCGAAGTAGCTTTTGAGGTCGGCATCCACCACGTGGGTGTAGCCCGCCTGCAGCCACCGGTCCACTTCCCGCAGCGCGTCCTTGCAGCCGCGGCCGGGACGGAATCCATAACTCGTTGGCTCGAATTCACGCTCAAATATCGGCTCGATGACCATCTTCGTGGCCATCTGGACGATCCGGTCCTTGATCGTCGGAATTCCCAGCGGTCGGCTCTTGCCTTGGCCTTTGGGAATATCCACCCGCCGCACCGCTTGGGCGCGGTAGGTTTCGCCTTGGAGCGCTTGCGCCAATTCGCTCAGGTACGCCGCCTCACGGCTCGCGAATCGCTCGATACTCTGTCCATCGATCCCCGCCGCTCCCCGATTGCGCTTCACGCGTTGCCACGCTTCGGCCAAAGTTTGCGGACGATAGATCTTGTCGATCAGACTGAACCACTTGTTTCCTTTGACGCCGTTATCCAGCGCCGCCAACATGCGGTCGCTCCAGATTGAACGGTCCACCCACGGCCATGCGACCGACGGGTCGGACGAACCTTGCGTAGCCCCTTCGGGCACTGTCGATTCTTTGCTTGTGCTCTCGTTCATTCCAAAGTTTCCTCATCCACCTTCCTGCCTCCCTTCCCTCGGCGATGGTTGTGTTGCCATCGCTTGCGCCGTTGCCGGCTTCGGTACTACGAAGACTCTGACTCCTGACGCCGTCACCACGACGACAGGTCTCCCCGCTTATCTCACGCACACTTCCCAACGTTCCGCCTCCAACCACGAGGGTGACCCGAATATCGCTTTGGCAGCCAGTTCAGCGTATTCGATGTGTTTCAGGCTTCGCCCTCTCCTAGCAAGCTCGCCGTCACTTCCCGCCGAATCGAGTTCGTCATCCTGCGGACCGCCAGTTCGTCTCCAGTTGCTCTCCACCCCGCCTCGCGACGACGCAGTTACCTTCGACTACAGGGCCTTGGCTTGCCCTGACACGGACTTCCACCGTGCTGTGTACGCGCCTTCACGGGCGCACTAGGAGCGCGCTCGCGCGCGATGCTCTTTGTCGACCCCCGGAAAGCTTCGCGCGCAAGCGCGCTCCTGCAGCAAGCCGAGACTCGCCATGTACCGATTGCTGTTGTCTGCCCTGCTGGGGATCGTCGCCTCTGCGGCCAGTGCCACCGACTGGACCACCCCGGCCGAGGCCGCCCACTTCCGCACCACGCCCAGCCATGCCGACACACTGGCCTATCTTGCGCGGCTGCAGCAGGCGGCGCCGGGGATGATCCGCCTGATCACGTTCGGCACCACGCCGGAAGGCCGACCGATGACCGCGGTGATCGCCAGCGGCGATGGCACGTTCGATCCTGCCGCCGCGCGCAAGGCCGGCAAGCCGGTGGTGCTGCTGCAGGCAGGCATTCATCCGGGCGAGATCGAGGGCAAGGACGCCGGGCTGATGCTGCTGCGCGATATCGCGGTCACCGGCAAGGCCCCCCACCTGCTCGACCATGTGGTGCTGGTCTACATCCCGGTGTTCAGCGTGGACGGCCACGAGAATGCCTCGCCGTACCACCGCATCAACCAGAATGGCCCGGACAGCATGGGCTTCCGCGGCCAGTCGCAGTACCTCAACCTCAACCGCGACTACGTGAAAGCCGATGCACCGGAAATGCGCGCGTGGCTGAAGCTGTGGCAGCGCTGGTTGCCGGATTTCCTGGTCGACGTGCACACCACCGACGGCGCCGACTACCAGTACGACCTCACCTGGTACACCGAAGACCCGCACAAGCTCGACCCCGCGCTGAGTGCCTGGCAGCGCGACGCGCTCGTCAGCCATGCACTGCCCGCCTACGAGAAGCGCGGCCATGCGCAGACGCTCCGCGCCGAGGGCTACCAGCTCGACGACCCGAAGTGGGCCGACAAGCCGTTCGAAGGCCACCTGATGCTGCGCGACTTCACCCTGCATGCCGTGCCGCGCGAGGTGACCTTGCCGGCCGGCTCGGTGATCGTGCCGCTGGATCAGCGCACCGCCAACGTGGCGATCGAGCTGCTCGAACCGCAGGCGCCGGACTCGCTGCTGCGCTGGGGCTGTCTGGACGCGGTGTTCGAGGCCAAGGAGTACGGCGAGCCGCGCGTGGTGGAACGGCTGGCGCGCGAGATGCTGGCGAAGGACCCGGCGCTGAACGCCGCGTTCGAACAGAAGCTGCACGACGATCCCGCCTTCGCCGCCGACTCCCGCGCGCGGCTGGCGTTCTTCTTCGAACGCTCGCCCTGGCACGCCGCCCAGCACGTCGGCGCCTATCCCGTGCTGCGCCTGGACGCCGCACAGCTGCGGCATTTGTCGGCGCCTGTCCAGTCCGCTGGCAGCCACGGCACCCCTGACCTTTGACACTGTGCCACCCATGACGTTTGACCTAGCGTGAACGGCCATGCCCGCGTTCCGGGGGGACCCGACGGCGCGGCCAGACGACACCACCCATCATCCACAGAGGGATATCCATGACCAAGCAATATCTGAAGCCCCTGGCGCTGGCACTGGCCGTAAGCGCCGCCCTGGCGCTGGGCGCCTGCGGCAAGCAGGAGCCGGCCGCCAACGCTCCGGCCAGCAGCAGCACCGCCCCGGCCGCCAGCAGCACCACCGCTGCCGCCGATCTGGGCAAGAGCATCTTCGACGTCAGCGAACTCGGCGACAGCGCGCTGGCCTGCCAGGACTTCAACGGCTTCGTCAACGCCAAATGGGTCAAGGCCAATCCGATCCCGGCCGACCAGACCGTGTGGGGCGCCTTCAGCGTGCTGCACGAGAAGAGCCTGGCCGACCAGCATCAGCTGGTGGATAACGCGGAAAAGAACGCCGACAGCGCCAAGGCCGGTTCGATCGACCAGAAGATCGGCTGGCTGTACCACTCCAGCATGGACATGGATGCGCGCAACAAGGCCGGCTTCGATCCGATCAAGCCCGACCTCGCCGGCATCGACGCGCTGAAGTCCGGCAAGGACCTGCCGGCATGGCTGGGCCAGTCCTTCGCCAAGGGCGACGGTGCGGTGTTCGCCTTCGGCTCGGGCGCCGACTACAAGGACGCGAAGATCCAGATCGCCTACTCCGAACAGAGCGGCCTGGGCCTGCCTACCACGGACTACTACACCGACGCGAAGTACAAGGACGTCCGCGACAGCTACGTCAAGTACCTGGCCAAGCTGTTCGAGATGACCGGCAGCAGCGCCGCCGATGCAGCCAGGCAGGCCGCGCTGGCGATGAAGTTCGAGACCGACCTGGCGCAGCATTCCATCCCGCGCGTGGAAATGCGCAAGCCGGAAAACCAGTATCACTTCGTGACCGTCGCCGAAGCGAACAAGATCACCCCGCACTTCGACTGGAACGCGTTCTTCAAGTCGCAGGGCGTCACCGTCGACAAGGGCTTCTCGCTGTCGCAGCCGAAGTTTTTCGCCGAGCTCGACAAGCTGGTCGCCAGCGCACCGATCGACGAATGGAAGGCCTACCTGAAGGCCCAAACCATCTCCAGTGCCGCCACCGCCCTGTCCGAGCCGTTCGTGGACGCGCAGTTCGATTTCTACGGCAAGACGCTGCGCGGCCAGCCGGAACAGCAGCCGCAGTGGAAGCGTTCGCTGAACGCGGTCAACGGCGCGATGGGCCAGGCGCTGGGCCAGCTCTACGTCGCCAGGTACTTCACCCCCGAGGCCAAGGCCCGCGCCGAGGAGCTGGTCACCAACGTGCGTGACGCGCTGAAGACGCGCATCCAGAACCTCGACTGGATGAGCGATGAGACCAAGGCCAAGGCGATCGACAAGTGGTCCAAGTTCCTGCCCAAGATCGGCTACCCGGAAACCTGGCGCAGCTGGGACGGCCTGAGCATCAGCAAGGACGGCTACTACGCCAACATGCAGGCGGCCAGCAAGTTCAACTACGAGTACGACATCGCCAAGATCGGCAAGCCGACCGACCGCAAGGAATGGGGCATGACCCCGCAGACGGTCAACGCGTACTACAACCCGACCGACAACACGATCAACTTCCCGGCCGCGATCCTGCAGCCGCCGTTCTTCGACGCCAAGGCCGACGACGCGATCAACTACGGCGGCATAGGCGCGGTGATCGGCCACGAGGCCAGCCACGGCTTCGACGACCAGGGCAGCCAGTTCGACGGCGACGGCAACAACGTCAACTGGTGGACCGAGGCGGACAAGAAGCAGTTCGAAGCCCGCACCGGCAAGCTGGTCGACCAGTTCAACAGCTATGCCCCGCTCGCCGATCACCCCGAGTTGCACGTCAACGGCACGCTGACCCTGGGCGAGAACATCGCCGACCTGGGCGGCCTGAATATCGCCTATGACGCACTGCAGACCGCGCTGAAGAAGAACCCGGCCGAAGCCGGCACGAAGGTCGAGGGCTACACCGAAGACCAGCGTTTCTTCCTCAACTGGGCGCGCGTGTGGCGTGGCGATATCCGCGAAAAGGCGCAAATGGTCTATCTGAATGCCGATCCGCACTCGCCGATGAAGTTCCGCGCGATGGGTGCGCCGTCGAACATGCCGACCTTCGCCAGCGCGTTCCAGTGCAAGCCGGGCGACGCGATGGTGCGTGCGGACGACAAGCAGGTGAAGATCTGGTAAGTCCGCGACATCGCACGCCGCAGTTCATCGCGGCGTGAACCCCGAGGCCCCGCATGCGAATGCGGGGCCTTTTTCGTGGTGCGCCCGGCAGGGCGCACCTGCCTGGAGGTGAAAGTCCTCCACTCACCCGGAAAGGGGAAGAGTTAGCGGAAGGCAAGGGCGTCCCGGGTGACTGGGCGTCTGAAGTTTCGCGGCCACGGAGGCGCGGATCCGAATTATGGTATTGCAAATCATTCTCATTAAAAATATCGTATGCAGCTGCGCCGGCCGTTGCGCTTCGCAAGCACGCACGGCCGGACTTTGGGGAGCACCACGCCGGTCCGCGCGACGCATGCAGCCAGCCAGCCGCGCTCCCGACCCATCCGAACCTGCATCCAGCCACTGCGAAACACCTGCATTCGCCAGACCCGCCCGGCCCTGTCGACACGCACGCAACCTTCATCAACGGAACCTCCATGTCACCCATCAAATCGCGCAAACACGCCGTCGGCTCCCGCAGGCAACCCTCGACGGCGGGCATGCTGACGGCCGCGACGCTGTTCACCGGCCTGGCCTTGGCCCACCCCGCGGCAGCCGCCGACGCATCACCGTCCCGCGACGCCCAGATCGCCACCGCCAAGAACCTGCCAGGCGTGAAGGTGGAGGCCGTCGCCGGCAACGACTACCGCGTCGACAAGCTGTCCTCGCCGAAATTCACCCAGCCGCTGCTGGATACCACGCAGAGCGTCAGCGTGATCACCAAGGAACTGATCCAGCAACAGGGCGCCACCACGCTGACCGAGGCGCTGCGCAACAGCCCGGGCGTGGGCACGTTCTACGTCGGCGAGAACGGCAGCACCAACACCGGCGACAGCATCTACATGCGAGGTTTCGACACCTCCGGCAGCATCTTCGTCGACGGCGTGCGCGACCTCGGCTCGATCTCGCGCGACGTGTTCAACGTCGAGCAGGTCGAAGTCGCCAAGGGCCCGGCCGGCACCGACTATGGCCGCACCGCGCCCACCGGTTCGGTGAACCTGGTCAGCAAGCAGCCGCAGCTGGGCAACGGCATCTCCGGCTCGATCGGTTACGGCAGCGGCCGGCACCGGCGCGCCACCGCCGACTGGAACCAGACGCTGGGCGAACACTCCGCGTTCCGCCTCAACGCGATGGGCCAGGACAGCGGCGTGCCGGGGCGCGACAAGATCGAGAACAACCGCTGGGGCATCGCCCCGTCGCTGGCGTTCGGCCTGAAGACGCCGACCCGCGTCTACCTCGACTTCCTGCATGTGCGGCAGGACAACCTGCCCGACGGCGGCGTGCCGACCATCGGCCTGCCCGGCTACGGCAGCCCCGACCCGGCGCGCCCGTTCATCGGCAACGCCGCGATGGTCGATCCGTCGAACTTCTACGGCACCGACGCCGACCACGACGACGTCGAGGCGGACCTGTTCACCGCCATCGTCGAACACGATTTCTCGCCCGACGTGGTCCTGCACAACACCACGCGCTGGGGCCGCACGCACCAGGATTACCTGCTGAACTCGTTCCGCGGCGATACCGCCAACCTGCTCACCCCGGACGCCGCCGATCCCTCGACCTGGACCATCGCGCGCAGCCTGCCGACCTTCAAGGACCAGACCAACCGCATCCTCACCAACCAGACCAATGTCACCGCGAATTTCGACACCGGCGGCATCGCGCACAGCCTCAGCGCCGGCATCGAGCTGACCCGCGAAAAGGCCGGCACGATCGGCCTGGCCGCGCTCAACGGCAGCACGTGGCCGGCGGCGAACCTGTACCACCCGAACGCCGACGTCGGCGGCCTGGTCTACGGCCGCACCGGCGCGCACAGCGAAGGCCGGACGGATACCGCGGCCGCCTACCTGTTCGATACGCTGAAATTCGGCGAGCAATGGCAGGTCAACGCCGGCATGCGGCTGGACCACTACAGCACCGACTTCAGCAGCATGGTGGTCTGCGGCGCACGCAACGGCCCGGCTTGCGGCACCTTGCCGGCCGGCAGCGTGCTGCCCGGCGTGGACAGCAGCAAGTCCGGCAACCTGCCCAACTACAAGCTCGGCGTGCTGTACAAGCCGGCCGCCGACGGCAGCGTCTACGCGAACTTCGCCGTGTCGCAGGAGCCGCCGGGCGGCAACACGCTCACCCTCAGCAGCGCCGACAACAGCGCCGACAACCCGAACCTCGACCCGCAGAAGGCGCGCACGATCGAACTGGGCACGAAGTGGGACCTGCTCGGCGAAAAACTCCTGCTGACCGGCGCGCTGTACCGCACCACCGTCAGCAACGACCTGGTGCAGGACCCGGTCGACCTGCAGTACTACCAGATCGGCAGGAAGCGCGTGCAGGGCATCGAACTGAGCGCGGTCGGCAAGCTCTCCGACAACTGGGCGGTCAGCGCCGGCTATACCCTCATGGATGCCAAGGTGATCAACGGCAGCGCCGTGGCCAACGACGGTTCAAGCGACCTGGCCTACACGCCGAAGAGCGCATTCACCGCGTGGACCACCTGGCACCTGCCGTTCGACCTCACCATCGGCGGCGGCGCCCGCTACGCCGGCGAGATGAAGCGCGGCACCGACGGCGCGATCGGCACGCCGGCCTATACCGGGGCGTACTGGGTCTTCGACGCCATGGCCAGCTACCCGGTCAACCGGCACGTCGACCTGCAGTTGAACCTGTACAACCTGTTCGACAGGGACTACGTCGCGGCGATCAACAAGAGCGGCTACCGTTACACCCCGGGCACGCCGCGCGCGGCGATGCTCACCGCCAACATCCGCTTCTGATCCCAGGCTGTACCGCCCTGCTCCCCTTCGGAGCAGGGCCCATCAGGAACCCGCCATGCTGTTGCACATACCCGACGTCCTCGGCCGCCAACAGGTCGCGCAGATGCGCGCCATGCTCGATGCGGCCGACTGGACCGACGGCCGCGAGACCGTCGGCGCACAGGGCGCGCAGGTGAAACGCAACCAGCAGCTGCCGGATGCCTCGCCGCTGCGCCGGCAACTGGGTGAAGTGGTGCTGGCGGCGCTGGCGAAGAACCCGCTCTACCACGCCGCAGCGTTGCCGTTGCGCACCCTGTCGCCGCGTTTCAACCGCTACCAGGGCGGCGGCCAGTACGGTTTCCACGTCGACGGCGCCGTGATGGCGCTGTCGGGCGAAGCGCAGTTGCGCAGCGACGTCTCCTGCACGCTGTTCCTCAGCGAGCCGGACGAGTACGACGGCGGCGAACTGATCGTCAACGACACCTACGGCGAACACGAAGTGAAACTGCCGGCCGGCGATCTGATCGTCTACCCGTCGAGCAGCCTGCACCGCGTCACGCCGGTGACCCGCGGCGCGCGCGTGGCCGCGTTCTTCTGGGTGCAAAGCCTGATTCGCGACGATAGCCGGCGGCGCCTGCTGTTCGAACTGGATGCCTCGATCCAGCGCCTGACCCAGGGCGGCGCCGATGCCGCCGCCGTGCTGCAGCTGACCGGCATCTATCACAACCTGCTGCGCCAGTGGGCCGAAACCTGAGCGCACGGCCCGGCGCCCGGGCTGCCGCTGCAGCCCGCAACGGTTCCCACCGCACGCCCCGGGGCGGATAATCGTCGGCCCACTGAAGCAACCCGGCTGAATAATGTTCGTACCTGGTCAACGCTGGATCTCCTCCGCCGAACCCGAGCTTGGCCTCGGCACCGTCCTGCGCGTCGAAGGACGCGGAGTGCAGGTGCTGTTCGCCAAGGCCGGCGTGCTGCGCCCGTACGCGATCGACTCGGCGCCGCTGATCCGCGCCGAGTTCCGCGCCGGCCAGCGCGTCGCCGGCAAGGGCATCGCGTTCCTGGTCGAGCGCGTCGAGATCAGGGACGAGCTGCTGATCTATCGTGGCGAAGGCCGCGAACTGCACGAAGGCCAGCTCGACGACGAGCAGAGCGTGAGCCAGGCCGACGACCGCCTGATCGGCGGCCGCACCGACGCCGTGGCGCAGTTCGAGCTGCGCCTGGACGGCCTCAAGCGGCGTGCCGAGGCACGCCGTTCGCCGATGTGGGGCCTCGGCGCCGCGCGGATCGGGCTGGTGCCGCACCAGCTGCGCGTGGCCGGCATCGCCTCCGCGCGGCGTCCGCCACGGGTGCTGCTGGCCGACGAGGTGGGCCTGGGCAAGACCATCGAGGCGGGCATGATCATCGCGCGCCAGCTCGCCACCGGGCGCGCTTCGCGCGTGCTGCTGCTGTTGCCCGACACCCTGGTGTACCAGTGGTTCGTGGAGATGCTGCGCCGCTTCAACCTCAGCTTCGCGATCTACGACGAGGAGCGCTGCGAGGCGCTGGAACAGTCCGGCGATGCCGGCAATCCGTTCGAGGACGAGCAACTGGTGATCGCCGACTTCGGCTTTCTCGAAAACTCGCCCAAGCATGCGCAGCAGCTGCTGGACGCACCGTGGGATTTGCTGGTGGTGGACGAAGCGCATCACCTGGCGTGGTCGCCGGAAGCGGCCAGCCCGCGCTACACGATGGTCGAGAAGCTGGCCGCGGCGATCCCCGGCGTGATCCTGCTCACCGCCACGCCGGAACAGCTCGGCCGCAGCGGCCACTTCGCCCGCCTGCGCCTGCTCGATCCGCAGCGCTACCACGACCTGGACAGCTATCTGGCCGAAGCGGACACCTACCTCGCGCTGTCGAAGATCGCCGACCGCCTGCTTGACGGCCAGCCGCTCGACGAGGCCCAGCACGCCGCCCTGGCCGAATCGTTCCACGGCGACGCCGTGCTCAGCGCGCGGCTGGCCGACCCGACCAGGGCGGAGAACGCGCGCGAACTGCTGGCTGCGCTGATCGACCGCCACGGCACCGGCCGCGCGATGTTCCGCAACAACCGCGCCGGCGTCGGCGGCTTCCCGAAGCGCCTGCCCGAATGGCACCTGCTGGACGCCGACCGGCTCGACGAGAGCACGCGCCAGGCGCTGCTGGCCGAATTCCACGCCGACATCCAGCAGCCGCCGGCATTGATCGAGGTCGACTACGCCGTCGACCCGCGCATCGACGCCCTGATCGCCCTGCTCGATCGGCACCCGCAGGACAAGTTCCTGCTGATCTGCCGCAGCCAGGCCAAGGTGCTGGCGCTGGAGGAAACGCTGCGCACGAAGAGCGGCATCGGCGTGGCGCGTTTCCACGAAGGCCTCAGCATCGTGCAACGCGATCGCAACGCCGCGTACTTCGCCCAGCCCGACGGTGCGCGACTGCTGCTGTGTTCGGAGATCGGCTCGGAAGGCCGCAACTTCCAGTTCGCGCACCGGCTGATCCTGTGGGATCTGCCGCTGGACCCCGACCTGCTCGAACAGCGCATCGGCCGGCTCGACCGGATCGGCCAGAAGCACGACATCGACATCCATATCCTGGCCGTGGCGGACAGCGCCCAGCACGTGCTGGCGCGCTGGTACGACGAAGGCGTCGACGCCTTCCGCATGAGCCCGGCCGACGGCCGCGAACTGCTGCGCCGCTATGGCGAGACGCTGACCCGGCTGGCCGACGAGCACGCCCGCGGCGACGACAACCGCGACCAGGAACTGGACGCGCTGCTGGCCGAGACCCGCGCCAGCCACGAGCAGATGGCCCGGCTGATCCGCGGCGGCCGCGATCACCTGCTGGAACTGGCGGCCAGCCGCGACCTGCACGCCGACGAACTGCAGCAGGCCTTCGCCCGCGAAGACCACGATCCGGGCCGCGATGCGTTCGTGCAGCGCCTGCTGGAGGCCTTCGGCATCCACGCCGAGGAACTCGGCGGTCAGGTGCTGCTGCTCGACCCACAATACCTGTCCACCGACGCCCTGCCCGGCTTCGCCGAGGGCCCGCAGTCGGTGACGTTCGCGCGCGAGGTGGCGCTGTCGCGCGAGGAGTTGCCGCTGCTGCGGCTCGACCACCCGCTGGTCGCCGGCGCCATGGATCTGGCGCTGTCCGGCGAGCAGGGCAACGCCGCGTTCATGGTCGACGACGTGCTGTCGCCGCGTACCGCGCTGCTGCAGGCGGTGTTCGTGCTGGAATGCGTGGCCGACCGCCGGCTCGACGCCGAGCGCTTCCTGCCGATCCTGCCGATCGTGGTCACCGTCGACACCCGGCTCGCCGAGCGGGCCGATTTCGCGCCCAGCGAGATCGCGCTGCGCAAGGCCAGCGACCGCAACATCGAGGTGGCGCGCTACCGCAAATTCCTCGGCAAGCTGGTGCCGCCGATGCTGGAGCGCGCCGAGACACTGGCCGGCACCCGCGGACAGGCGCGCATCGACGAGGCCGTGAACCTGGCCACGGAGACACTGGATGCGGAACTGTCGCGCCTGCGGGCGCTGCACGCGGTGAACCCGTCGGTCAGCGAGGCGGAAATCGCGGCCATCGCCGCCGAACGCTCCGAGCTGCTGGCCGCACTGCCGCAATCGCGCCTGCGGCTGGATGCGGTGCGCTTCGTGGTCAGCGCGGATTTCCTGGCGCTGCGCTGAGGCCCACCTCGGTGCCACAGTCGCAGGGCGGGCACTGCCCGCCGGCTTTTCGGCCATGCATCACAGCCACGAGCAGCGGACACTGCCCGCCCTACGCGGCCACCGCCGGCTCACCTTTTCAGCGCAGCAGGCGCCGTTTCGGCTTCCACGGCAGCCGCCCGCGCCAGTACTGGATCAGCACGAGGCCACCCAGCATGCCGCCGAGATGGGCGAAATGGGCGACGCCCGGCTCGATCCCGGTCACGCCCATGGTCAGTTCGGCGGCGGCATAGAGGATCACGAACAGCCACGCCGGCATCGGGATCGGCAGGAAGATCAGCATCACCTTCTCGTGCGGGTACAGCAGGCCGAATGCCAGCAGCAGGCCGAAGATCGCGCCGGAGGCGCCCAGCGTGGGGCCGTACTGCGGCGGCGGGAAGAACCACAGCACCGCCAGTTGCAGCAGCGAAGCGACGATCGCGCAGACGAAGTAGTAGACGGTGAAGTTGCGCGCGCCGAAGGTGCGCTCGATCGTGCCGCCGAACATGTACAGCGCGAGCATGTTGAACAGGATGTGGGTGATGCTGCCATGCATGAACGCGCTGGTGACGATCTGCCACACCCCGAACAGGCCGGAGCCCAGCGGCCACAATGCGAAATACACCATCAGAAGCTGGCCCATCACCTGTTGCAGCAGGAATACCGCCACATTGGCAATCAGCAGGTTGCGTGTGACGGGCGGCAAGTCAAAAGGCATCAGGCAGTTTCCATGGAGTCAGGCACAGCATACGGCGGCGTTCCGCAGCTGACCGTACCCTGCGGCAATCGTTCATCTGCGGCGGCAAGCAAAAAGCCGCCTTGCGGCGGCTTCGCGTGGAAGCTGGCGACGGCAGCTCAGCCCTTGCCGGCCACCTGCGCCATCGCTTCCGGGCGCTTGGCGCCGGCGAAACGCTTGGCCCAGTAGCTCTCGTGCAGGCTGGAGATCTCCACCGACTTCCCGGCGGACGGCGAGTGGATGAAGCGGCCGTTCGAGATGTAGATGCCCACGTGCGAGATGCGCCGCTTGCCGTGGGTGCGGAAGAACACCAGGTCGCCCGGCTGCATGTCGGCCTTCTTGACCTTCAGGCCGGCCAGGAACTGCGAGGCGGAGTTGTTCGGCAACTGCATGCCGATCGCATGGGCGAATACGTAGCGGACGAAACCGCTGCAATCGAAACCGGTGGAAGGATCGCGCCCGCCGCGCACGTAGCGGGTATCGCGCAGCTTCATCGCCATCGCGATCAGCGACTTGCGCAGGTCGGTGATGTCCGCGCTGGCAGCGGCCGCTGCCGCGTCCTGCTTGTCCGTTGCGGCATCGGCAGGCTGTTGTTCCGTTGCGGCGCCGGCGAGCACCGTCGCGGCGTCGGGAACCACCGATTGCGCCAGCGAGGGCGCCGGGTTGAAGGCGGGCAGTTGGCCCAGCAGGGGCGAACCAAGGCCGGCGACCACCGTGCTGTCGATGACGGGAGCGGGGATATTCCTGGCTTGAAGCGAACCGGATGCCAGCAGCGCGAAGGCGAGTGCGGCGGCGGCAGTCAGTGGCTTGATCGGCATGCCGGGAAAAATCTCTTGCTGTTCACGGGATTGGCCGCACGGCAGAGCCGACGACGTGACGAAGTAGTGAACTTAACAAGAAGGGGAGTCCCGGATGTTGGATTGAGGTTAACTGAACCCTGCCGTTTCAAAAAACGGCGACGGAGTGCACGTTTCGTCCAGACCGTTGATTCAACAACATTTATATCTTCGCCGGCGGCTCCGGCCAGTAATACGAGTCCGGATACGGCCGGTTGCCGAAGATGGCCGTGCCGATCCGCACCTCGCTCGCGCCTTCGGCGATGGCGAGCGGGAAATCGCTGCTCATGCCCATGGAAAGTCTTTGAACGTCATGGCCTTGTGCGATGGCCCGGTCGCGCAGCTCGCGCAGCAGGCGGAAGCAGGCACGCACTTCGACCGGCTCGCTGGAATGGATCGCCAGGGTCATCAGGCCGCGCACGCGCAAGGTGTCGTAACCGCGCAGCACGTTCAGGAAACCCGGCAGCTGTTCAGGCGGCAGACCGTATTTGCTGGGTTCGGTGGATGTCTTCACCTGCACCAGCACGTCGATCGCGCGGCCCTCGTGCTGCAGCCGCCGATCCAGCGCCTTGGCCAGCTCCAGCCGGTCCAGCGACTGCACCTCGCTGACCAGTTGCGCCACGTCCTTCGCCTTGTTGGTCTGCAGGTGGCCGATCATCACCCAGTCGATGCCGCAATCGGCCAGCGGCGCGGCCTTGTCACGGATCTCCTGCACCTTGTTCTCGCCGAAGCGGCGCATGCCCAGCGCCACGCCGGCGCGGATCAGTTCCGGGCCGAAGGTCTTGCTGACCGGCAGGATGGCCACCTCGGCCGGGGCACGGCCGGCCTCGCGGCACGCCGCGTCGACGCGGCGGCAGATCTGCGCCCAGTTGTCGGCCAGCCAGCCGGTGTCCATGCTCATGGCCCGACGATCGCGCTCAGGCCTTGCTGCCCTGCTGGTGATGGCGCGCCACCACCTCGGCCACCACCATGCTGACCTTCTTGCCGGTGGGGATGTGCAGGAACTCGTTCGGGCCGTGCGCGTTGGAATGCGGACCGAGCACGCCGGTGATCAGGAACTGCGCCTTCGGGAATTTCTCGCCCAGCATGCCCATGAACGGGATGCTGCCGCCTTCGCCCATGTAGGCGGCCGGCGCGCCAAAGTAATGCTGCGAGGCGTCGCTGACCGCCTGCTCCAGCCACGGCGACAGTGCGGGTGCGTTCCAGCCGCTGCCGTCTTTTTCCAGCGTGAAAGTGACCCTGGCGCCGTACGGCGGGTCCTTCTCCAGCAGTTGCTTGACGAACTCGCCGGCCTTGGCGCCGTTCAACGTGGGCGGCACGCGCAGGCTCAGCTTCACCGCGGTGAACGGGCGCAACACGTTGCCGGCGCTTTCCAGCGACGGTATGCCGCCGATGCCGGTCACCGCCAACTGCGGACGCCAGGTGCGGTTGAGCACCAGCTCGGCCAGATCCGTGGTGACCGGCTGCATGCCGTCGACCCACGGGAACTTGTCGTAAATATCGTCGCCGAGGACCTCGGCCGACAGCTTCGCCTGGTCGATGCGCTGCTGCGGGATATCGACGTACAGCTCCTTCGGCTTGACCGCGCCGGTTTGCGGATCCTCCAGCCGCGACAGCAATTCGCGCAGGATGCGGAAGCTCGACGGCACCACGCCGGACGCGTCGCCCGAGTGCACGCCTTCTTCCAGCACCTGCACGCTGAGGTTGCCGCCGGTCATGCCGCGCAGTGAGGTGGTCAGCCACAGCTGGTCGTAGTTGCCGCAGCCGGAATCCAGGCACACCACCAGCGACGGGCTGCCGATGCGCGCGGCCAGGTGGTCGACGTAGAACGGCAGGTCGTAGCTGCCGGACTCCTCGCAGGCCTCGATCATCACCACGCAGCGCGCGTGCGGGATGCCCTGCTCGTGCAGCGCCAGCAGCGCCGCCAGCGAACCGAAAATCGCGTAGCCGTCGTCGGCGCCGCCGCGACCGTACAGCTTGTCGCCCTTGAGCACCGGCGTCCACGGGCCGAGGCCATCGGCCCAGCCGGTCATTTCCGGCTGCTTGTCCAGGTGGCCGTACAGCATGACGGTGTCGTCGCCCTGGCCCGGCACCTCGATATAGATGAGCGGCGTGCGCCCCTCCAGCCGCACCACTTCCAGCGTGGCGCCCGGCAACTGGCTCAGCTTGGAGCGCGCCCAGGTTCCCATCAGCTTCACCGCGGCGTCCATGTGGCCGTGCGCCGCCCAATCCCTGTCGAACATCGGCGACTTGTTGGGAATACGAATGTATTCAACCAGCTGCGGCACGATCTCGTCGTCCCACAAGCCGCTGACGAAGCGCGAAAGGCGGGCGGTATCCATGGTCAAGCTCCATCAGGCGGACAAGACCGGCATTGTAACAGCCGCACTTCGGCCACACCGACACGCGACCGGAAGCCGCCCACAGATGAAAGCGACCATCGCGCACGCCGACCTTGCGGCGCCTCCGACTGCGCGGCCCGGCACCACGGCGCCATAGTGCGCCGGCGGCACCGGGATGCCGTCATCCATCGTCCAAGGAGAAAGGCCATGTTCAACAAATTCGTCGCTGTCGCCCTCGCATTCGCCCTTGCCGTACCGGGCCTGCTGCTCGCCGCCACGCCGGTCAACATCAACCAGGCGGATGCAGCCGCCATCGCCAAGTCGCTGGACGGCATCGGCCAGTCCAGGGCCGAGGCCATCGTGGCCTGGCGCGAAGCCCATGGCCCGTTCAAGAAGGCCGACGACCTCAACCACGTCAAGGGCATCGGCAAGGCCACGATCGAGCGCAACCGGGCCGCCATCCTGCTGACCGACGGAGCTGCCACGGCCGACGCCGGAACGGACGCACCCGCCAGAACGGCGCACAAGAGCAAAAAGGCCGCCGTTGCGGAGACAGCGGCCGAGTAGCCGGCAGGACGGTTCCCGCCAGCCGGGAACCCGGGCGGCGCGGCCCACGGCGGGCCGCGCCGCTTGCGCTACACTCGCGCGCCCTTCCCGTCCGCCATGCCGCCATGATCCTGCCGCGTTACCACATCGCCGCCTCCGCCATCCGTGGCGCCGGCAACGGCCTGTTCCTCGACGAAACCGTGGCGGCTGGGCGCATCATCACCGCGCCGGACGGCATCGAGCAGACCTTCCGTTACGCCGACATCATGGCGTCGCCGGAGCTCCGCGCGCAGTTCCACGCCAGCGCGCGCTGGTTCGAGGACCGCTACACGCTGTCGCCGGACTGGCCGGACGAGTGCTACATCAACCACAGCTTCACGCCGAACGGGCTGTGGCACCTGGGTTTCGTGTTTGCCCTGGCCGAGCTGCCCGCCGGCAGCGAGATCACCGTGGACTACCGGCACCTGCTGCCGCCCGGCCAGGCCGAGGATTTTGTCGATTCGATCACAGGTGAGACAATCACGGGATTGTCCTGGCAAGAGAGCCTTGCCAGCAGCACTCATGCACTGGCTGAACTGCTGGCTGCCGCCCACCGTTGATCGTGATGTTCGATATCCCAACCATTGAAACGGCGCGCCTGCGCCTCACCGCACTCACCGAGCGGCACTTCGACGACTACGCCGCGATGCTGGCCGACCCGGACAGCACGCGCTGGATCGGCGACGGCGAACCGCTGGACCGCACCAACGCCTGGCGCTCGCTGGCGATGCTGCTCGGCCACTGGCAGCTGCGCGGCTTCGGCATGTGGGCGCTGGAGCTGAAAGGCAGCGGCGAGTTCATCGGCCGCGCCGGTCTGATGTACCCCGATGGCTGGCCGGACCTGGAAATGGGCTGGATGCTGAAGCCCGAGCATCGCCACCACGGCTACGCCACCGAGGCGGGCAATGCCGTGCTCGAATTCGCCTGGAACCAGTTGCGCGTCCAGCGCGTGATCAGCCTGGTGCGGATCGGCAACGAAGCCTCCGACCGGGTCGCCGAGCGACTCGGCGGCGAGCACATCGAGGACATGGATTTCTACGGCAGCCACAGCCACGTGTTCGCCTACTACCCGCCGCACCGCGAACACCGCCGCGCCTACGGCTGATCCATCGCCCCGCCGGCAGGTGCCGGCAAGGCAGTGAAGAACGGCCTACAACGCCTGCGGCAAACCACTGCCGCGTCGCGACGACGACAGCGAGCGTGCCACTTCGGCCAGGGCGAACACCCGGGCCACGCGCACCCAGCCCAGCACCAGCACCACCAGCTGCGCCAGCAGTATCGCCAGCACCAGGCCGGTCACGCCGAGCGCCGGGGTGTGCACGCGGCCCACGCCGAGCGCCAGCGCCACCGCGTAACCCACCGCGCTGATCAGCAAATAGCACAGCAGCGTGCTGAACGGCCGCCGCAGCAACTGCATGAAGCCGCGACCGAACGCACGGGTGGACGAACGCAGGTTGCCGTCGGCGATGAACGCGGCACGCCCCGACTCCACGATGGCCTGCGCCAGCACGAACAGCAGCACGGCCAGCCCGATCGCCAGGTGCGACGTGCGGTCCGCCTGCGATTCCAGCACGACCCTGGTGTCGGCCCGGTCCACCGCGTCGAAGGCCACGCCGATCAACGCTGCCATCACGGCGTACGGCACGATCGACCACAGCATCAGGCGGAGCATGCGGCCGTATTCGACGATGCCGCACTGGAGCAGGTGGCCGAAGCCCAGCACGCGGCTGGCGCGGCCGGCGCCGACCAGCATGCCGTTGAGGAAGGGCGACAGCAGCAGGGTCAGCAGCAGGCCGAGGATCGCCACGCCGCTGATCCAGCCGGTATCGTCGCTCAGCGCCGACATGGTGTCGCCGAACATCAGCGGACTGAACCGCTCAGCCCACGCCTGCGCATGTACCGAATGGTCGAGCAGCCCGCTCAGGCTGCGCCACAACGGCAGGCTGACCACCGCGGTCGGCAGCAGCAGCAACAGGGTCCACAGCAACAGCAGGCGCCATTGCATGGCAGCCAGCGGGGCACGCATGGCGGCGCCAAGGTCCACCGGACGGGAAGCACGTTTGTTCATCATCACAGCGACCCCACCAAGGCATAGAAGACCTGCAACAGGGACGCGGCATCCGCGCTCCAGCGGCGCGAGGCGCTGCCGTCGGCCTTGGTCGTCCGGCTGTCGTTGAGCTTGTTCGCATCCAGGTAGATCTTCTGCTCGGGATCGAGCGTGGCGGAAACCACCTTGGACGGCCTGGTGAAATCGAAGCGGGCCCAGCGGCGGTCATCGTTCCAGCGCACGTCCTCGCTGCTGCCGTCCGCGAACTTCACCCGCAGCAGCTGCGGCACCGGCACGCCGTCGCGGCGCACGGTGACGGTGCTGTGCCACGGGAACGGCCCGCTGCCCGGCTTCGCGTCCGGATGGGCCTTGTCCCACGCCTCGCGCTGTTTGTCAACCTGCTTGTCCAGAGCGTCGCTGTCGAGCTCGCTGCGCTTGCCGTCCTTCAGCGTGCTGCCGGCCTGCGGCAGCACTTCGGTAGTGTCGATGCTGGCGATCCGGTCGTCGATCTGCGCGGTGCCGTAGACGTACTGCTCGAAGATTGCGTCAACCACCTTCGGCTTGCCGGAGACCTCGGCCAGGGTGGCGCGCAGGTCGGCCGACGACGGATGGCGGAAACGCCAGCGCCGGTAGTACTCGTGCATCGCACGCTCCAGCACCGGTTTGTCCGGCTCGCGCGCGGCCAGGGCTGCTACGCGGTCGGCGAGTACCGGATCGGTCCGGACGCGGTCGAGCTGATGATGGAGATGGCCCGCAAGGCGCGGAAGGACTACCCGCAGTGCGTGTTCTTCAGCGGAAAGCTGGTGTTCCCGAACGAAAACTGGATGACTCGCCTGCTGCACAACCAGACGGCCTACGCGGTGCAGCGTGAGATGCAGTTCGACGGCATGACGATGATCGTGCTGCCGGTGCGGGCGATATAGACCCCGGTGCATGGCCAGAATTGCAGGCGCTTCTGAGGGAAACTTAACTGGCCCGTTGGCC
>CAVPQF010000133.1:0-35721 GCA_963707225.1 uncultured Gammaproteobacteria bacterium
GATGGCCGCGGCGGAGGACGAGTTGCAGCTGCCGGTCGGCACGATGAAGGCCACCGTGCTGATCGAGACGCTGCCTGCGGCGTTCCAGATGCACGAGATCCTGCACGCGCTGCGCCGCCGCGCGGTCGGCCTCAATTGCGGCCGCTGGGATTACATCTTCTCGTACCTGAAAACCCTGCGCGGCCATCGCGACCGCCTGCTGCCCGAGCGCGGCCAGGTGCAGATGACCGCGCCGTTCCTGAAGGCCTATTCCGAGCTGCTGATCCAGACCTGCCATCGCCGCGGCGCGTTCGCGATGGGCGGCATGGCCGCGCAGATCCCGATCAAGGGTGACGACGCGGCGAACGAGGTGGCACTGGCGAAAGTGCGTGCGGACAAGCTGCGCGAAGTGCAGGCCGGCCACGACGGCACCTGGGTCGCGCATCCGGCGCTGGTGCCGGTGGCGCAGGAAATTTTCGATCGGTACATGCCGGGGCCGAACCAGCTCGGCGTGTTGCGCGAGGACGTGCAGGTGACTCGCGAGCAACTGCTCGCCGCGCCGAACGGCACGATCACCCGCGCCGGCTTCGACAACAACGTCGAGGTCTGCCTGCGCTACACCGCGGCCTGGCTGGACGGCCTGGGCTGCGTGCCGATCCATCACCTGATGGAGGACGCCGCCACCGCCGAGATCGCGCGTGCGCAACTCTGGCAATGGCTGCATCACGGGGATCTCGAGTTTCCGGATCATGCGCCGATCGACTTCGCCTTGTTCGATCACGCCGTGGCCACCCACGTCCATCGCCTGCGTGACAGCCAGCATCCCGGCGCCGCCCGCGCCGACGATGCCGCCGCCCTGCTCTCGGCGATGACCCACGCCAGCACGCTTGGCGACTTCCTCACCCTGCCCGCTTACGACCAACTCGCCTGACCCTGTGGGAGCGGCTCAGCCGCGACGAGAGCATCGCGACTGAAGCCGCTCCCACATGAAACCCCTTGCACCGGAGCCACGCCATGAAGACCACCCTGCCCACCGCCGAACAGATCACCCTGGACTGGAACAACAACCCGCGCTGGACCGGCGTGCAGCGCAACTACTCCGCCGAGGACGTGGTGCGCCTGCGCGGCACCGTCGCGGTCGAGCACTCGCTGGCCCGCCGCGGTGCCGAGCGGCTGTGGAAGTCGCTGCACCAGGAAGACTTCGTCAACGCGCTGGGCGCGCTCACCGGCAACCAGGCGATGCAGCAGGTCAAGGCCGGCCTGCAGGCGATCTACCTGAGCGGCTGGCAGGTCGCCGCCGATGCCAACGTGGCCGGCGAGATGTACCCGGACCAGTCGCTGTACCCGGCCAACTCGGTGCCGCTGGTGGTGAAACGGATCAACAACACCCTGCTGCGCGCCGACCAGTTGCACCATGCCGAAGGCAAGGACGACTGCGACTGGCTGGTGCCGATCGTGGCCGACGCCGAGGCCGGCTTCGGCGGCGTGCTGAACGCGTTCGAGCTGATGAAGGCGATGATCGAGGCCGGCGCTGCCGGCGTGCACTTCGAGGATCAGCTGGCTTCGGTGAAGAAGTGCGGCCACATGGGCGGCAAGGTGCTTGTGCCGACCCGCGAGGCGGTGGACAAGTTGAACGCGGCGCGCCTCGCCGCCGACGTCGCCGGCGTGCCGACCCTGCTGGTGGCGCGCACCGACGCCGACGCCGCCGACCTGCTCACCTCCGACATCGACGCGAACGACCAGCCGTTCATCACCGGCGAGCGCACCGTCGAGGGCTTCTTCCGCGTCAAGCCCGGCCTGGACCAGGCGATCAGCCGCGGCCTTGCCTACGCGCCGTACGCCGACCTGATCTGGTGCGAAACCAGCAAGCCGAACCTGGACGACGCGCGCCGTTTCGCCGAGGCGATCCACGCGAAATTCCCCGGCAAGATGCTGGCCTACAACTGCTCGCCCAGCTTCAACTGGAAGAAGAACCTGGACGACGCCACCATCGCCAACTTCCAGAAGGAACTGGGCGCGATGGGCTACAAGTTCCAGTTCATCACCCTGGCCGGCTTCCACAGCCTCAACTACGGCATGTTCGACCTGGCGCACGGCTACGCGCGCCGCCAGATGAGCGCCTTCGTCGACCTGCAGGAAAAGGAATTCGCCGCCGCCGAGCGCGGCTTCACCGCGGTGAAGCACCAGCGCGAAGTGGGCACCGGCTACTTCGACCAGGTGACCCAGGCGATCCAGCAGGGCCAGTCCTCGACCACCGCGCTGAAAGGCTCGACCGAGGAAGCGCAGTTCCGCCAGGCTGTGGCATAAGAGCGGGGAGTGAGGAAAGAGAAGTGAGGAGAGAAAGCCCAAGCTCGGCGCGCCCTGCTTTCTCTCACTTCTCACTCCTCATTCCTCACCCCTGCTTTCCGGTACGAGCGCGATCACCGTCCAGCCCGGCCTCGGCTCCAGTTCGCGCTTGGCCGAGGCCACGCGCAGCGCGCCCTTCTCCTCCACGCCGAACATCAGCACGCTGTTCGAGCCGTATTGCTCGATGAAGTGCGGCCAGTCGAAGGTGCTGCTGAGCCGGGTCGACTTGATCCGCCAGCCCAGCGCCAGCAGGTCGGCGAAACGGCCATGGGTCATCTCCTCGTCGAACAGCGGCGGCGCCAGCAGGCTGCCGGCCAGCGCGGCGCGGTCGGTGTTCTCCTGCGGCGTGAGGTTGCGCAGCCGATACACCTTCTCGCGCCCGAACTCCTGCCGGTAGTGCACGCAGGCCAGCGAGTTGCGCTCGCGGTGCGTCGATACCGCCAGCAATCGGCCGATGCCGGTGAGGTCGAGGTGGCGTTCGGCATGCGGCGAAGCCGGATTGCCGAAGAACGTGACCAGTCCTTCCATCCGCGCCAGCCGTATGCCATCCCAGTCGTCGTCGGCCAGCACCACGCGGAAACCGGCCTCGTGCAACGACTTGCCGATCGCGCGAGCCACCGGGTCTGAACCGAAGACCAGCACGCCGCGCGGCTCCGGCTCGGCCACCTTCAACCAGATCGCCAGCGGCCGCGCGGTGGCGCTCTGCAGGATCACCGTGCCGATGATCAGGGTGAACACCAGCGGCACCAGCGCTTCCGCACCGGCCACGCCGAGCTCATCCAGGCGCAACGCAAACAGGGCCGACACCGACGCCGCCACGATGCCGCGCGGCGCCACCCAGCCGATCAGCGCGCGCTCGCGCCAATTCAACCCACTGCCGAAACTGGCGATCGCCACGGTCAGCGGCCGCACCACCAGCTGCGCGATCACGAACAGGGCGATGCCCGCGCCCAGCATGCCGTCCGGCAGCGGCCAGTGCAGCCGCGCTGCCAGCAGGATGAACAGCAGCGACACCAGCACCGTGGTGAGGCTCTCCTTGAAATCGAGGATGTCGTCGATATGCACGCCACGCAGGTTGCCCAGCGCGATGCCCATGATCGTCACCGCCAGCAGCCCCGACTCGTGGGTGATCGTGTTGGACAGGCTGAAGGCGAGCAGCACCGCGGCCAGCACGGCGTAGTTCTGCAGGTACTCGGGGATCATCTGGCGGCGCAGGAAGAACGCCATCAGCCAGGCGGACAACGCGCCGATCACTGCGCCGCAGCCGATCGTCGCCACGAAGATGCCGATGGTGTGGTCCTCCTGGCGCGACACGATCGCCTCGTAGATCAGCACCGCGAACAGCGCGCCCAGCGGGTCGATCACGATGCCTTCCCAGCGCAGCGTATTGGCGATGCGCGCGTTCGGGCGCAGGGTGCGCAGCATCGGCGCAATCACGGTCGGCCCGGTGACGCAGGCCAATGCGCCGAACAGCAGCGCGATCGGCCAGGCCAGGCCGGCGACGAGATGGGCAGCCCACGCCAGCAGCAGAAGCGAAGCGATCGCACCGTAGCTGACCAGCCCGCGCACCGCCTTGCCGATTCCCGGCAGTTCATGGAAACGCAGGGTCAGGCTGCCCTCGAACAGGATCAGCGCCACCGCCAGCGACACGGTCGGGAACAGCAGCTCGCCGAGCAGCTTGTCCGGATCAAGCACGCCGGTGACCGGCCCCAGCACGATGCCGGCCAGCAGCAGGAACACGATCGCCGGCAGCCTGACCCGCCATGCCAGCCACTGCGCCAGGAAGCCGATCATCAGCATGCCGGCGAGCATCAGGCCAAGCTCGATGGTCATCGCGGTCCTTTGGGGGGATCAGGCCGCTATCGAAACATGCAGCGGCGGAGACGTCCAGCCGGCGGCCGAAACTCAGAAGCGGCGGTACTGCAGCGCCTCGGCCAGGTGCTCGCGCTCCAGCAGGGCGGCGCCGCCGTCGAGGTCGGCGATCGTGCGGGCCACCCGCAGCACGCGGTGATAGGCGCGTGCGGACAGGCCGAGCCGTTCCAGTGCGTTCTCGAACCAGCGCCGCTCGGCGGGGCCCAGCGCGCAGTCGCGCTCCAGTTCGCGCGTGCTGATCTCGGCATTCGGTCGCCCCGCCCGCATCAGCGATTGCCGGCGCGCCCTGAGTACGCGCGCGCGCACCGTGGCGGAATCCTCGTCGCGCTCATTGCGTGGCGTGCCCAGCTCCGCCAGCGGCACCGGCGGCACTTCCACGCACAGGTCGATGCGATCGAGCAGCGGCCCGGAGATGCGTGCGCGGTAGCGCTGGATCTGGTCCGGCGTGCACTGGCAACGCGGGTCGCCGGCGTAGCCGCACGGGCAGGGATTCATCGCCGCGACCAGCTGGAACTGCGCGGGAAAGGTCGACTGCCGCGCCGCCCGCGAAATCAAGATGTGGCCGGATTCCATCGGCTCGCGCAGCACTTCCAGCACGTGCCGGCTGAACTCGGGCAACTCGTCCAGGAACAGCACGCCGTTATGCGCCAGCGAGATCTCGCCCGGGCGCGGATACGAACCGCCGCCGACCAGCGCCACCGCCGACGCGGTGTGGTGCGGCGCGCGAAAGGGACGCCGGCGCCAGCGCGCCAGGTCGGTCACCTGCCCGGCCACCGACAGTACGGCGCAGGTTTCCAGCGCCTCCGATTCCGACAGCGGCGGCAGGATGCCGGGCAGGCGCTCGGCCAGCATGGTCTTGCCGGTGCCCGGCGGACCCACCAGCAAGAGGTGATGGCCGCCGACGGCGGTGATCTCCAGCGCGCGCCGCGCCTGCAACTGGCCGCGCACGTCGGCCAGGTCCGGCCCGTCGTCGGCACCGCCATTGCTGGGGATGCCTACCGGCATCGACAGCTCGTGCGCACCGCGCAACCAGCCGCATACCTCGGCCAGGGTGTCGGCCACGCGCACGTCCACGTCCGGCACCAGCGCCGCTTCGGCGGCGTTCTCGCGCGGCACCACCACGCGGCGCCCGCGCGCCCGTGCGCGCAGCAGCGCCGGCAGCACGCCGGAGACGCTGCGCAGCGAGCCGGTCAGCGCCAGCTCGCCGAGGAATTCGCAGTCGTCCAGCTTCTCGCGCGGCACCTGTCCGCTGGCGGCGAGGATGCCCAGCGCGATCGGCAGGTCGAAGCGGCCACCGTCCTTGGGCAGTTCGGCCGGCGCCAGATTCACGGTGACGCGGCGTCCGGGGTATTCGAAGGCGGTGTTCTGGATCGCCACGCGCACGCGATCGCGCGCCTCGCGCACCGCGGCCTCGGGCAGGCCGACGATATTCGTGCACGGCAAGCCGCCGGAAAGGTGTACCTCGACCATCACCTGCGGTGCGGCGATCCCTTCCTGGGCGCGGCTGAGGGTGACGGCGAGACTCATGCGGCGGCTGATCGCTGACGCATGGAGGATGGGTCGCTGACAGAAACGATCATCAAGCGACTCCATCCAGCAGTGCCAATAAATAACCGCCTCCGATCGTTCTCGGGGTGAGGGTGACGGATCGGAGGCGGCTCCCGGGAGGTGGTTTGTCACTGACCCGCGCGGGCAGCCACCGTAGCCTCCAGTTCGGCCACGCGTCGCTCCAATTCGTCGACCTTGGCGCGGGTGCGCGCCAGTACCTGGGACTGGACTTCGAATTCTTCGCGGGTGACCAGGTCGAGGCGGCGCAGTCCCTGCGCCAGAACGTCCTGGAAGTTGGTTCGCAAATCCTGATGCGCCTGTGCCACCCCTGGCGGTACCAACGACACAAGTCGCAGGGCAATCTTGTCGATATCCTGCCTATCCATCATGGATAGCGCCTCGAGCTCGTCGAGGTAAATACTAGGTGAAGGGAAATCGGGCGCGCCATCGGTATGCTCCGTCAAAAACTGTAGGGATTGTCCTACACGTGCCGTTCCCGGTGCGACAATCACCCGCCGGACAGGCAGAATGCACCTTCGGCCCAACCGAGGCCTTTCAAGGAATCACCCATGAAGCTGGTCGTGGCGATCATCAAGCCATTCAAGCTGGACGACGTGCGCGAAGCGCTGGCCGAAGTCGGCGTGCAGGGCATCACGGTCACCGAAGTGAAGGGTTTCGGCCGCCAGAAAGGCCATACCGAGCTGTATCGCGGTGCCGAGTACGTGGTCGACTTCCTGCCCAAGATCAAGCTCGAAGTGGCGGTGGCCGACGATCAGCTCGACCGCGTGCTGGAAGCGATCCAGTCTTCCGCCCGCACCGGCAAGATCGGCGACGGCAAGATCTTCGTCAGTACGCTGGAACAGGTGATCCGCATCCGCACCGGCGAGCTGGATCTCGACGCGCTGTGAGACCAGATCAATCAGTCAGGGAGTGACATGAGCCTGCATTTCGTCCTGGTCGACTTTGAGAATGTGCAGCCAGAAAGTCTGGGGCCGCTAAAGCCCGGCACGTGCCGGATCTACATTTTCCTGGGGCAGCAGCAATCGAAAATATCATTGGAACTTACCAAGGCGCTGCAACCATTCGGCGATGACGTAAGGTACATACAGATCGTCGGCAACGGCCCCAACGCGCTCGATTTTCATATCTCATTCTACGTTGGCCAATTGGCGGCCCTGCACCCAGACGCTCGATTTACCATCGTCTCGAAAGATGGTGGTTTCGACCCGCTGATCAAGCACATCACGACACTGAAGATGGCATGCCGACGGGTCAAGAGCCTTGATGGTGCCGCCAAGACCACTCCAACGGCCGCGGTGCCAGTGACACCAGCGAAAAAGGCCACGAGCAAGCTTGTCATCAGCTTTACTCCGCCACATGAAGCATCCTCGACGAAGTCTCAGGGCGCTGCACAAGTCGCCACACCTCCCAAAGCCTTACCCAAAATCGACCCTGTGCAGCAACGGGTCGATGAGACGCTTGCCCGCCTCGCCGGGATGAAGAAATCCAAACCCGCGAGCCTCAAGACCCTTCGATCCTCAATTGCATCGTGGTTCACGCCCAAGCTGGCCGGGACAACACTTGAAGCCGTGGTCAATCGTCTGACGCAAAAAGGTCATATCAAGCTGACCGGCAACAAAGTGAGCTATGCCCTGAAGCCCGCCGAAAAAAAGTGACGACGTGGATCCGTGTCGACAGGCCAGACGGCAAGGGCACGTAACTCATTCATAGCAAATGCACAACATATCGAGTTGACCCTGCCCGGGCCGCCCGATATGCCGCCCGATATGTTGTGTGCGTCGGTGCCCGACCCGATGCGACATCGGCCCTCCATGTCAGGCTAGTTGTCGCCTCCGTTGATACCTTATCTTCTGGAGGGCGACAGCGAGTGATGCGATGAAACAGATTCGATACCTGTCGCGCCAGCTGTATGAAGAAGCGTTGCACGTGCAGTTCTACCTCACCCTGCTGGACACCTACATCGCCGATCCCGCCGAGCGCAACGGTGCGTTCGCGGCGATCGGGACGATCCCGTCGATCCGGCAGAAAGGCGCGTTCTGCTTCAGGTGGATCGACTCGATCCAGGACCTGCGCCGGCTGGAGACGCGCGAGCATCGGCGCCAGTTCCTGCTCAACCTGATCTGCTTCGCCGCCTGCATCGAGGGGCTGTTCTTCTACGCCGCGTTCGCCTACGTCTACTACCTGCGCTCGCGCGGCCTGCTGCACGGCCTCGCCGCCGGCACCAACTGGGTGTTCCGCGACGAGAGCGGGCACATGGCCTTCGCGTTCGACGTCGTGCGCACCGTGCGCGCGCAGGAACCGGAACTGTTCGACGATGCGATGCGCGCGCAGGTCGAGGAGATGATGGAAGACGCGATCGCCTGCGAGACCCAGTTCGCCGAGGACGTGCTGTCCGGCGGCGTGGCCGGCATGTCGGTGAGGGACATGCGCCAGTACCTGGAGTACTGCGCCGACCAGCGTTTCGCCCAGCTCGACATGCCGAAGAAATACGGCGCGAAGAACCCGTTCGACTTCATGGACCTGCAGGACGTGCAGGAACTGGCCAACTTCTTCGAGCGCCGCGTCTCGGCCTACCAGGTCGGCGTGCAGGGCGAGGTGGCATTCGACATGGCGTTCTGAGCCGGCCCGCAAATTTTTGCGATCGCAGTGAAGAGCATTTCCCTCGCCCGGACTGTGCAGGTTTTGTCACAGGGCGGGATTAGAATGACGCGCCGGTCCGCAGCCAGCAGGCAGCAAGCCACGCAGCTGCGCTCGTCCGAACCGGGGAAAACCATCGACGATCCGATGCCGCCAGGCCCGGCGCCTTGGCGACTGGGCACGGCGATTCTCCCCGCTGCCGTCCACACTCAAGGATCACCGATGACTACTCCCATCCGCGTCAGAGTGCTGCCGTTCGCCATCGCCTCATTGCTGGCCATGGCGCCGCTCGCTGCCCAGAACATCACCACATCCGGCGTCAGCGGCCGTGTGCTGGACGCCAATGGCCAGCCCGTGGCGGGCGCCACGGTGACGATCGTGCACCAGCCGACCGGCACTACCAAGGAGGTGACCACCGACGCCGATGGCCGCTATGCGGCGCAAGGGCTGCGCGTGGGCGGTCCGTTCGAGATCTCCGCGACCAAGACCGGCATGGCCGCCGTGGAGCAGAACAACGTGTTCCTGCAGCTGGGCCAGCCCTCGTCGATCAACCTGAGCATGGGCGCCGGCGAGCAGCAGGCGCGCAACCTCGGCGCGGTCACCGTGAGTGCCTCGACCTTGGCGCAGACCTTTTCCTCGGACAACAAGGGGCTGTCGACCAACATCTCGCAGCGCCAGCTGCAGGCGACCCCGCAGGGCAACCGCTCGATCGACGACGTGGTGCGCCTGGACCCGCGCGTCACGGTGACCGATCAGGGCACCGGCGCGATCTCCGCCTCCGGCATGAACAACCGCTACAACAACATCGCCGTCGACGGCGTGACCCAGGGCGATCCGTTCGGCCTGAACGCAAACGGCCTGCCCTACCAGAAGTCGCCGATCTCGCCCGAGACGATCGCCGAATACAACATCTCCACCGCCAACTACGACACGTCTTCCGACGTGGTCGGCGCCGATGTCAACGCGGTGACCAAGTCCGGCACCAACCGGTTCCATGGCGCGGTGTACTACGCCTATCGCAACGCCAGCCACCTGGTCGGCGACGCCGGCTGGTTGCCCAGCGACAATCCGGGCTACCACTACAAGGGCTACCAGAAGGACACCACCTACGGCTTCAACGTCGGCGGCCCGATCATCAAGGACAAGCTGTTCTTCTTCATCTCGGCCGAGCACGAGAAGACCACCGGCATCGGCGCCGACTCGGCCAACGGCCTGGACGACTCGCTGGGCAACGGCCCGTCCACCAGCAACAAGGTTTCCCCGGGCGACCTGCAGAAGATCATCGATGCGGCCAGGCAACTGGGCCTGACCCCGGGCACGTTCGGTGGCCCGACCGGGCTGACCTACGACGACAAGCGCTACCTCGGCAAGATCGACTGGAACATCAGCGACAACCACCGCGCCAGCTTCACCTACCAGAACACCAAGGAACTGCTGCCGGCCGTAGGCGGCAATGGCCCGAGCAGCGTGGGCCTGTCGAGCTACACGTACACCAAGGAAATCAAGACCAACAACTACGTCGCCCACGTGTTCGACGACTGGACCGACAGCTTCTCCACCGAGGCCAAGGTCGGCTACCAGAAGTACACCCAGGACACCACCGCGCCGTACCAACAGCCGGCGGTGAACGTGAACCTGTCGGCCGACGGCAAGGGCCCGTCGGTGAACCTGGGCGAGGAGCGCTTCCGCCACTACAACCACATCGATACCAAGAAGTTCAGCGTGTTCCTCGCCGGCACCTATTATGCCGGCGACCACGCGATCAAAGGCGGCATTGATTACCAGAGCAACAAGATCAACAACCTGTTCGGGCAGACCGAATTCGGCCAGTACAACTTCTGGGGCATCGACAACTTCGCCGCCGGCAACTACAACTCGTACATCCTGTTCCACCCGGCGCCCGGCTACACGCTCAACGACATCGCAGGCAAGTGGACGTACAGCCAGTACAGCCCGTTCCTGCAGGACACCTGGCAGGTCAACGAGCAGCTGTCGGTGCAATACGGCGTGCGCGTGGACATTCCGCATTCCAGCGCCCCGCCGGTCTACAACGCCGCGTTCGAACAGGCTTTCGGCTACCCGAACAACTACACGGTGGGCTCGCGCAACCGCGTGGTCGAGCCGCGCCTGTCCTTCAACTACCTGTTCGACAGCAGCTACAAGACCCAACTGCGCGGCGGCGTCGGCCTGTTCCAGACCTCGCCGCCCACGGTGTGGATGACCAACCCGTACCAGAACAACGGCATCACCCTGCTCTCCTACAACACGTTCGACCCATCGCAGGCGGCGTTCAGTCCGGATCCGTTCAACCAGAACATCCCGGCCGGCGGCGGCGCCGGCTCGATCGATACGATCGCCAGGGACTTCCGCCTGCCGACCGTGTGGAAGGCCAGCCTGGCGCTGGATCGCGAGTTGCCGTGGTGGGGCCTGACCGCGTCGGCCGAGTACCAGCACATCCAGGTACGCGATGGCATCCTGTACCAGGCGGTGAACTTCGGCGCACCCACCGGCGTGCTGCCGGACGGCCGCGAGCAGTTCTGGAAGACACCGGGCGAGGCGCCGGTCTCGAAAGACGCGCTGGCCAACCAGAACCGCGCCTTCAGCACGCAGTCGACCCTGCTCACCAATACCCACAAGGGCAAGTCGGACAGCCTCACCCTGGCACTGAACAAGCCATTCTCGGCGAACTGGTTCGGCAACCTCAGCCTGACCTTCAACCACGCCACCGACGTCGACCCGGGCACCGACACGATCGCCTACAACGGCTACCAGCGCGTCGCCCGGCTGAACCCGAACTCCAACGTCGAGGCCACCTCCAACTACAACGTGGCCAAGACGCTTAAGGCCTCGCTGACCTGGCAGCATGCATTCTTCGGCGACTACCAGACCCAGGTGTCGGCGTTCTACAGCGGCCACACCGGCACGCCGTACACCTGGGTGTTCAGCAACGACGCCAACGGCGACAGCGTCTCCGGCTGGGATCCGGCCTACATTCCGGCGATCAACGACCCGAAGGTCGCCTACGCCGCCGGCACCAGCCAGCAGCTTATCGACCAGTTCCAGACCTTCCTCGCCAGCGAGAAGTACCTGAACGCCCATCGCGGGCAGATCGCCAACCGCAACGGCGCCCGCACCGCCTGGGTGAACGAGCTGGACATGAGCTTCTCGCAGGAGCTGCCCGGCATCTTCAAGGGCAACAAGGGCGAATTGCGCCTGGACGTGTACAACTTCCTCAACCTGCTCAACAAGGACTGGGGCCAGGTGCGCAACACCGGTATCTACCCGACCCGCAACCTCGCCAGCTACGCCGGCGTGAACGCGCAGGGCCAGTACGTGTATACGCTGCCGAAAGACAAGAACGGCAACTACCAGCCGCAGCAGCTGCAGACCTACGACGGCGGCTTCTACGACCCCAGCCGCGTGGTCTCGCGCTGGTCGGCGATGCTGACGCTGCGCTACGCGTTCTGACCGATCCGCACGCAACAGCAAGTACAAGAAAGCCGGCGCCTCGATGGCGCCGGTTTTCTTTGTGCCGCCACGAGCCTCTGCGGTCCGGCCCATGACCGACGACCTATTGACTACACGTGTAGGCAAGGCGTAGTTTGCCTACAACTGTAGTCAAGCGGACCCGGCCATGCGCAAGCCCACCATCGGCGACCAGGAACTGGCGCTGCTGCACCACATCGACGAATGCGGCACCGCCTCGGTCGGTGAGGTGGCGGCGAGCTTCGGCGAGCCGCGCGGGCTGGCCCGCTCCACCGTGCTGACCATGATGGAGCGCCTGCGCGGCAAGGGCTATCTCAAGCGCCGCCAGCTCAAGGGCATGTTCCGCTACAGCACCGCCACCGGCCCGGGCGAAGTGATGCGCAGTGCCGTGGGCAGCTTCGTCGAGAAGACGCTGAGCGGCTCGGTGTCGCCGTTCGTGGCGTGGCTGTCGGAGCGCGCCGAGGTCTCCGACAGCGAGCTGGCCGAGCTCGAGGCGCTGGTGGCGCAGCTGCAGTCGCGGCGCAAGGAGTCGTGAGATGGACGCACTCAACCATGTCGCCGACATCCTGCTGACACGACTGGCCTGGACGTCCATCCAGGCCGCCCTGCTGATCGGCGCCGTCTGCCTGGCCGGCCGCCTGTGGCCGCGCCTGTCGGCGGCGATGCGCTGCATGCTGTGGTGGCTGGTCGGCGCCCAGCTGCTGCTCGGCCTGCTGTGGCACGCGCCGCTGGAACTTCCGCTGCTGTCGCCCGCACCGCTGCAAGCGATCGCACCGGTCGCGCCGCCCGTGGCGTTCTTCGCCACGACGACGTCCGCCGGCGCCGTGCCACCGTCGATCGCTGCGCCGGCAACACCGGCGCTGTCCTGGCGCACCGGTATCGCGCTGTCATGGCTGGCCGTCGTGCTGCTGCAGGCGCTGATCGCGCTGCGGCAAGGGCGGCAGGCACGCCGCATGCTGCGCGAATCGCAAGCCTTGCGCGATGCGTCGCTGCAGGCGCTGTGCGCACATCAGGCGCGGCAGCTCGGCTTGCGCCGCTGTCCGTGCCTGCGCGTCTCCAACGCGATCATTTCGCCGCAGGTGACCGGCCTGTGGCGGCCCACCGTGCTGCTGCCGGCCGGCCACGCGCTCAGTGCCGACGAAGCGGCGATGGCGATCACGCACGAACTGGCCCACCTGCGCCGCGGCGATCTGTGGCTGGCGTGGGTGCCGGCGATCGCGCAATGCCTGTTCTGCTTCCACCCGCTGGTGCGCTGGGCTATGCGCGAGTACGCGCTCAACCGTGAAGCCGCCTGTGACGCGCAAGTGCTGCAGCAGACCGATGCCGCACCGCACGCCTATGGCCATCTACTGCTGCGCCTCGGCGTGGCGCACCCCATGCACTCCGGCCTGGCCGGAGCGTCCCCCACGTTCCAGAACCTGAAGAGGCGACTGACCATGTTGCAACAAGCCGATCCCTCCCAGTCCCAGCGGCCACGCCTGTGCGGCTGGCTGCTGGTCGCCCTGGTCGCGCTGGCCGGCGTACTGCCGTACCGCGTGACGGCCCACGCCAGCAGCACGGCAGGCACGACGCTGCCGGCGCCACCGGCGGCTCCCGCTCCGCCACCTCCGCCACCTCCGCCTCCGCCCGTCCCATTGCCGCCTGCGCCGCCGGCTCCACCGCCGCCGCCGCCCAGCATCACCAGCGGCTTCTCCGCGCGGCATGTCGATATCGCCACCAACGCGGACACCCGCAACGGCTTTGCGCTGATCGACGGCAATTCGGTCACCATCAACGGTTCGGACAAGGATCTGGCCACGGTGGAGCGGCTGCGCGACGGCAAGCAGCCGTTGCTGTGGTTTCGCCGCAGCGACAAGGCCTACCTGATCGACGACCCCGCCTACGTGCAACGCGCCAAGGCCGCCTACGCGCCGGTCGACGCCCTGGCCAGGCAACAAGGCGAGCTGGGCGGTCGGATGGGTGAACTGGGCAGCCGAATGGGCG
This sequence comes from uncultured Gammaproteobacteria bacterium, assembly GCA_963707225.1. Lineage (GTDB taxonomy): Bacteria > Pseudomonadota > Gammaproteobacteria > Xanthomonadales > Rhodanobacteraceae > Rhodanobacter. Next base: position 13,873 of record CAVPQF010000133.1, read on the forward strand.
CACTCGGCGGCAGGATGGCGGGACTCGGAGCACAGATGGCCGAACTGGGCGCCAGCCAGGCCAGCTTCGCCGCACGCCAGACAGAACTTGCGCAGCAGCGAGCGCAAATGGCCTCACAACCAGTGTCCGCTGGCGAACGGCAACAGCGTGAGGCACAGCTGCAAACACTGCAGCTCAAGAAGGTCCAGCTCGACCAGGAGCGTGAAGCCACGGTTGCTACAAAGAAGCAGTCGTTGCGGAAAGAGCAGGACATACTGAGGGCACAGCAGGCTGAACTACGGACCCAGCAGACTGCTCTGCGGACACAGCAGACATCACTGCGCGAGCAAGGGAAGCTGGCCTCTGCCCAAACGGCCCAAACCATGAAGAAGCTGCTCGACGAAGCGATCGCCAAGGGCGTCGCCAGGTCGACAAGCCTGCGCTGGCGGGAACCTCGGAGCCTCACCCTCTGACCTCCAGCAAGACCGAATGCATCGCCTTGCTCCCTCCCCTGCTCGCAGGGGAGGGCTGGGGTGGGGTCGCTCTTCGTCAAGCCCAAGATCAAGAGCGTCATCCCCTCCTGCCCTCCCCCTGCTGCGCAGGGGGAGGAACCGGGCGTGTTGCTTCTACTTCCATCCCGCAAGCGAAGAGGAACAAAGACAGCGGTATCTCACATAACTCACGACCGCTCAGCGCCAGGGCCACGCCTTCAGCTGGTATTCGTGTGGCGGCGTATTGCCGGCCAGGTACTGCACGAAGTAGTCCCAGCGTCGGCGGGTGGCGTACGGGGTGGCCTGGGCGTAGCCATGGTGGGCGTTCGGGATCAGCAGCAGGTCGAAATCCTTGTTCGCCCTGATCAGCGCGTCGGCCACCAGCAAGGTCTCATAAGGCGGCACGTTATCGTCCATGGTGCCGTGCACGAGCATCAGCCGGCCCTTGAGGTTCTTCGCGAAACTCTGGTTGGCCTGGGCGTCGTAGTTGGTCCTGCCGTCCTTGTCGGTCACCAGCAGGCCCTGCCACTTCTCGGCCCAGTCGTCCTCGTAGTTGCGGTTGTCGTGGTTGCCGCTTTCGGCCCAGCCGACCTTGAAGAAGTCGGGGTAATGGAACATCGCGGCCGCGGTGGCGTTGCCGCCGCCGGAGTGGCCCCAGATGCCCACGCGGCCGAGGTCGATCCACGGATACTTCCTGCCGAGTTCCTTCAGGCCCAGCACCTGGTCAGGCAGGGTGTTGTCCTCGACGTGCTCGAAGTAGGCGTCGTGGAATGCTTTCGAACGCCACGGCGTGCCCATGCCGTCCAGCGCCACCACGATGAAGCCCAGCTCGGCCACGGACTGGTGGTCGCCGCGCGCGGACGAGAAGCTGCGGCCGCGCACCGAGCCGGTCTGCGGGCCCGGGTAGATGTAGTCGATGATCGGGTACTTTTTCGACGGATCGAAATTCGTCGGCTTGAACATCATGCCGTACAGGTCGGTCTTGCCGTCGCGCCCCTTCACCGTGAACGGGGTCGGCGGCACCCAGCCGGCGGCCTTCAGGCGCGAGATGTCGGCGCTGGCCACGCCCGCCAGCTTGCGGCCGTCGTCCGAACTGCGCAGCACGGTGACCGGCGGCGTGGTCGGGGTGGAATACGCGTCGACGAAGGACTTGCCGTCCGGCGACAGCGTGACGGTGTGGTCGGCCGCTTCCGGCGTCAGCAGCACCGGCTTGCCGCCGTCCAGGCCGACCTTGAAGAACTGCTGGTAGTACGGGTTCACACCCGCCGTGCGGCCGACGCCGCGGAACCACACGGTGCGCGTCTTCGGATCGACCTTCAGCAGCTCGGTGACGTTGCCCTCGCCGGAGGTGATCGCATGCTTGAGCTTGCCGGTGCCGAGGTCGTACAGGTACAGGTTGCCCCAGTTGTTGCGTTCGCTGAACCAGATCGCCTCGTTGGTCTCGGGCAGGTAGCGCCAGTTCACCGCGCCGTTGCCGCTCTCGTAGTACGTCGGCACCACTTCCTCGAACACCGTGCGCACCTTGCCGGTGGCGGTGTCGGCGATGCGGAACCATTCGTGCTTGTGGTCGCGCGAGGTGGATACGAAGGCCAGCGTCTTGCCGTCGGCCGCCCACTTCACGTCGTCCCAGCCGCCGTCGGGGCCGCAGCTGACGTCGTCGCACAGGGTGGAGCGATGCTGGTCCGGTGGCATCTGCAGGCGCAGCACCTTCTTCGCGGCCACGTCGACGATGACGCGCTCGATCATCGTCACGTCCTTGTCGCCGACCAGCGGGTACTTCCACTTCTCCAGCTTCGGATGGCCGACGTTGGTGCTGACCAGGTACATCTCGCCGGTCTTGCGCTGGTCCTGCTGGAAGGTGGCGATCCGCTTCGAATCCGGCGACCACTCCACGATCGCGTTGTCGGTGTGCTTCCAGCCGGCGTTGTCGGTGGCGTAGCCGAAGTTCTCCACGCCGTCGGTGGTGAGCTGGGTCTCCTTGCCGCTGGCGAGGTCGCGCAGCCACAGGTTCCAGTCGCGGATGAACGCCTCGCTCTTCTTGTCCGGCGACAGCGCGCCCGGCTCCTTGCCGGTCTTCACCAGCGTGACGCGGTCGACGCAGCTCGCCTCGGCGGCGGCGAGGTCGCACACGTAGTGCTTGCTGCGCACGGCGACATCGATACGGCCGTCCGGCCTCGCCTCGTAGCCGGTCACCGGCAATTTCTTCGCATCGACCGGCTTGCCGCCGGCCTTGCCCAGCGCGGCGGCCAGCTTCGCCTGGTCGAACAGCGGCGCGGTCTTGCCGCTGGCCGCGTCCATCCGCACGAAATGATCGCCGCCGGCATCGTGGTCGACGTACCAGAAGTGGCCGTCGTCCAGCCACTCGACCTTCTGCACCGCGTGGTCGACCAGCGGCGCGGTGTTGTAGCTCATGAAACGTTCCGCCCGCGCGTAGTCGTCCGCGCCCAGCGTGCGTCCCTGCGCGGCGACGCCGGCGGAAAGTGTTCCCATGACCAGCGCGCCAAGCACGCGCGAACTGCTTATCTTCAAGCCCATGTTGCGTTCCCCTTGCGAAAGCGGATTTCTGCGGTTGCCGACCCTGGCCCAGATGCACCCGAACAGCCGATGCTAACGTGAGCATGACCGATGGCACCCCTGCCATTGGTCCCGATTGCCCCGCTCGCGCCGCAGGATGCGCCAGCGCATGGACGATGTGCGACCCGCCCGTTCGCCCACGGAGCGATCCCGGCGCCGGCGAACATCGCCGCCGGCCCTGCTTGACGGGCCTGCGCCGGCCGTCGCACGCTGCGCCATCCGTGTTCCCGGAGTCGCCTCATGCCGCAGCGCCTCAGAGTCATCGGCAATTACCTCTCGCCCTACGTGCGCAAGGTGCTGGCCTGCCTTGAGCTGAAGGAACTGGAATACGAGATCGACCCGATCGCGCCATTCGTCGGCAATGACGATTTCACCCGGCTCAGCCCGCTGCGCCGCATCCCGGTGCTGGTCGATGGCGAACTGGTGCTCAGCGATTCCTCGGTGATCTGCCAGTACCTGGAAGACCGGCACCCCACGCCGTCGATCTACCCGCGCGACATCGCCGACCGGGCCCGCGCCCGCTGGCTGGAGGAATACGCCGACACGCGGCTGGCCGACGGGCTGATCTGGCGGCTGTTCCACCAGCTCGCGATCAAGCGCCACGTCTTCGGCGAGGCGCCCAACGAAGCGGTGGTGCAACATGCACGCGAGGTGGAGATCCCCGCCGCGCTCGACTACCTGGAACAGCAACTGCCGGAGGACGGCTTCGTGTTCGGTGCGCTGTCGATCGCCGACATCAGCCTCGCCAGCTTCTTCCGCACCGCCTCGTTCGTGCGCTACACGATCGACGCCGAACGCTGGCCGCTGATGGCTGCGCTGGTGGCGCAGGTGCAGGCGCTGCCGGTATTCCAGAAGCTGGCCGGCTTCGAGGACTGCATGCTGCGCCTGCCCTTGACCGAGCAGCGCGGCGCCCTGATCACCGCCGGCGCGCCGCTGACCAGCGACACCCTGGGCACCAGCGCACCGCGCCCCGGCCCGCCGCGCGCGTCGTAGGCATCCACCTCAGCGCTGCCCCGTCGTCAGCTCCACCAGCCGGCCAGTCCACGAACACGCGCAGCCGCGCCGGCATCTGCCGCTGCTGCGGATACAGGATGGCCATCACATCCGCCGGCCGTCGTGGCCCATCATGCACCCATCTTCACCCACCGGAGCGACCACCATGCAGACCCGCACTCTCGGCAAGAACCCTGATGGAAAGCCGGGCCCCACCGTCTCCGCCCTCGGCCTCGGCTGCATGGGCATGAGCGCGTTCTACGGCGCGCACGACGACGCCGAATCGATCGCCACCATCCACCACGCGCTGGAGCGCGGCCTCAACCTGCTCGACACCGCCGACATGTACGGCCCGCACACCAACGAGGTGCTGGTGGGCAGGGCGATCAGGGGCCGCCGCGGGCAGGCCTTCATCGCCACCAAGTTCGGCATGGTGCGCGATTCGCACGACCCGCAGGCGCTCGGCGTCAACGGCCGCCCGGAATACGTGCGCGCGGCCTGCGACGGCAGCCTGCATCGGCTCGGCATCGACACCATCGACCTGTACTACCAGCATCGCGTCGACCCGGCCGTGCCGATCGAGGAAACCGTCGGCGCGATGGCCGACCTGGTTGCCGCCGGCAAGGTGCGCTACCTCGGCCTGAGCGAGGCCTCCGGCGCCACGCTGGAGCGTGCGTGCAAGGTGCACCCGATCGCCGCGTTGCAAAGCGAATTCTCGTTGTGGACGCGCGACCCGCAAACGAACGGCATGCTCGACGCCTGCCGCAAGCTCGGCGTCAGCCTGGTCGCCTATTCGCCTCTCGGTCGCGGCTTCCTCACCGGCGCGATCCGCTCGCCGGACGATTTCGGCGCCGACGACTATCGCCGTACCAGCCCGCGCTTCATGGGCGACAACTTCGCCCGCAACCTGCAGCTGGTCGAGCGGGTGAAGGCGCTGGCCGGCGACAAGGGCTGCTCGCCCGCGCAGCTGGCGCTGGCCTGGGTGCTGGCGCAGGGCGACGACGTGCTGGCGATACCGGGTACCAGGAAACCTTCGCGGCTGGACGAGAACCTCGGCGCGCTCGACGTGCAGCTCAACGCGGCCGAACTCGCGGCGATCGACGCGGTGTTCCCGCCCGACGCCGCCGCCGGCGACCGCTACGTCAGCTCGGGCATGCACATGGTCAACGTGTAACCCGCCGCGCCCTCCCCTGCCCGCAGGGAAGGGCCGGGGAGGTCCGGTCCCACCCGTATCCCGCAGGGCAGCTAAACTGCGCGGCATGAGCACCCCCGAACACTCGCCGCTCGGCAAGGACACCGTCTACGCCGACCGCTACGATCCGCGCCTGCTGTTTCCGATCCCGCGCGCGGACAAGCGCGCCGAGATCGGCGTGGCCGAAACGCTGCCGTTCCATGGCGTGGACATCTGGAACGCCTACGAGCTGTCGTGGCTCGACCTGCGCGGCAAGCCGCAGGTGGCGCTGGCCGAGTTCCATGTGCCGGCGTCCTCGCCGCACATCATCGAGTCGAAGTCGTTCAAGCTGTACCTCAACGGCTTCGCGCAGGAGCGCATCGCCGACGCCGCGACGCTGGCCGCCACCCTGATGCACGACCTGTCCGCCGCGGCCGGCGCGGTGGTCAACGTGCAATTGCGCGACGCATCCGCCGCCGCGTTGCCTGCCGTCGATCTGGACGGCCATCTGCTCGACGATCAGGACATCGCCATCGACCACTACGGGCCGCCGAACGCCGATTTCCTGCAGGCCGACAGCACCGCCACGCCGGTGGCGGAGACCCTGGTCTCGCACCTGCTGCGCTCGAACTGCCCGGTCACCGGACAGCCCGACTGGGGCAGCGTGCGGATCGCCTATCGCGGCGCGCCGATCGACCACGCCGGCCTGTTGCGCTACCTGGTCTCGTTCCGCACCCACAACGAATTCCACGAGCAGTGCGTCGAACGCATCTTCGTCGACCTGACGCAGCGCTGCGCGCCGCGGCAGCTCAGCGTGTACGCGCGCTACACCCGCCGCGGTGGCCTGGACATCAACCCCTTCCGCAGCAGCATGCCGGCCACGCCCGGCAATCCGCGCACGGTCCGGCAGTAGCGCCAGGCGTCACCGCCGCGTGAAAGTTCAGGCGCGGTGGTTCCCGCCGGTAATCGGCGCTTCAGATCGACGGCGCTAGCCTCGGCGTCTGTGACTCGCCACGTCATCGACACCGGAGTTCCCATGACACGATCCCTGCGTCTCACTGCGCTGTACAGCGCCACCGTGGCCGGCCTGCTGCTCGGCGGCTGCGGCAAGAACGAACCGGCGCCGGCCAGCACCGCGCCGGTGGCAGCAGCGACGACGGCAACCGCACCGGCCGGCACGACAACGTTGCCGCCCGCCGCCGCCGTCCCTGCCGGCACGACCAGCGTGGCCAGCACTGCCGCGGCGAACGCCCCGGCCGCCGCGCCCGCGCCGCTCATGGTGGCCAGGCTGACCCTGGGCAGCGCGGTGAACGCCGAGCACCAGGTGACCCGTGCCAGCGACAGCTTCGCCCCCAACGACAAGACCATCTACGCCAGCGTCGCCACCGAAGGCAGCACGGGCGGCGCCACGCTCAACGCGAAGTGGAGCTACCTGGAAGGCCCGGGCCAGCTGGTCAGCAGCATCAGCCAGTCGATCGCCACCGACGGTCCCGCCGTCACCACGTTCAAGGTGCAGAACCCCGACCTGTGGCCCGAAGGCAAGTACAAGGTGGAGATCTCGATCGACGGCAAGCCGGTGGCGCAGCAGGATTTCGCGATCGGGAAGAGCTGACCTCGCCCGATCCGGCATGCACGAAGAGGCGCCCACCCGGCGCCTCTTCGTGCTTCAGCGCCCGTCCAGCGCCTTGCGCCCGGTCGCCGGATCGTCGGTGAAGAACGCGTCGATGCCGGCGGCGAGGTAGCGGCGGATCTCGGCGATGGAACCGGCTTCGTTGACGTGGCGCGGGTCGGCGCCCTGCCACAGCTCGGGCGGCAGGAAATGGTTCTCGGGACGGAACGTGCAAACGTGCACTTCGAGGCCGGCAGCGTGCGCGTCGCGCACCAGGGCGGTGGGTGTGCCGAGCGCGCGGCTGGACGCCAGCGGGATGATCGCGCGGATGTTCGGCCCGATCGCGTCAGCATATTCGGCGATCTCGCGCAGCCCGGCAGGCCTCATCATCTGCGCATAGGTCAGCGTGCCGCCGGCCGCGGCCACGTCGTACGGCTGCTCCTCCGCGTCACCGAGCAGCTGCAGCAGGCGGATGTTGCCGCGCGCGCCGTCGGCGAGCCTGCCGCGCAGGTACTTCAGGTTGCCGACCTCGAACGACTGGATCTCCACCGGCGCCGTGCGGGTGTAGTCGTGCATGGCCTGCGCGGCCAGCAGCTCGTCCTCCAGCGGCAGGCCGATGCCGCGGAAGTACATGCCGTGCTTGATCTCCGGGATGATCCCGATGGCTCGCCCGCGCGCCTTCGACTCGGCGGCGACGAGGTCGATGACCTCCTCCAGCGTGGCGATCGGGAATTGGCCGTCGTGCCGCGTGCTGCGCAGCTCCGGCAGACGCTCGCGCGCGCAGCGTCTTCAGCTCGGCCAGGCTGAAGTCCTTGCTGAACCAGCCGGCCACCTGCTCGCCATCGATCATCTTGCCGGCTTTGCGCGCTGAGAACCCGGGATGCTCGGCCACGTCGGTGGTGCCGCCGATCTCGTTCTCGTGGCGCGCCACCAGCACGCCGTCCCTGGTCATCACCAGATCCGGCTCGACGAAGTCGGCGCCGTCGACGATTGCCTTCGCGTACGAAGCCAGCGTGTGCTCCGGGCGCAACGCACTCGCACCGCGATGACCGATCCACCAGCACCCTGGCGGCAAGCGGTTTCTCGGCTGAAGATGTGGCAATGGCCATGGAACCCCATCTGTGATGGCGACGTTCAACAGCTGGTACCGATCTTCTACGCGCGCAAGATTTTCCGGCGCACCGGCAACTTCACCTTCGTGGTGGCGACCGATCGCGAGGATCTGGACGGCAGTTCAGCACGCGCTCAACCGGCCCAGCAAAGCCTGCTCGATCTGGTCTTCCGTTATCGGGTTGGGTATCGGCAAGCTTTCCTTGCAACAGTCGTTAGTTAACGATAATGCGTTTGCGTTAACTTAGAAACAGGCCTAGGTAACGCTGGAACTCATACACCCGCCCGCGCGCCTGCCCGGTGACCTCGGTCAGCACGCCCAGGCCCTCGAAATCGCGGATCAGCTTGTTGGCGGTGGGCGTACTCACCGCCAGCTCGCGCTCCACGTCGGCGGCAGACACGATCGGTTGCCGGTACGGCAGGTTCAGCAGCAGCTTCGCGTTCGGCGCGCGCTTGCCCAGCTTGAGGATCGACGCCTCCACTTCGGTGCGCAGCGCCAGGATCTGCTGGAACACCACCCTGCCCTTGGTCGCCGTCTCTGCCACACCGCGCAAAAAGAAGCGTACCCAGTGGATCAGGTCGTTGGACACACGCACCCGCATCGGCGCGTCGTAATAGTTCGCGCGGTGGCGCTCGAAGAAGTCCGACAGATAAAGCGACGGCTTGGCCAGCAGGCCGTGACTGACCAGGTACAGCGGAATCAGCAGGCGGCCGATACGGCCGTTGCCGTCGCAGAACGGGTGGATCGTCTCGAACTGGTAGTGGCTGATCGCGATGCGCACCAGGTGCGGCACGGTGATCTGCTCGTTGTGCCAGAAGCTCTCCAGATCACCCATCAGCTCCGGCACGCCGTCCTGGTGGGGCGGCACGAAGGCGGCATCGCTGAGGCTGGAGCCGCCGATCCAGTTCTGGCTGCGGCGGAACTCGCCCGGCTGCTTGTGCTCGCCGCGCACGCCGCGCATCAGGATCGCGTGGGTCTGCTTGAGCAGGCGGTTGGACAGCGGCAGGCGCCGCAGCTCGTCGATCGCGGCATTCACCCCGTCGATGTAGTTGCGCACCTCGCGCCAGTCGTCGCGATGCTCCGGCTTCACCAGATCCTCGCTCAGCACCGCCTCGCCGATGCCGGTCTGGGTGCCCTCGATCCGACTGGAGGTCTGCGCCTCCTTCACCACGTGCATCTGGATGAACAGGTCGATGTCCGGCACGATCAGCGAGAACGCGTTCAATTCGCCCAGCGCGCGGTTGGCCGATTCCAGCAAGGTGTTGATGCCGGCGTTCTCCCACGTCCAGTCGTGATTCACCGGCACCGGCTCGAAACTCTTGTACTGGTAGCGCGCATGCCAGCGGCCCGCCTTGAAGGTTTCGAATTTCATGCGCGCTCGGCCTGCATGCTGGGTGGGAGTTGAATATCAAGATCGTCCACGCGCAGTTTGCCGGAGATCAGGCGCTGGGGAGCAAATCACGCGAAGCTTCCAAGGGAGCATTAGCTCTGGACAAGGTGGGTGATGCACCTCGCTTGCACCACGGGGATGGCCAAGGGGTTCCGTTCAAGGTGACTCCATTCTCGACGCGAGAGGCACGTGGTGGAAACCGCCCGACGCCACCCATTCTCCGCGATCAGGGAAGACCTGTCGCTTGTCGGCCATCTACGGTGGATCGGACGGCATGGCCTTGCACGCCGCGCACGCGTATTCCGCATGCCCCTGATGAAGCCCGCGACGAATATCCACTGATTCGGGGGATGCACTTCCGGCGGGGAAGTGGCGAAAATGGTGCGCCCGGCGGGATTCGAACCCACGACCCCTGCCTTCGGAGGGCAGTACTCTATCCAGCTGAGCTACGGGCGCATGTATGGCCGCGCGCGGGGCTGTGGCCGGAGGCCGGCACCGCGGGGAGCGCAGTATAGCCGAGTTGCCGCCGGGGTGGACCGCGGGCAGCGATGCCCCGGAAGCGCCTGATAGGGGTCGGGAAGGGTTGACCCTCCCCGCCCTCCGAACCGTGCATGCGGTTCTCCCGCACACGGCTCTCCAGTGGGTGGTTTCCTCATCGGGATGGGCTCGCCAGTTGTCGGGCTTCAGTCATGGTGAAAAGCCCGGCAGTAGCGAAGTAGACATTCGGCCAGCGCCGATGGTCGGCATGACACCGGCCAAGGCCTGGACGCTTTTCCTGCTTGCGCAGGAGCGCCCGTCATCGACGTCGGACAAAGCCGTCAACCTGCGGAAAGGTCCATCGGTGGGCATGCTTGAAGTAGCCATACCAACCCCGCAGCATCGGGTTGAGGTCGGCGATGATGCACGCCAGCGAGTCGCCGCGGGTGCGGCGGGTCTTCTGGCGTATTCGGTCCTTGAGTGACCGCTGGCTTTTCTTCCTGACCCAGCGGTTGCCTGCTTCAAAACGGTAGCCGAGAAACTCGAAGCCTTCGCCCACCTGCCGACAATCCCCGATGTGGGTCTTGTCCGGATGCAGGGTCAGTTTCTGGGCCTCGGTCCACGCACGCACCGCCTCCCATGCCTGCTGTGCCTCCTCGGCACTTCGGCACAGGATGACGAAGTCGTCCGCGTAACGCACCATGGGATAACCACGCTCGCGCATGGTCGCATCCAGTGGATGCAGGTAGATGTTGGCCAGCAGCGGACTGATCACCGCACCTTGCGGCGTACCTGCCGTGGGCGTCCATCGCTCCAGGTCCTTGACGATATCCTGCTGCAACCATTGCTCCAGCAGCGCCAGTACCCGTCCATCACTGATGTGTTCGGCAACACGTTTCATCAGGCGTTGCCGCGGGATGGTGTCGAAGTAGCTTTTGAGGTCGGCATCCACCACGTGGGTGTAGCCCGCCTGCAGCCACCGGTCCACTTCCCGCAGCGCGTCCTTGCAGCCGCGGCCGGGACGGAATCCATAACTCGTTGGCTCGAATTCACGCTCAAATATCGGCTCGATGACCATCTTCGTGGCCATCTGGACGATCCGGTCCTTGATCGTCGGAATTCCCAGCGGTCGGCTCTTGCCTTGGCCTTTGGGAATATCCACCCGCCGCACCGCTTGGGCGCGGTAGGTTTCGCCTTGGAGCGCTTGCGCCAATTCGCTCAGGTACGCCGCCTCACGGCTCGCGAATCGCTCGATACTCTGTCCATCGATCCCCGCCGCTCCCCGATTGCGCTTCACGCGTTGCCACGCTTCGGCCAAAGTTTGCGGACGATAGATCTTGTCGATCAGACTGAACCACTTGTTTCCTTTGACGCCGTTATCCAGCGCCGCCAACATGCGGTCGCTCCAGATGGAACGGTCCACCCACGGCCATCGGCTGGCCGGGCTGGACGAACCTTGCGTAGCCCCTTCGGGCACTGTCGATTCTTTGCTTGTGCTCTCGTTCATTCCAAAGTTTCCTCATCCACCTTCCTGCCTCCCTTCCCTCGGCGATGCTTGTGTTGCCATCGCTTGCGCCGTTGCCGGCTTCGGTACTACGAAGACTCTGACTCCTGACGCCGTCACCACGACGACAGGTCTCCCCGCTTATCTCACGCACACTTCCCAACGTTCCGCCTCCAACCACGAGGGTGACCCGAATATCGCTTTGGCAGCCAGTTCAGCGTATTCGATGTGTTTCAGGCTTCGCCCTCTCCTAGCAAGCTCGCCGTCACTTCCCGCCGAATCGAGTTCGTCATCCTGCGGACCGCCAGTTCGTCTCCAGTTGCTCTCCACCCCGCCTCGCGACGACGCAGTTACCTTCGACTACAGGGCCTTGGCTTGCCCTGACACGGACTTCCACCGTGCTGTGTACGCGCCTTCACGGGCGCACTGGGAGCGGCTTCAGCCGCGATATCCACCCGGTGGCGGACCGTCGCGGCTGAAGCCGCTCCCACAGCCTTCGTGTCGCTACGCCTCAGCGGGCCTTGAGCAGTGCGGTCAGCGTGTCGGGCTTGCTGGCATCGCGCACCAGGTGCGGGTACTTCAGGCCATCGTGATAGTCGATGCGGATGGTCTTGTACTCGTTGAAGTTCTTCACCAGCAGCTCGATCGGCTGGCTCTTGTCCTTCGCCGAGGCGGTCACCGCCTCCTTGAGCGCGTCGGCGTCATAGTCACGCCCATTGACGGCAATCACCGTCATGCTCGGCGACAGGCCGGCCTTGAACGCCGGGCCGTCCCACAGCACGTCATTGATGCTGCCGGCCTTGCCGATGGAAACGCCCAGCGAATAGGTGAGGTCGGCGCTATGCCGGCGTGCCTCGATGGCCTTCACCGCCTCGGACGGCTTGTCGGTGTAGACCAGCTTCCAGCCGTGCGACTCGATGCCGCCGATCAGCGGGCCGTGGCCGTCGAGGCGCGTGCGCAGGTACTTCGCCCAGTCGTGCGGCGCGATGTCGTTGAGCGTCTTGACCACGTCCTCGAAGGTGTAGGTGTTGACGTCCCACTTGCCGTTCTCCATGCCGAAGAACGCCTTGCCGAAGTCGTCGATGGTCTTCTTGCCGCCGCTCAGCGCACGCAGCTGGCCGTCGACGTCGAGCCAGATCATCTGGCCGGCCGAGTAATAGTCCTCGCTGGCCTGGTAGTTGCGGTACGGCAGCGGGCGACGCTGCGCGATGACCGGGTCGTTGGTGGTGTCCTGCACGTTGCGGAAGCTGGCCAGGCCGGGACGGCCCTTGTCGTAGGTGGCGGCGGTGAAGGCCCACATGTCATGCGACTGGTCGGTGTCCCACAGGCCCGAACGCGTGGCCATCACCTGACCCCAGAACTGGGTCTGGCCCTCGTAGACCCACAGCAGGGTGTCGCTCATCGGCACGTTGAAGTTCGGCGTGGCCAGATCCGCGCCGCGGCGATACTTGCCATCCCAGGAATGGTTGAACTCGTGCGAGAACAGGTCGCGGGCCAGCGCGTTCTTCTTCCACTCGGTGAAGAAGTCGGCCGAGGTGCCGTCCTCGCTGGAGCGGTGATGCTCCAGGCCGTTGCCGCTCATCTTGTCGCTGAGCGAGACGAGGAAATCGTAATGGTCGTAGTGATGCGCGCCGTACATCTTGTACATCTGCCGGACCAGGTTCTGGAACGGCTTGATCTGCTCCGGCTTGATCTCCAGGTACTTCGGGTCATCCGCCACGATGCTCATGTGCACCGGCGCCTTGGCGCCCGGGTCCAGGTCAATGCGCTTGAAGTGCTTGCCGGCGTAGATCGGCGAATCGACCAGGTCGTCGTAGTTGATCGGCTTGAAGTGCAGCGTGTCGCCGTCCTTCGAGGCCACCTCCAGTGCGGTGCCGGCCTGCCAGCCGGCGGGCAGCTTCACGCTGGCCTCGGTGTTGATCTGGCGCGCAAAATAACCGGCCGGGTACATCGTCACCGAGTTCCACTGCAGGTTGAGCATCTCCGGCGTCATCACCACGCGACCCTGGCGCTGGTCCTGCGACGAGAGGAACTGGAACTCGACGTCCACGCTGCTGGCGCCCTGCGGCACGTCGACGTGAAACGCGTAGACGTTCAGCGGGTCGCGCGTCCACGGCAGCACCTGGCCGTTCGCCTTCACCACCAGCCCGGCCATCTTGTCGATCGTGCCGTTCGGCGAGTGGTTGCCCGGCAGCCACTGCGGATACAGCAGGGTCAGCGAACCGGCCTGCGCCGGGATCACTTCATGCACGCGGAAGATGCGGTGGGCCACATCGGTGGCGTCCACGCTGATCTTCAATGTGCCCTGGTACGGCACATCCTGCGGCGGCGGGACATCGGCAAGCGCGGTGAAACTGGCCAGCCCGAAGGCAGCAGCGGCGAGGGCGGAAGCGAGGCGGGTGGCTTTCAATGCGTTCTCCGGGGTGGGAAGGGGGAGCCTGGCGGACGCTGCCGCCCGAACCGCATTCCCACGGTGGCGAGGCGGACAGGCCAGGCAGGCTCCGGGAATCCGCGTCACGGAAGGTTGCCGCGACAGGAATCCGAGGCGTCGATGCTAGACCGGCACTACCGGGCTTCACCCCTGCCGAAGGTCACGACCATGGCTTGCACATGAACCGCTCCGGCCAACGGCGCCGACCTGGCACCCATCTTGCTCCGCTTGCTCCGACACCCTCACCTTCACCCACGGGAGCCGCATGCACGCCCTGTTCAAAAGCCTCCGGCTCGCCGACGACCCGGACCAGCGCCGCGAGTACAGCCGCTACCTGGCGCTGCGGATGGGGCCGATGATCCACGCCCTGATGCTGGTGGGCGCGCTCGCCTACCTGGTGGCGGTCGTCGCCGTTACCCTGGTGCGTCATTCGCCGCTGCCGCTGTGGTTGCGCCTCGCGCCGCTGGTGCCGCTGCTGCTGGTGGCCTCGTGGACGCGGCACGTGCGGCAGCCGCGATGGCTCAGTGCGCTGACCCTGCTGTGCATCCTGCTGCTGGAGACCGGCATCAACCTCAACGGCTTCGGCGACATGCGCGGGCAGTCCGTGGTGCTGCCCGGGCTGCTGTTGCCGGTGGCGTCGTCGGTGATCTGGCTGGGCCGCTGGGATTTCGTCGCGGCGATGCTGCTGTGCGCGCTGGGACCACTGCCGATGCTGCTGTTCGGCCGCATCGACGGCGTGCAGGTCGTTCAGTACCTGGTCTACATGGCGGTCGCGATCGCGCTGTCGACGGTGCTGCGCGCGTTCATGGCGCGCACCCTGTTCGAGCAGTTCCGGCTGGAGCGCCAGCTGCGCGAGCAGGCCAACACCGACGGCCTCACCGGCCTGCTGCTGCGCAACCGTTTCCTCGAGCTGGCGCGATCCGCGATGGCCGAACTGCACCGGCAGCAGCAGCCGGCCTGCATGCTGTTCCTGGACGCCGACCACTTCAAGCAGCTCAACGACCAGTACGGCCACGCCGCCGGCGACGCGGCGCTGGTCGCGCTGGCCGCGACGATGCGCCGGCAGATGCGCCAGGGCGACCTGATCGGCCGCATCGGCGGCGAGGAATTCGCGATGCTGCTGCCCGGCAACAGCCTGGAGCAGGCGCGCCAGCGTGCCGAGCAGTTGCGCCAGTCGATACACCAGATCCAGCGTCCGGACGGCCCGCTCACCACCAGCATCGGCATCGCCGAATGCTCGCCCCGCTGCTGTGACGGCATCGAAGCACTGCTGGCGCGCGCCGACCAGGCGATGCGCCAGGCCAAGAGCGCCGGGCGCGACCGCGTGGTGTGCGACCCCGACGCCTGCTGAGCGCCGCCGGCGTTATGCCCGCCCGGCCTGCTCCATCCTGCTGTGCCGGATACCGTAGGCGAAGTAGATCACGCAGCCCAGCGCCATCCAGACGATGAAGCGCTCGTAGGTGATCCACGGCAGGCCGTAGATCAGCACGGCGGAGAACACGATGCCGAGCGGCGCAGTGAACCACACCGCGGGTGTGCGGAAGTTGCGCTGCAGGTCGGGCCGGCGCACGCGCAGCAGCATGATCGAGCCGCAGATGATGATGAACGCGCTGAGCGTGCCGATGTTGACCAGCTCGGCCACCTCGCCGATCGGCAGCAGCCCGGCGATGAGTGCCGTGAACAGTCCAAGGATGATGGTCGGCCGCGCCGGTGTGCCGAAGCGCGGGCTGACCTTGGCGAACCAGCCCGGCAGCAGGCCGTCGCGCGCCAGCGCAAACCATATCCGCGCCGCACCCAGCATGAAGGCGAACAGCACGCTGGTGACACCGATCACCGCGGCTGCCGCGATGATGATGCTGAGCCAGTGCAGCCCGATCGACTCGAACGCATCGGATACCGAAGCCTCGCCGCCAAGCGTGCCGTACGGCACGATGCCGGTCAGCACCAGCGACACCGCGATGTACAGCACCATCGCGATCGCCAGCGACAGCAGCACCGCGCGCGGCAGGTCGCGTTGCGGATGTTTCGACTCCTCCGCGGCCGTGGTCAGCGTGTCATAGCCGAACACCGCGAAGAACACCACGCTGGCGCCGGTCAGCACGCCCTGCCAGCCGAAATGGCCCAGTCCGGTCGTTACATCGACCACCCGCGCCGGAATGAACGGATGCCAGTTCGCCGTGTCGATGTAGAACACGCCCACGCCCACCACCAGCAGCACGCCGACCACCTTGATCGCCACCACCATCGTGTTGAAGCGCGCGCCCCATTCGGTGCGCACGGTCAGCAACACGGCGACCGCGACCGATACGGCTGCGGCGATCACGTTGAAGCGATGGCCGTCGCTGGGCGCGGCGATCGCCTGCGCGCCATGCGCACCGAAGACCTGCTGCAGGTAATACTGCATGGTCTGCGCGCTCATGCTCTGCTGCGCCCATTCCGGCAGGTGCACGCCGGCCGAGTTCAGCAGCACCTGCACATAGCCGGACCAGCCGATCGCCACCACCGCGACCACCAGCGCGTATTCCAGCAGCAGGTCCCAGCCGATGATCCACGCGGCGAATTCGCCGAGTACCGCGTAGCCGTAGGTATAGGCGCTGCCGGTGACCGGGATCAACCCGGCGAACTCGGCGTAGCACAGCGCGGCGCAGGCGCTGCCGAAGCCGGCGATGAGGAAGCTGATCGCCACCGCGGGGCCGGCGTTCATCGCCGCCTGCTGGCCGGCCAGCACGAAGATGCCGACGCCGATGATGCCGCCGATGCCGATCGCGGTGAGCTGCCACAAGCCCAGCACGCGGCGGAAATCGCCACGCGTGCCGGCCTCCGCCTGCAGCTGCTCGACCGTCTTGTGGCGCACCAGCCTGCTGAAGAATCCCATCGCCTGCCCCTGAGCCAAGCAAGCGGCGATCATAGCGAATACGCATGCAGGCACACAGCGCGGTGCAGCACGGTCGTCGCCGAAGGTTCGCGCAAACCCGGTAGGGCGGGCGCGGCCCGCCGCTTCTGCCAAAGCCGACAGCCGGCGGGCGGTGCCCGCCCTACCGCAGTGAAGCGGCTGCGGATCCGGTGGGAACGGCAGCCGCGCCCGTGCCGGCCGACGACGGGCGCAACCATGCCAGCGCCAGCGCGCTGAGCCCGAACACTACCGCGATGGCCAGCGCGATATGGCCGTCCAGATGGCCGATGCCGAACCAGCGTCCGCTGAGCAGCGGCACCGCGGCCGTGGCCAGCACGCGCACGCCTTCCGCCCACGGCGCCCAGCGCCGGCCTTCCATCAGCGCGCCGGTCACGCACAGGCTGGCGACCAGGTAGGCCGCGTAGCCCAGCAGCGCCGACAGGGCGGCCGTGCCGGCCATGCCGAGGAACTGCGTGGCCATGCCCAGCAGCAGGGCGAACTGCAGCAGCACGTAGAGTTTCAGCGGCCGCGACAGCGGCGGGTCGAAGCGCTCGCTCGGCATCACGAACGCGGGTTTCGGGTAGCGCGCCGCCACGTCGGCGGGACGCCAGCCCGGCGGCTTCAGCCACACCAGCAGCTTGTCGCGCCAGCGCCGCGCATGCCACGCGTCCACCGCGGTATGCCAGTACACCTCGGCGTTCGCCCACAGCGGGTTCCAGCTGCGCAGCGGTGAACGCGTGCCGTACACCGGCGGGTCGCTGTCGTCCTCCTCGACGAAGCTGCCGAACAGGCGGTCCCACACGATCAGGATGCCGCCGTAGTTGCGGTCGAGGTAGCGATCGTTCACCGCGTGATGCGCGCGATGGTTGGAGGGCGAGCAGAACACCCGGTCGAACCAGCCGAGCCGGCCGATCTGCTCGGTGTGCACCCAGAACTGGTACAGCAGGTCGATCAGCGCCACGATCACGAACACCTTCAGCGGCACGCCGAGCACGGCCAGCGGCAGGTAGAACAGCCAGCCCAGCAGCACGCCGCTGCCGGTCTGGCGCAGCGCGGTGGACAGGTTGTAGTGCTCGCTCTGGTGATGCACCACATGCGCGGCCCACAGGATGTTCACCTCGTGTCCCATGCGGTGCAGCCAGTAGTAGCAGAAGTCGTACAGCAGCAATGCACCGGCCCAGGTCCACCAGCTGTCCGCCGGCAGCGCGAACAATGCCAGGTGCTCGACGCACCACGCATAGATGCCCAGCGTCAGCAGCTTGCTGAACACCCCGACGATCTGCGAGATCACGCCCAGCCCGATGCTGTTCATCGCGTCGCTGCCCGCATAGGCCTGGCGACCGCGCAGCTTCGCCACCAGCAGTTCGATCCCGATCAGCAGGAAGAACACCGGCGTCGCCCAGGTGATGATGAGTTCCTGCGTGTTCATTGCGCCGCGTCCGCCTCGGTCATGGCCGCCTCGATCCCGGTGTCGTCGCGCTGCACGGAGCGCGCGATCCACCACAAGGCCAGATAATACGTCGACAGCACCCACAGGCTCGCCAGTGGGATTGCCGCGTGGAAGCGGTTCCACGCCAGCAAGGTATCGCTGAGCATGAACAGCAGCGCGCCGATCGCAGCCCGGCGCGCGCCGCCATGCAGCACCAACGTCCGTGCCCGCCCCAGCGCCTGCCCGCCCATGCCGGCCAGCACCGCCACGTAGACGATCACCGGCACGCGCAACGCGGCATCGATCGAATCCCACAACAGGTACAGGTTGACCGCGCCATAAGCCAGGCCGGCGAGCAGCCAGCCTGGGCGCGCGCCAAAACGACTGTCATCAAGCAAGGCGGCCACGAAACACAGATGACCGCACAGGAACGCCACCAGCCCCGGCACAAACAGATCCTGCGGCAACATCAGCAACACGTCGCCCAGCAGCGAACAGGCGATGCCGGCCAGGATCCGGCGCCGGTAACGCATCGACTGCGCGGGCTGCGCCTGCCAGGCCAGCAGGAAGATCAGCGCCGTGGCCAGCGGTTTGCACAGCCAATGCAGCAGTCGCCAGCCGTCGGCGGCGGCGGGACCGGCCAGGATCGCACCAAGGATCGCCGCCGCGGCTGCCGCCGCCACGCCCATGGCCAGCAGGTACGGGCGGTGCACCGTCGTGCCGACCGATGGTTGAGAACTGGACATGCATGACCCCTGCGGCAGCAACGGACCCGCCGATCATAGTCACGACGTGACGGCAATTCACAGCCGCCAAACCGACGTGTCGCGGATACGGATGCGGCGCGACCCTTCCGGGCCGCGCCGCATCCGTATCGAACGTTACGCTCAGAGCTTCGCGTTGATATTGAAGAACCACTGCCGCGGCGCACCGGCCATCAAGGTCTGGTTCTGGCCGGTCGGGTCGGAGGCGACATAGCCGTTCGTGCCGGTGGTGGCGAAGTAATGCTTGTTGGTCAGGTTGGTCACGTTGAGGCCCAGGCTGACGTCCTTCAGCACCGAGACCGCGCCGAGGTCGTAGTTCACGCCGGCATTGAGCAGCCAGTACGACGGCACCGCGGAGTCGTTGATGTAGGTGATGTAGCGGCGGCCGGTGTACTTGGCGTCGAGATTGGCGCTCCACGCGCCGGAGGTATAGCTCACGTCGCTGGTGAGCATCCAGGTCGGAATACCCACCACGTACTTGCCGGCGGTGGCTACCACACCGTTGTTGAGATAGTTGTCCTGATAGGTCGACTTGTCGTACGACAGCGAGTTGAGCCAGCGCACATGCTCGATGGGTTTCCAGATCAGCGCCAGGTCGAGACCGGTGCTCTTCACCGAACCGACGTTGTTGAGGATCGCCGAACAGGTGACCACGGCCGGACACGGCGACACCGACAGCAGGCGGTTGCTGAAGCGGGTGAAGTACGCGTCCGCTGACGCTTCGAAGGTGTCGCCATGCACGCGGTAGCCAAGCTCGAAGGTTTGCGATTCCTCCGGCTTCAGGCTGCCCTTGCCGGCATTGAACGAAGCCTGCGACTGGCTGAACGGCAGGATGCCGAAGGCCGCCAGGTTCTTGCTGTAGGACGCGTAGATGTCCTGGCTGCTGTCGAGCTTGTAGTCGACGCCGGCCTGCGGCAGGAATCCTTCGCTGGCCTTCACGCGGCCGGCGGCGAGTGCGCTGGGGAACAGCGACTTGGCGGTGGTGGTCGTGTTCAGCGACTTGGTGCCGAAATTCACGGTGAGACGATCATCCAGCAGATGGATGGTGTCTTCCACGTAAGCCATGCGCGTCCTGGTGTCGTAGTTCTGGAAGAAGCCGCGCATGAACGGCGCCTCGCTCGCGTAGAAATTGCTGAGATAGTTGTACTGGCCGGAGAGCTTGAAATAGTTGCGTTCCTGGTTGTTGTTGGCGTTTTCGCCCCATGCGCCCAGTTCGATGTCGTTGTTGCCCAGCGTGAACTGCAGCGAGCCGGTGACGCCGGTACGGTCGAGGCCGTAATCGGTCGTGCGCATCGCGATGGGTACGCTGGCCGACGACGGCACGTACGGCGTCGCCCACTGACCTTCACCGCGATCGCCGTGGTAGTAGCTGCCCAGGTTCAGCGTGGCGCCATCGCCCAGATTGAACGAGCCGCCGAGACCGGCGAGGTTGTCACGGCGGATACCGCCACCGGCGTAATAGCTCGAGTCGACCAGGTCGTAACCGGCCGGCAGTTTGGACAACTCGGCCGGATACGCGCCCTGGCCGTTGTAGGCATTGGCGATCTGCACCGCCTCGGCCCAGTTCGGCTGCAGGTAGTCCCAGTTCCAGCCCAGTGCCTTCTGGCTGGTCAGGGAAAGATCCATGTAGTCGAATTCCTTGCGCCGGGAGCTGTCGACGAACAGGCTGATGCGATTGCCGTCGCCCCACTGGTACACGCCTTTCACATTGATCTGGTCGGATTTCTGCTCGCCGTAGCCTTTCCACTTGTTGGTGTCGGCATGGTCGTAGGACGCATACATCGAGAAGCCGTGGTAACCGCCCGTGTCCGCCCGCACGAAGGTGCGATGCGTGCCATCGGAGCCGATCGACTGATTGATGCGCGCACCGGCCACCCTGTCAGGGTCGGCCGAAAAGAACTGGATGGTGCCGCCCAGGTTGCTGCTGGATGCCGTACCCAGCGCACCGGCGCCCTGCGCCAGTTCGACGGTGCCGAGGTTGTCGCTGGTGATCGCGCGGGTGATCTGCAGGCCGTTGGTAACGCCATAGCTCATGTTGCCGAGCGGGATGCCGTCCAGGGTGAAGCCGAGGCGGCCCTGGTCGAAGCCGTGCAGCGTGATCTGGGTCGACCACTCGTACGCGCCCCACGGATCGGCCGCCTGGAAGTTCACGCCCGGCAGCTTGTCGATCGCCTTGAGCGGGCTGCTGCCCGGCGCCAGCGCCTTGATGTCTTCGATGGTGACTTTCTGGATCTGGCGCGTTTCGCCGGTGGCCACCACCGACACGGCTTCCATGGTCTTGGCGTTGCTGGCGCCGGCACCGGGCGATGCATCCGTCGTTGCCGCGATCGCGGGTGGGGCGCTGTTGTCGGTCGTCGCGGCAAACAGTGCGCCGCCATGCAGCGCACCGAGGGTGGCCAGCGCGAGCGCGGTTCGGCGAATCGAAACCTTGTGCAGAGACATGCGGAATCCTTCGCGCAGGTATTCGTCGGAAATGCCCGCGTCACATGTGAGAGGGAACCATCGGAACACCTCCGGTGGCGGCCCGGGTAGCATGATTTGCAAATGTGATGCGACCGTTACATCTGCATGTACGATTGCGTATGGACGTCTATTCCGTGCTGCCTGTCATGCGCGCACGGGCGGGCGGACTCCGACCTTGCGCGCCGGTCGCGACGGCCGCACCCACGTCAAGCAAGGCCTTGCCCTGCGCCTGTGGCAGCTGTACACCAAGCAGCAGCGCCAGGGTGGGTGCGATGGTTGGAATCTTTTTGCCCAGCAGCATCAAGTAATTTTATCATTTGTTTGTTGCTACCTGCGTGACACTTTTTTTCTTAAGGCATAACATTGAATTCATCACTAATTTTAGCCATTAGGGTATTAAATTTACTATGAAACGCAGTATGCATTTGCTGTGTTGCTGGATCAAATTCCGCAAAATCATATAAATATATCTGTATGCCACTTAGTGGGTTAAGTGCTATATCGTCAGTTAATACCATGACGTACTCAATGCTATCCATACTATCCATTTCAAGATAGCCTGAATCTGAA
>CAVPQF010000134.1:0-10215 GCA_963707225.1 uncultured Gammaproteobacteria bacterium
CAATCCATGTCACATCGCACACGCTGCTTTGCTGATACCCAGCGACGCCAGTAGTGCAAATCACCGGGTGGGCTACTATGACTGCCTTGGCCTGATGAGGCGAGGCGAGTAGCCCCAGAGCTAAAGCAAGAAACAAGAAAAAGCGTGGCAAGGAACTCATTCGAACCTGCGGCCATAGCGTGAAGTCTCCTCCGTTGTCTTGCACCGCAGTCGAAGCCCGTGCGGCTGCCGACAGGCAGTTCCCTTGCCGATTCAACTTCATATTTTTCCCCTGCCCGGCATCGCGCCAGATCCTTGCGCGGAGATTCGGTCTTCGATAACAGCATTGTCAACAAGCAAAATGTTACGTTTTATCCCGCAAAAAATAGCGAATGCATTATTTCCACATAACCGGGCACCGCGAAGTTAGACACAATGATTTTTCAAAAAAACCACTGATAATGTCGCGCGAGTGAATGCGTAAGCTCACCATCAAGCAGGCAGGTACGGCGGATCATGCGTACAACAACGGGCGCATGACAGAATCCCCCGTGCGCATCTACCTGGTCGGTGGCGCGGTCCGCGACAAACTGCTGAAGCGCCCCGTGGTCGACTATGACCGCATGATGGTCGGCGCGTTGCTGGAGGAACTGCTGGCCTCGACGGCGAAATGGTGGCGCCTTTTGTCACTATTCTTCGTTTGTCCAGGAACCGTTGACCATGACAACAGACCCAGCCCCTCCACCCGTGCAAAGACATGCCGTCGACCTGCCACCTGCAATCGCCCAACTGCTCGCTGAAGCGGGCAGGGCACTGAACCGCGGCCAGGTTGAACTCGCCGAACGGTCGCTGGCCAGGGCGCTGGTGCTGGCGCCTGATTGCACGGAAGCCCACCGACTGATGGGGATCGCCGCCCTGATGGGCAACAACCAGCCGAAAGCCATCGATCATTTGCGACGCGCGCTCGCCACTTGCCCGGACGATTCCACGCTCAACATGAATCTCGGCAGTGCCCTGATCGAAACCGGCGAGATCGATGCGGGCCTGACATGCCTGCAACGCGCCTGCGAACTGGCTCCCGGGTCGGCTTCGACCTGGTACAACTACGGCAAGGGGCTCCAGTTTTCCGCCCGCCTGGAACCGGCGCGCACCGCCCTGCAGCGTGCGGTGACCATGGAACCGGGCTATGTCCAGGCACGCAATGCCCTGGCGACCGTACTGTCCAGCCTGGGTGACGCGCCCGCCGCCGTGGCGACAATCCGGGAAACCTTGCGGCAGCGACCCGACTGCGCAACCGCATGGTTTGCCCTGGCCAACTTGAAGATCGAGCCCTTCAGCAAGAGCGACATCATGCAGCTGCAAAGCGAGCTTGGCCGGCCCGACATATCGGACGACTCGCGCCTGCTGCTCGGATTCACCCTTGCCCAGGCGATGGAGGACCAGGGCGACTATGCGATGGCGTTCGATGTCCTGAGCGAAGCCAATGCCCTGAGGCGACGCAACCTCTACTGGGATCGCCACGAGGAGCACGCTCGCGTTGACGCCATCGCGAACGCCTTCGCTCATCCCTTGCCCGCTCCACTGGATGCCACGCTGGGCCAGGAAGTCATCTTCATTGTGTGCCTGCCACGTTCCGGCTCCACGCTGACCGAGCAGATTCTCGCCTCGCATCCCCAGGTCGAGGGTGCCGATGAGATCCTGACCCTGCCGCAACTTCTCAATGAAGAATCCGCCCGTCGCGGACAGCCATTCCCGCAATGGGTCCCGGCGGCAACCGCCCAGGACTGGCAGCGGCTGGGCAACGAATACCTGACCCGCACCCGACGCTGGCAGCAGCGCTCGCGCTTCACCGACAAGAACGTGGACAACTGGGCGTTCGTGGGTGCCGCACTGACGATGCTGCCGGGCGCCCGCGTGGTGAATTCACGCCGGGATCCGCTGGAAACCTGTTTCGCCTGCTATCGCCAGCTGTTCGGCAACCAGTCCGTCCACTACAGCTACGACCTGGACGACATCGTGGGTTACTACGCCGGCTATGCGCGGCTGAGCACGCTCTGGCGGCAGCGATTCCCGCAGCAGTATTTCGATCACGCATACGAAGCGCTGCAAACCGACCCCGAAGCGCAAATCCGACGCCTGCTGGGCTTCTGCGGGCTTCCATTCGACCCCGCCTGCCTTGCCTTCCACCGATCGTCCCGCCCCGTACTCACCATAAGCGCGGCCCAGGTACGGCAACCCCTGCGGCGGGATACCGCACGCAGCGCACGCTACGGCCACAAGCTCGATCCGCTGCGCGCCCGGCTCCGTGCAGCAGGACTGCAGAAGGGAACGGAGGAGATCGAGTGACACCGTGGCCGGCCCACGACCTACCCGCCGGATACCGTGAATCAAGTCGAGATGTCGCAAGTTCCCGGTTGCCGGTCACCGCCGCAGCAGGACGCTCATCCAGGCTTCCATCCACACCTCAGGCGGCCGATTCCTGCCGGTGCGTCGCGACCGCATGGCAGAATCCCCCCATGCACATCTACCTGGTCGGCGGCGCGGTCCGCGACAAACTGTTGAAGCGCCCGGTGGTCGACCACGATCACGTGGTGGTCGGCGCGTTGCCGGAGGAGCTGCTGGCGCTGGGCTACAAGCCGGTGGGCAAGGACTTTCCGGTGTTCCTGCATCCCGAGACCGGCGAGGAGTACGCGCTGGCGCGCACCGAGCGCAAGAGCGGGCGCGGTTATCACGGCTTCGTGTTCCAGGCCGATTCGACGATCACGCTGGAGCAGGACCTGGCCCGTCGCGACCTCACCATCAATGCGATCGCCGAGGACGAGCGCGGCGCGCTGACCGACCCGTTCGGTGGCGTGCGCGACATCGATGCGCGCGTGCTGCGCCATGTGTCGCCGGCGTTCGCCGAGGATCCGGTGCGGGTGCTGCGGGTGGCGCGTTTCGCCGCGCGCTTCGCGCCGCTGGGTTTCGGCGTGGCCGCGGAAACCATGGCGCTGATGCGGCAGATGGTGGCCGACGGCGAAGTCGATCACCTGGTGCCGGAACGCGTGTGGGCGGAAACGCGCAAGGCGCTGGGCGAACCGCAACCATCGATGTTCCTGCGCGTGCTGCGCGAATGCGGCGCGCTGGCCGTGCTGTTTCCCGAAGTCGATGCGCTGTACGGCGTGCCGCAACGCGCGGAGTTCCACCCGGAGATCGACACCGGCGTGCACATGGAGCTGGTGCTGGATGCGGCGGCACGGCTCGCGCCGGGCAACGACGTGGTGGGCTTCTGCGCGCTGACCCACGACCTCGGCAAGGCACTGACGCCGCCCGATGAGCTGCCGCGCCACATCGGCCACGAGCATCGCGGCGTGGCGCCGCTGCGCGCGCTGGCCGCGCGGCTGAAGGTGCCGACCGAACATGCCGCGCTGGCCGAGCTGGTCTGCCGCGAGCACCTGAACGTGCATCGCGCGTTCGAGCTGAAGCCGGCCACCGTGCTGAAATTGCTGGGCGCACTGGATGCCCTGCGCCGGCCGGCGCGGCTGCAGCTTTTCCTCGCGGCCTGCGAGGCGGACAAGCGCGGCCGGCTCGGCCACGAGCACGACGCTTATCCGCAGGCGGATTACCTGCGCGAGGCGCGCGCCGCCGCCGCGGCGGTCGAGTCCGCCGACTTCGTCGCCCGTGGCCTGGCCGGCCCGGCGATCGGCCAGGCGATGGATGCGGCACGGATGCACGCCATCGCCGCGCTGAAAACTCATCCTTCGCCAAGCTGATCCGCGGTATAAAGCCCGGATGACCCCCGCCCGTCGTGGCGTCCGATCACCTCTTGCTGGAGTTGCCCGTGTCGAGTGCATTCACCCCGACCTCTCCCCTGCGTCAGCGTTTCCGTCCGCTGTGGTGGCTGGCGATCACCTACCTGGCGATCTCGTTCGCCACCCGCGTGGTGCTGCTGGTGATGTCCGGCAGCGAGGTGCCGCACACGCCGCCGAACCTGCTGTACGCGTTCGGCGTGGGGCTGGGCTACGACCTGGTCACCTACATCTACGTGGCGTGGCCGCTGGTGTTGTTCCTGTGGTTCGTGCCGACGCGATCCGGGCGCGTGCCGGGACTGTGGCGCTGGCTGTTGTCCGCCGCCGCCCTGGTGCTGACCTCTGCGATCTGCCTGGGCGTGCTGCACCTGATGTACCACGCCACGCTCAAGACCACCTGGCCGGCGATCCTTCCGTTCCTGTTCGTACTGCCGCTGACGGCATTCACCTACACCTCGCGCGCCGGCCAGTGGATGTTGTACGGCTTCGCGCTGGTGTTGCTGTACGGGCTGCTGTTCGTGGCGGCGTCCGAGCTGGTGTTCTGGAACGAGTTCAGCGTGCGCTTCAACTTCATCGCGGTGGACTATCTGGTCTACACCAACGAGGTGATCGGCAATATCCGCGAGTCTTATCCGATCGGCCGCTGGCTGGCCCTGCTGGCGGTGGCCGCGCTGGTGCTGTTCGCGCTTGGCCGGCGTGCCCTGCGCGTGCGCGACGACGGCAGCCGCTTCTGGCAGCGCGGCAAGGTGGCGCTGCTGTGGCTGGTGCTGACGGTCATTTCGGTCGCTGCGGTGAACGGCGGCATGAAGGACCGCACCGGCAACAACTACGTCAACGAGCTGGCCGGCAACGGCATCTACCAGTTCTTCAACGCGTTCCGCAGCAGCCACCTCGACTACGTCAAGTTCTACCGCACGCTGCCGGACGACGAGGCGTTCCGCCGCGTGCGCGAGATGCTGAAGACGCCGGACGCGACCTACGTCAGCGACGACCCGCACGACCTCACCCGCGCGATCCGCCGGGTCGGCCCGGAGAAGCGCCTCAACGTGGTGCTGATCAGCGTGGAGAGCCTGTCCGGCGACTACCTGGGCACGTTCGGCAACCAGGACCACATGACGCCGTATCTCGATTCGCTGGTCGGCCAGAGCCTGTTCTTCGACAACCTGTACGCGAACGGCACGCGCACCGTGCGCGGGCTGGAAGCACTGTCGCTGTCGGTGCCGCCCACGCCCGGCGACTCGCTGCTGAAGGAGCACAACAACGAGAACCTGTTCTCGCTGGCCACTGTGTTCAACGACCGCGGCTACCAGTCGGACTTCGTCTACGGCGGCTATGGCGAGTTCGACAACATGAATTATTTCTTCAGCCACAACGGCTATCGCGCGGTCGATCGGCGCGACATCCCGAAGACCGCCACGATCCACGGCGAGAACGTGTGGGGCGTGGCCGACGAGGACCTGTATACGCTGGCGCTGGGCCAGATGGACCAGATCCACGCCGAAGGCAAGCCGTTCTTCCTGCACATCATGACCACCTCCAACCACCGCCCGTTCACCTTCCCGGAAGGCCGCGTCAAGCAGGCCAACGGCACCCGCCAGGGCGCGGTGGCATACACCGACTGGTCGATCGGCGATTTCATCAGGCGCGCGCGGGAGAGATCGTATTTCGACGACACCGTGTTCGTGGTCACCGCCGACCACTGCGCCTCCAGCGCTGGCAAGACCAGCGTGCCGGTGAACCGCTACCACGTGCCGCTGTGGATCTACGCGCCGAAGCACATCCAGCCGCAGCGCGTGGACCGGTTGATGGGCCAGGCCGACATCGCGCCGACCCTGCTCGGCCTGCTCAACTTCAGCTACCGCTCGCGCTTCTTCGGCTACGACCTGTTCCAGCTGGAGCCCGGCCGCGAGCGCGCGTTCCCGGCCACCTACGAGAAGCTCGGCTACCTGCACGACGACGTGCTCACCGTACTGGAGCCGCAACGCAAGCTGGAGCAGATGAAGCCGGACTACGCCAGCGGCGACGCCACCCCGATCGCGCCGCAGAACCAGGAGCAGATCGCCCAGGCGGTCGCCTACTACCAGGTAGCCAGCGAACTGTTCAAGCGCGGCCAGCTGGTGCGCCGCCCGGCCGATGCGACGCCGGTGGAACCGTTGCCGGCAGAACCCGCCACGGCGCCGACCGACTCGGTTCCTGCGCCAGCCGGCTCGACGGCGATGCCGGCAGCGGCCGGCTCAGCCCCCGCGCCGGCGCACTGACCACGCCTCCACGCTCGCCAGCACGCTGGCGAGCGATGTGCGCAGCAGCATCAGCGCGATGACGATGCCGGCGCCATCGGCGAGCACGTCCAGCGCGTCGGCGTCGCGCGGCGGGTCCAGCCACTGCGCGAATTCGATGAAGACGCCGAACGCCAGGCAGCCCAGCGCGGCCCAGCCGCGCGGGCGACGCGCGCGATAGATGTTGCCCCACCAGCCCATCAGGCAGGTGAAGGTGGTGGCGTGCAACAGCTTGTCGCCGTACGGGAAATCCAGCGCGTTGCCGGGGTCCGGGCGCAGCGCCATCCACAGCACCCACAGCATGATCGCGCCGCCCAGCGCGACCCAGGCGCGATGCCAGCGCAGCCGTCCGGACGTCTGGACGTCCATCGTACCGGTCAAAGCCGCCCGCCCTGGTCGGCGGCGAGCAGTTCGGCCGGCAGCGGCAGCGCTTCGAGGCCGCGCGCCAGCAGCATCGCCTGGAAACGCTCGCCCATCTGGTCGGGCAGCATCAAGCGCTTCACCTGCTGCGCAAGCCGGTAGCGGCCGTGTTCGTCTTCGATCGCCGCGTGCTCGCGCTCGAACACGTCCTGCAGTCCCGCACCGATCAGGAACTGCGCCTGCGGCAGGTAGCCCGCCACGCCGAAGCCGGCGCCGTTGCCAGCCTCGGCCAGGGCGGTGAAGTCGACCGAGGCGGTGAGGTCATTCATGCCCGGCAGGTACAGCGGATCGTTGTGCGCATGGTGGCGGTAGTGCGCCATCAGGGTGCCGTCGTCGCGCTCGGGCAGGTAGAACTCGCGGCGCACGTAACCGTAGTCGACGAACAGCATCAGCCCGGCGACCAGCGAGCCGGCGACCGCCTGGATCCAGTACGGCAGCTGCGGCAGGATCTCCGAACGGTAGCCGTCGACGAAGTCGACGCCGAGGTCGCGCTCGACGTGGCGCACGGCGGCGGACACCAGCGCATCGGCCGGGCGGTCGACGCGCAGCAGGCGGCCTTCGCCATCGAGCGCCACGTGTTCCTCGTAGACCTCGCCCTGGCGCATCGCGAAGCGCGTGGCTGGGAGCGCGTCGATCACCTCGTTGGCGAACAGCACGCCGCGCCAGTCCTCTTCCGGTGGTCGGTCCAGCCACAGCACGCGCGCGTTGAGTTCGGCGGGAAGATTCGTGCGCAGGCGTACGCGCTGGCGCTCGCGCAAGTCGGCGCTGGGTTCCAGGATCAAGTACTGCCGCGGCAAGGTACCGCAGTCGGCCATGGCCCTCAGCGCGGCTTCGGCGAACGCGCCGCTGCCGCCACCGAGCTCCAGAAAGTCCGCTTCGTCGCCGAGCATCGCCAGCACCGGCTGCACCGCTTTCACAACGCAACCGGCGAACAGGCTACCCAGCTCGGGCGCGGTGACGAAGTCGCCGGCCGCGCCGAACTTGGTGCGGCCGGCGCTGTAGTAGCCCAACCACGGCGCGTACAGGCAGCGCTCCATGTACTGCGCGAACGGCATCGGCCCATGCGAGGCGATCTGTTCGCGCAGCAGCTGCAGCAGGCGGTCGGAGTGTGCGCGCTCGTCGGCGCTGGGTTCGGGGAGGCGGGAGGACATGGCAGGCGATCCGTTACATCAGGCCTGAAGAATAGCCGATCGATTCGGGCGCACTGGCATCAAGGCCGATCGGCAGCCTGCATCGGCATGTCGCACGGCGGAAGGTTGTCATCCGCGCGACCTTTGCTAGCGGAGCCTTTACCCTGAAAGCCATTGACGAGCATGTCAGACTGCACTACACCACTGTGGCCTGCATCGCGCGGGTGACGGTGTGGCAAAACAAGATCTGACCCTGCGCTGCATGTCGGCCCATGCGAGGCGATCTGTTCGCGCAGCAGCTGCAGCAGGCGGTCGGAGTGTGCGCGCTCGTCGGCGCTGGGTTCGGGGAGGCGGGAGGACATGGCAGGCGATCCGTTACATCAGGCCTGAAGAATAGCCGATCGATTCGGGCGCACTGGCATCAAGGCCGATCGGCAGCCTGCATCGGCATGTCGCACGGCGGAAGGTTGTCATCCGCGCGACCTTTGCTAGCGGAGCCTTTACCCTGAAAGCCATTGACGAGCATGTCAGACTGCACTACACCACTGTGGCCTGCATCGCGCGGGTGACGGTGTGGCAAAACAAGATCTGACCCTGCGCTGCATGACGGTGTGGCAAAACAAGATCTGACCCTGCGCTGCAATTTGGGATGGCATAGACTTCTTGTAGTCTCCCGATGGGGGCTACAACGGAAGGGAGATGGACATGAAACGTCGCAAGGGAATGGGTGAATGGAGCCGGGTGCTGGTCGTGGTGATGGTGGGCGTTTTTTTGAGCGCTCAACTGCACGCCGGCACGCACCACTACTACTACACCGATCCGCAAGGCAATGTGCTGGCAAAGGCCGATGCGCAGGGCAATATCATTGCCACGTATGACTACACGTCTTTCGGCAGCGCAGTGACAAGCCTAGGGCCTCCGCCGAATGGTCTGGGCTACGCCGGGCACGTGAATGATCCAGACACTGGCCTTATTTACATGCAGGCGCGCTACTACGATCCGGCCAGGGGAGGGTTCCTAAGTGTGGATCCGATGGCACCTACCGCAGGCAATACGTTCGACTTTAATCGCTACACCTACGTAAACAACAATCCAATAAATCATACTGATCCTACCGGGAAATGCCTTGAGGACCTTTGTATAGGGGAGACGATACTGGTCGTAGCTGGCGTTACGTATCTTACGATAGCGACTGTTCGGGCTGTGCAGAATACGGTCGATTACATAAAACAAGAAAGTAGGTCGAAACCGCCGCCGCCATTACCTGAGGCCGATGGAGCTCCTCATTCAATTCCAGATGGGAAGGGAGGCTACACGACATACCCTACTGGCAAGGAAACCGAGGGAAAACAATATCGTCCCACAGGAAAGCCGCATGGTGAAATTCCTCGCCCAAATGTAAAAGAGTGGGAACCTAATATTTCCCCAGATGGGAAGGAATATCCGGGTAAGAGCAATGTGAGACCTCCGCAACCTCATGAGGTTCCATCAACACCTCCGCCGCCCCCACCCCCTCCGCCCCCGAAAATACCTGGGGAGCCATAGGCAATGGATTTATACAGGCTAACATTTTGGCTGGAAGACATTGTTGTAAAAATTGAGGATTTAGATGGTCACCTTTTCCTCGATCGATTCAGCTTAGGGTCCACTGGACTACGTGAAAAGGTAAAGGAATACAAGTCCATTGCAGAGGCTCAGTCTTGGATGAACATCGTTCTCTTAGATGATTTTATATCCGAGGCCATCGGGGACGAATGGGAATTGGATGACCCTTTGATTGACAAACTTCTCTCGATCTATGAGCGGGCTTGGTCTTATCAGGTGCGGGCCCTATTTCCGGATGCGGATTTCGTGATTAAGCGCTGGATTGATCCCGAATACGGGGACGTTGGCCTTCGACTGTTATCAAAATAAAGGCTCAACCTCCAGTCCCGAATTCAACCGCGCCGCTCCGCAAGAGCTCGCACCACGCGAAGAGAATGCCGGTAACGAACCGGATCGCGACATTGCCACCAGGTTCGGCGAGCACGCGGACAAACGAGGCTCGCCCAGCCTCAGAAATCCTTCTGCAGGCTCAGATACACGCCGCGGCGCGGGCCGAACTGTGGCGCACCGACGCCGATGCCGCTGCCGTCGCGCAACTCGTAGGTGCGGTCCAGCACGTTGAGCACGGCCAGTTGCGTATGCAGCCTGCCGAAGCGGTCGAACGCGAAGTCGTGCGACAGGTTGAGGTTCAACTGGAAGTACGCCGGCAACGAGGCGCCGTTCGGCACGTTGCCGTCCTTGCGCAGGCCGCTGCCGAACAGGTAGTCGGCACCGACCCTGGTGCTGTCGTTCAACGCCACGTTGATGCCGCCGGACGAGGTCAGTTTCTGGTCGTGGTCGAGGAAGATCCAGTGGTTGTTGACGTAGGCCAGGTCGTCCGGCGCGAAGTTGTACTGGCTGGTGATGATGCGCTTGCCGATCGCCTTGCCGAGCGACGCGTTGAAATACGCCGACAACGGCCCCTGGTCGTAGTTGGCCGTGAACTCCATGCCCTTCACCCGGCCCGCGGCGTAGTTGAAGGTGGAGTAGACCAGGGCGGAACCGAACTGGCCCTCGTCCTGCAGGCGCTGCACCTTG
>CAVPQF010000135.1:0-63355 GCA_963707225.1 uncultured Gammaproteobacteria bacterium
GACGTATTGCATCACGATCTGCGCGCGCGGCACCATGACGTCGTCCACGCTCAGTTCGGTGACCTTGATCGCACCCTCGACCATGGTGAGGGTGTTCACGGACAGCAGTCCGTTGGTCTGGGCGGAACGCAACTCCTCGATCAGTTCGTCGCGGTTGCGCGGTTCGCCGGAAAACATGTGGCCCAGTCGATCCCACCAGGTTCGGTGGGCCGGGCCGCTGGTACTGCCAGGGTCGTCGCTCATTACTCGTTGGGATGCTGCCCGAAACCGGGCGGAAAGCCGATTCTAGCGGAAAAAACGTGACGGTTCAGAAGCGAAGGCCCGGCAGGGCGGACGCTGTCCGCCGGCTTTTTGACCCCGCTGCACGACTGGCGGGCAGTGCCCGCCCTGCGCCGTTTGCCGGGCTCAGGCGTACGGATCGGCGATACCCAGGCCAGCCAGGATGCGGGTTTCCAGCGCTTCCATCGCTTCGGCCTCGGTGCTTTCGATATGGTCGTAGCCGAGCAGATGCAGTACGCCGTGGACGGTCAGGTGGGCCCAGTGGTCGCGCGGCGATTTGCCCTGTTCGGCGGCCTCGCGCAGCACCACCGGGGCGCAGATCGCCAGGTCGCCGATCAGCGGCAGGGCCACCCCCGGCGGCAGTTCGACCGGGAACGACAGCACGTTGGTGGCGTAGTCCTTGCCGCGATAGTCGCGGTTGAGCGCGCGGCCTTCGTCGGCGTCGACGATGCGGATCGCCAGCTCGGCGCTCTTGCGCCGTTTCGCCCCGCGCAGCGCCGCCTCGACCCAGCGGCGGAAACTGGCCGGCGCGGGCAGGCCGGCGCGTGGCACGGCGTAACCGACGGCGAGCGTCAGCGGTGCGCTCATTCGACGTCCTCGTCCTTCTGTTCGAACGCCTCGTAGGCGCGCACGATCTTCGCCACCAGCGGGTGGCGCACCACGTCGCGCGAGGTGAAGAAAGTGAAGCTGATGCCGCCGACGCCGCGCAGTACTTCCACCGCCTGGCGCAGGCCCGAGCGCGTGCTGCGCGGCAGGTCGACCTGGGTGACGTCGCCGGTGATCACCGCCACCGTGCCGAAGCCGATGCGGGTCAGGAACATCTTCATCTGCTCGACCGTGGTGTTCTGCGCCTCGTCGAGGATCACGAAGGAATCGTTCAAGGTGCGCCCGCGCATGTAGGCCAGCGGCGCGATCTCGATCACGTTGCGCTCGATCAGCTTGGCCACCTTCTCGAAGCCGAGCATCTCGTACAGCGCGTCGTACAGCGGGCGCAGGTAGGGGTCGACCTTCTGCGACAGGTCGCCGGGCAGGAAGCCCAGCTTCTCGCCGGCCTCGACCGCGGGACGCACCAGGATCAGCCGTTGCACCCGGTTCGCCTCCAGTGCCTCGACCGCGCTGGCGACCGCCAGGTAGGTCTTGCCGGTGCCGGCCGGGCCCACGCCGAAGTTGATGTCGTGGCTGGCGATCGCGTGCAGGTAGCGCGCCTGGTTCGGTCCGCGGCCCTTGATCACGCCGCGCTTGACCTTGATCACCACCTCCTGGGCGCCTTCGGCGGCCGCCTCGGTGATCGCGTCGATGCCGGATTCGGCCAGATGCAGGTTGATCTTCGCGCCGGTCAGCGCCTCGTCTCCGGTGACGGCATACAGTGCGCGCAACGTCTTTTCGGTGGCCCTGGCGTGAGCGTCCTCGCCGATCACCTGGAAGATGTTGCCGCGGTGGTTGATCTCCACGCCGAGGCGCAGCTCGACCTGGCGCAGGTGTTCGTCGAACGGCCCGCACAGGTTGGCGAGGCGGGCGTTGTCTTCGGGATCGAGGATGAAATCGCGCTGGTTGAGTTCGCTCATAGGGCCGCGAGAGTAGCGCGCCGCTGCGGGAAGAGCCATGACGACGGTACGTCGCGACAGCCGCGATTTCGCCGCTTGCATGTAATTAAATATCGGATTAATTTGTGCGCATGGCTACCTCGACCCGTGCGAAAGCCGGGCGCCGCGCCGGACGCCCCGGCGGCGACGACCTGGACCTGCGCGCGCGCCTGCTGGACGCCGCGATCGCGCAATTCGCCCGGGTTGGGATAGGCGCGACCCCGCTGCGCGCGATTGCCGGCGACGCCGAGGTCACGCCCGCGATGCTGCACTACTACTTCGGCGACAAGCCGCGGCTGGTCCAG
Organism: uncultured Gammaproteobacteria bacterium; assembly: GCA_963707225.1. Taxonomy (GTDB): domain Bacteria; phylum Pseudomonadota; class Gammaproteobacteria; order Xanthomonadales; family Rhodanobacteraceae; genus Rhodanobacter. Next base: position 2,168 of record CAVPQF010000135.1, read on the forward strand.
GCGCTGGTCGAGGAGCGCCTGTTGCCCGCGCTGGCGCCGCTGCGCGTGCAACTGGAACAGGCCGGCGGCGATCCGCGGGCATTGATCGAGACTTTCGTGCGCGGTATCGGCGAGGTGGTGGCGCGCCACCCGTGGCTGCCGCCGCTATGGGTGCGCGAGGTGCTGTGCGATGGCGGCGCGTTGCGCGACGTGCTGTTCGCCCAGGCCGTTCCGGGCGTGCCGCAACTGCTGGCCCGGCGCTTCGCGGCGGCGCAGGCGGATGGACGGCTGAATGCCGATCTCGACCCGCGCCTGCTGGTCGTCTCGCTGGTCGGGCTGACCCTGTTCCCCGCCGCCGGTGCGCCGATATGGCGGCGCGCGTTCGGCGCCGAAGGCCTGGGACCCGAGGCCATGCTCAGACACACGCTCGCGCTGCTCGATCGTGGCGCGGGTGCCGCCGGACACGGAGAAACCGCATGAACGTCGCACGCACGCTTCGTCGCCTGCCGCTGGCCCTCCTGCTGGCGGTCGCCGGTCTCGCGGCCTGCAGCAGGCAACCGCCGCAGGCGCTGGGCACGCTCGAATACGATCGCATCACCCTGCCGGCGCCGGCCGCCGAACGCATCGTGGCGATCCAGGTGCGCGAGGGCGAACAGGTCAGGGCGGGCCAGCCGCTGCTGCAGCTGGACCCCACGCATACCCGCTCCGAACTCGCGGCCGCCGAGGCGCAGGCGCAGCAGCAACGCGAGGTGCTGGCCGAACTCGAGACCGGCCCGCGCCGCGAGGACATCGACAAGGCGCGCGCGAACCTTGCGGCAGCACAGGCGCAGGCGCGCGAAGCCCGCGCCTATTACGCGCGACTGGCCCCGTTGAAGGGCAATGGCTATGTCGCCGCCGCCGATCTCGATCGCGCCCGCGCGGCGGCCGGCAACGCCGACGGCCAGGTGGCGGCGGCGCAGGCCGCGCTCGACGAGTTGTTGCACGGCACCCGTTCCGAGCAGATCGCGCAGGCACAGGCCGCCGTCGCGGCGGCGGAAGCGCAGGCCAGCGCGCAGCAGGTGCTGCTGGGCAAGCTGGGCATCGTGGCGCCGCGCGCGGGCCGGGTCGACAGCCTGCCGTACAAGCTGGGCGACCAGGCGCCGGTCGGTGCGCCGGTGGCGATCCTGCTGGCTGGCGACGCGCCGTATGCGCGCATCTACGTGCCCGAGCAGCAGCGCGCCGGGGTACATGTAGGCGATGCGATCCAGGTATTCGTGGCCGGCCGCGACCGGCCGCATGCCGGCAAGGTGCGGATGATCCGCAGCGAGCCGGACTTCACCCCGTACTACGCGCTGATCGGCGATGACGCGGCGCGGCTGAGCTATCTGGCCGAAGTCGCGCTGGGCACGGATGCCGCCGAACTGCCGGCCGGCCTGCCGGTGCGCGTCGAACTTCGCGGGCCCGCGAAATGAACACCGATGCCGACGGCGTGGCCATTCGCGCGCGCGGCCTGACCAGGCACTTCGGCAAGCTGGTCGCGGTGGATCATGTCGATCTCGAAGTGCCGGCGAAGCGTGTCTACGGGTTCCTCGGCCCGAACGGCTCGGGCAAGTCGACCACGATCCGCATGCTGTGCGGCCTGTTGACGCCGAGCGAGGGCGAGATCGAGGTGCTCGGCCTGCGCATCCCGGCGCAGGCCGACGCGCTGCGTCCGCACATCGGCTACATGACGCAGAACTTCTCGCTGTTCGAGGACCTCGGCGTGCGCGAGAACCTGGAGTTCCTGGCCGCGATCCAGGGCGTGCCGAAGGCGAAGACGAGACGCCGCATCGACGAGCTGATCGGGCAATACCACTTCGGCGATCGACAGAAACAACTGGCCGGCACCCTGAGCGGCGGCCAGAAGCAGCGCCTCGCGCTGGCCGGCGCGGTGATCCACGAGCCGGAACTGCTGTTCCTGGACGAGCCGACCAGCGCGGTCGATCCGGAATCGCGCCGCGATTTCTGGGAGAAGCTTTTTGAACTGGCCGACATCGGCACCACCCTGCTGGTCTCGACCCACCTGATGGACGAGGCCGAGCGTTGTCACCGGCTGGCGATCCTCGACCGTGGCGTGCTGGTTGCCGACGGCACGCCGCATGAGCTGACCGCGCAACTGGAGGGGCGCACCTTCATCGTCGAGACGGGCAACCCGCGCGCCGCCCAGCGCGCGCTGGTCGATGCGCCGGGCGTGCTCGGCGTGGCCCAGGTCGGCAATACCTTGCGCGTGCTGACCGGCGCCGACGGCGCGAAGCCGGACATGGAAAAGGCGTTGGCTGCGGCCGGGCAGGAAGCCGGACTGGCGGCGGCACCGCCGAATCTCGAAGACGTGTTCGTCGCCGCCACGCACAGGGGCGGCGGCGGCGAGGAGCGCGCCGCATGAACTGGCGCCGGCTGTGGGCGATCGTGGTCAAGGAGCTGCGCCAGCTGCGCCGCGACCGCATCACGCTGGCGATGATCGTGGGCATTCCGGTGATCCAGCTGGTGCTGTTCGGCTACGCGATCAACACCAACCTGCGCGGGCTCGACGCCGGCATCGTCGACCAGGCCAACACCGCCGGTTCGCGCGCGCTGGTGCTGGACATGCTGGCCACCGGCGTGGTGGCGCCGGTGGCCAGGGCGGATACGCCGCAGGAGTTGATGGCGATGATCCGGCGCGGCCGGATCAGCATCGGCATCGTGGTGCCGGCGGATTTCGAGCGCCGCCGCGTCGACGGACGCGCCGTGGCGCAGATCCTGGTCGACGGCAGCGACACGGCAGTGCAGGGCGCCGCCGCGCAATTGATGCAGGTGCCGATCGACAGCGCCGTGCCCGACACGCGCGCGCCGCTGACCAGCACGCCGGTCGACGGGCGGATCAGCGTGGTCGGCTTCTACAATCCGCAGCGGCGCTCCGCGGTCAACATCGTGCCTGGCCTGATCGGCGTGATCCTGACCATGACGATGGTGCTGTTCACCGCCATCGCGGTGGTGCGCGAACGCGAGCGCGGCAACATGGAGCTGCTGATCGCCACGCCGCTGACCAGCGCCGAGCTGATGGTCGGCAAGGTGCTGCCGTATGTCGCGATCGGCCTGGTGCAGACCAGCGTGATCCTGGCGCTCGGAACGTGGTTGTTCGACGTGCCGATCCGCGGCAGCGTGCTCGACGTGTATCTGGCGTCGGGCCTGTTGATCCTGGCCAACCTCGCGCTCGGCCTGCTGATTTCCACGCGTGCACAGTCGCAGTTCCAGGCGATGCAGATGATGATCTTCGTGTTCCTGCCCTCGATCCTGCTGTCCGGTTTCATGTTCCCGTTCGCCGGCATGCCGAAGCTGGTGCAGTGGATCGCCGAGGTGCTGCCGCTGACCCATTTCCTGCGCCTGATCCGCGGCGTGATGCTGCGCGGCGCGGGCCTGTGGGAGATGTGGATCGACGTGCTCGCGCTGGCGGTGTTCACGCTGGTGATGATGGCGCTGGCGATCCTGCGCTTCCACAAGCGGCTGGATTAGCCACGCGCTTCTTGGGTCACGCAGGGCGGGCACGGCCTGCCGCCCTGCGTCGCAGGCACCGGGCAAGCGCTGGCGGGCAGTGCCCGCCCCACGTTTCAGGCGGCAACTTCGTCGGCCAGCTTCACGCGTCCGCGCAGCGAGTTGCTCATCGCGTCGGTGATCACCACGTCGACGAACTGGCCGATCAGGCGCGGGTGGCCGGCGAAGTTCACGTAGCGCATGTTCTCGGTGCGGCCACTGAGTTCGTCCGGATTGCGCGTGCTGGGCTTTTCCACCAGCACACGCTGCATGGAGCCGACCATCGCCTCGTTGATCTTCTTCGCGTTCGCGTTGATCACGGCCTGCAGGCGCGCCAGCCGTTCGTGCTTCACCGCCATCGGCGTGTCGTCGACGAGGTTCGCCGCCGGCGTGCCGGGACGGGCGGAGAAGATGAAGGAGAAGCTCTGGTCGAAGCCGATGTCGTCGATCAGCTTCATGGTCTTCTCGAAATCCTCGTCGGTCTCGCCGGGGAAGCCCACGATGAAATCGGACGACACGCAGATGTCCGGCCGCACCGCGCGCAGCTTGCGGATCTTCTGCTTGAATTCCAGCGCGGTGTAGCCGCGCTTCATCGCGCCGAGGATGCGGTCTGAGCCGGCCTGCACCGGCAGGTGCAGGTAGTTCGCCAGCTGCGGCACGTTGGCGTAGGCCTCGATCAGCGAGTCGGAGAACTCCAGCGGGTGCGAGGTGGTGAAGCGGATGCGGCCGATGCCGTCGATCTGCGCGATCGCGTGGATCAGCACGGCGAGGTCGGCGATGCCGCCATCGAAGGTGGGACCACGGTAGGCGTTGACGTTCTGGCCGAGCAGGTTGACCTCGCGCACGCCCTGCGCGGCGAGCTGGGCCACTTCCACCAGCACGTCGTCGAAGGGACGGCTGATCTCCTCGCCGCGGGTGTACGGCACCACGCAGTAGCTGCAGTATTTCGAGCAGCCTTCCATGATCGAGACGAAGGCGGTCGGGCCCTCGGCACGTGGTTCGGGCAGGCAGTCGAACTTCTCGATCTCGGGGAAGCTGATGTCGACCTGCGGCAAGCCGCTGGCGCGCTGCGCCTCGATCAGCTGGGGCAGGCGATGCAGGGTCTGCGGGCCGAACACCAGGTCCACGTAAGGCGCGCGCTTGACGATCGCCGCGCCTTCCTGCGAGGCCACGCAGCCGCCCACGCCGATCAGCACCGGCTTGCCGTCCTTCTTGTGCTGTTTCCAGCGGCCAAGCTGGCTGAAGACCTTTTCCTGCGCCTTCTCGCGGATCGAGCAGGTATTGATCAGGATCACGTCGGCTTCCGACTCGTCCCGGGTCAGCTCCATGCCGTGCGAGGCCTTCAGCACGTCGGCCATCTTGGCCGAGTCGTACTCGTTCATCTGGCAGCCGTGGGTCTTGATGAAGAGTTTGCCGCTCATGGCGTGGGCACCGTGGTTTCGTGAGGCAGGATGCAGGTTCCGCCGAACCGCGCAGTTTACCCCCGCACAGGCGCGCCTGCCAGATCAAGCACTTGCAGCCTTTGCAGAGCGGGCACGGCGCGCCGGCCTTTGCCTTGTCGCGGCAACAGGTCGAACGAGTCGCGGGCCATCCCGCCCCACAAAGGCTCATGGTAATGAGACCTGCGTACTTGGCGTCGGCGCCGCATGGCGGCACACTGCGCCCCATGTTCGGCGTCGCAAGCCATGGGGGAAGCGCCGATCGGCCTGCCGGGGGCTTCCCATTACGTTTGATCCTTTGCGGGGTCGCGTTCGGCTGCGCGCTGTTGTGGTGGCCGGCGGCACGGGCCGGCGCCCTGTATCAATGCACTGGCGCCAGCGGCGAGACGGTATTCAGCAGCAGCAAGGCCGGGTATCACGGCTGCAAGGCGATCAGCAGCTATGCCGCGCCCGCGTCACGGCGTCGGGCGCCGCCACCGCGGGTATCGCTGACCGGGGTGACCGGCTCGGTCGCGACCACGGCGCGCGACCTCGCGGCGGCTGGTGCCGAGTCCACCTCACTGACCGGCGTGCGCGGGACGGTCGAAACCAGCGCACGACGCATCGGCGAGGCCCAGGCAGAACAGGCGTCGCTGGCGGCGGTGCAGGGCTCGGCCGAGATCCGCACGAAACCTCCCTTGGCTGCGGCCGGTGCGCCCGGGCAATGGAGCTATCGCGAGTCGCACACGGTCGCGGCAGCGGCGGCGCCGATGGCGGACGACTCGGCGGACAAGATCCTGCGCGGCGCGGTGTATCGCATCGTGCGGGCGGACGGCAGCGTGGAGTACACCAACCTGCCCCCGGCCGGCGGCAAGGGCCGTGCGGTGACCATGCTGTTCACCTATATCGCCACCTGCGCCGCGTGCAACCTGCATTCGACGATCCACTGGGGCAGCGTGTCGCTCAACCTCACTGCCTACGCCGACACGATTCGCGCGGCCAGCATCGAGTACGGCGTCGACGAGGCGTTCCTGCGCGCGATCATCCACGCCGAGAGCGCGTTCAATCCGCGCGCGCTGTCGCTCAAGGGCGCGCAAGGGCTGATGCAATTGATGCCGGGCACGGCCAGCGACATGGGTGTGCTGGACGCGTTCAATTCCGATCAGAACATCCGCGGCGGCGCGCGCTACCTGGGCCTGTTGCTGCGCGACTTCGACGGCAACGAGCGGCTGGCCGCCGCGGCCTACAACGCCGGTCCCGGTGCGGTGCAGCGCTACAAGGGCGTGCCGCCGTACGCCGAGACCCAGGTGTATGTGAAACGGGTCGACACCTTGCGCAGGCGCTACGGCGCGGCGATCCATCCGCCGCTGGCATCGCGCGGGCCGGGTTGATTCCCGCCGGCACCGGCCGGACCCACCAATTCAATTGTCCAGCTCGGCGCTGGCGCTCATGGCGGGGCGCTGGGCCAGGGTGACTTCGACGTGGAACGGGCTGCCGTTGCGCAGGCCGGACACCTCGACCTTGCTGCCCGGCTTGAGCGCGGCCTCGTGCCGGCGCAGGTCGGCCGGGTCGAGGATGTCGTCGGTGCCGACGCGTAGCAGGATGTCGCGCGGCCGGATGCCGGCCAGAGCGGCCGGGCTGCCCGGATAGACCGCGGTCACCTGGGCGCCGCGTGCCGCCGCCGGCAGCCCGCTGTTGGCGGCCACCGGCACGAACGCGTAATCGGCGCCGAGCCAGCCGCGCACCACATGGCCGGTGGCGATGATCTGGTCCAGCACCTTCTTGGCGGTGGTGACCGGGATCGCGAAGCCGATGCCCTCGGCGCCGGCGGCCTTGCCGATCAGCAAGGTGTTGATGCCGACCAGTTCGCCTTCGGCGTTGACCAGCGCGCCGCCGGAATTGCCCAGGTTGATGGCGGCGTCGGTCTGGATGAAATCCTCCGCGCTGGAACCATTGAGCTGGCGGCCGATGGCGCTGACGATGCCCATGGTCACGGTCTGGTTGAGGCCGAGCGGGTTGCCGATCGCCAGCACCACGTCGCCGGGGCGCAGCTCCTGCCCGGCGATGTGGATCACCGGCAGGTTGCTGGCTTCGATCTTCAGCACCGCCAGGTCGGATTCCTCGTCCGCGCCGACCAGGCTCGCCTTGGCGATGCGGCCGTCGTACAGCAGCACCTGGATGTCCGCGGCGTGCGCGATCACGTGGTTGTTGGTCAGCACGTAGCCCTGGTCCTGGGCGCTGACGATGACGCCGGAGCCGAGGGTCTGCTCGCGATGCTGGAACGTGGTGGGCTGGCCGCCGAACAGTTGCTGCAGCACCGGGTTGTCGTACATCCTCACGGCCTGCTCGGTGACGATCTTGTTCGCGTAGATGTTGACCACCGACGGCGCCGCGGCAGCCACCGCGTCGGCGTACGAGACCGGGCCGTTGCCGACATGGCCCGGGCTGGCGTGTTGCGCCGGCGGCGCGGTCAGGCCGAAGCGTTCGCGCAGGCGCTCGCCGCTGCCGGGCCAGAACAGACCGACCACGAAGGCCATGGCCAGGCCGAGGACGGCGAAGCGCGCGATGAAGAGGAGCGTGCCGGCGGCATGTTTCATGTCGAAAGGAAAGGTCCCGGCAATCGTGGCGAGTGTTGCGGCGGCTGGACTTCGCCGCGATGCGGTTTATTGTACGGGGCGGGGCCTGACGCTACACTAACGCGATTTTTGCGGGGCCCCAAACCCCACTGGCATGACATTGCAAGTACCGGAGAGCCTGATGGCGAACGAAGTCGTCGATCATGGCCGCCGCCGCTTCCTGACAGCAACCACCGCGGTGGTTGGTGGCATCGGAATCGTGTCGGCGGCTGTGCCCTTCATCAAGTCGTGGGAACCCAGCGCGCGCGCCAAGGCCGCTGGCGCTCCGGTCACCCAGTCGCTGGCCAAGATCGAGGCGGGGCAGATGCTGACCGTGTCGTGGCGCAGCCTGCCGGTGTTCGTGCTCAACCGCACCAAGGCACAGCTGGCCACGCTGCCGCAGGTCGACTCGCGCCTGGTGGACCCCAAGTCCGACGGCGCCTCCGCCGACCAGCAGCCGAAGTACGCGCAGAACGAGGCGCGCTCGATCAAGCCCGAATGGCTGGTGGTGATCGGCATCTGCACGCACCTGGGCTGCGTGCCGGACTTCGTGCCGGAGATCAAGCCCGAGCCGTTCGACCCGAACTGGAAGGGCGGCTTCTACTGCCCCTGCCACAAGTCGCGCTATGACCTGGCCGGCCGCGTCTTCAACGGCGTCCCGGCGCCGAAGAACCTGCAGGTGCCGCCGTACCATTTCATCGACGACAGTACCATCCAGATTGGCGTGGATCCGAAGGAGGCTGGCTAATGGCCAACGTATTCACGAGCATCGGCGACTGGGTCAACGAGCGCGCACCGGGCATGATGCCGATGTACCGCGCGCACATGACCGAGTACTACGCGCCGAAGAACTTCAACCTCTGGTACTACTTCGGTTCGCTGGCGCTGCTGGTGCTGGTCAACCAGATCGTCACCGGCATCTTCCTCACCATGAACTACAACCCGAGCGCGGCGGGTGCCTTCGCCTCGGTCGAGTACATCATGCGTGACGTGGAGTGGGGCTGGCTGATCCGCTACATGCACTCCACCGGCGCCTCGCTGTTCTTCGTGGTGGTGTTCCTGCACATGTTCCGCGGCATGATGTACGGCTCGTACAAGAAGCCGCGCGAGCTGGTGTGGCTGCTCGGCATGCTGATCTTCCTGGTGCTGATGGCCGAAGCGTTCATGGGCTACGTGCTGCCGTGGGGCAACATGTCGTTCTGGGGCGCCAAGGTGATCATCTCGCTGTTCGGCACGATTCCCTACATCGGCGGCGACCTGGTCGAGTGGATCATGGGCGACTTCCTGCCGGCCGATGCCACGCTGAACCGCTTCTTCGCGCTGCACGTGATCGCGCTGCCGATCGTGCTGCTGCTGCTGGTGGTGCTGCACGTCGCCGCGCTGCACGAGGTGGGTTCGAACAACCCGGACGGCGTGGAGATCAAGAAGGGTCCCAAGGGCAACCGCTGGGATGCGCTGAAGCCGGCCGACGGCATCCCGTTCCATCCGTACTACACGGTGAAGGACCTGGTCGGCGTGGGCTTCTTCCTGCTGATCGCCGCGTTCATCATCTTCTTCGCGCCGACCTTCGGCGGCTGGTTCCTGGAACACGACAACTTCATTCCGGCGAACAACCTGGCGACGCCGTTGCACATCAAGCCGGTGTGGTACTTCACGCCGTTCTACGCGATCGTTCGCATGATCCCGTCCTTCCTCGGCTCGGCCGTGTGGGGCGTGATCGCCATGTTCGGTTCGATCGCGGTGCTGTTCCTGCTGCCCTGGTTCGACCGCGGCAAGGTCAAGTCGATCCGCTATCGCGGCACCGGCTTCAAGGTGGCGCTGGGCCTGTTCGTGCTGTCGTTCTTCATGCTCGGCGCGGTGGGCGCGGGCATCACCGCCGAGGTGATCCCGGTCTGGTTCGGCGACATCGACGTGACGTTCTGGGAAAACCTGTTCGGCCGCGTGATGACGGCGATCTACTTCGGCTTCTTCGCATTCCTTTGGGCCTACACATACTTCGGCTGGGAAAAGACCAAGCCGGTTCCGGAACGGGTGACTACGCATGACTAAGCGGCAGCTGCTAATGAAGCGATACATCTTCCCGGTGGCGTTGGCGTTCGGTCTGATCGTCGGCAGCGTGTCGGTGCATGCAGCGGAAGAGGGTGGCCTGCCACAGGCCGGCACCAACGTGCAGGACCAGGCTTCGCTGCAGCGTGGCGCCAAGCTGTTCTTCAACTACTGCGTCGGCTGCCACTCGCTGAAGTACATGCGTTACGAGCGGATCGCCAGCGACCTGGGGCTGACCGAGCAGGACGTGATGCAGAACCTCAACTTCACCGGTGCAAAGTTCGGTGAGACCGTGGTTTCGCACATGCCGGAAGAGTCGGCCTCCAAGTGGCTCGGCAAGGCTCCGCCGGACCTGTCGCTGGAAGTGCGCGCGAAGGGCGCCGACTGGGTCTACGCCTATCTCAACTCGTTCTACCTGGACCCGAGCCGTCCGGCGGGCTGGAACAACACGGTGTTCCCGAACGCGTCGATGCCGTTCCCGCTGTGGGAGCTGCAGGGCCTGCAGACCGCGGTGATAGCGGAAGCCAAGCCGGGCGAGGACGCCCGGGTGGAGAAACTGGTGCTGTCGCAGCCGGGCAAGCTGACACCGGCGCAGTTCCAGCAGGCGACCCGTGACCTGACCACCTTCCTGGAATACGCTTCCGAACCGGCTGCCCTGCAGCGCCACCACTACGGCATCTGGGTGCTGCTGTTCCTGGCGTTCTTCACCTTCCTGGCCGCCATGCTGAAGAAGGAATACTGGAAGGACGTCCACTGAGTCCGGATGGCCCGATCCTGGATAGTATTATCCGACTGCGGCGGCTACGAGCCGCCGCAGTCGTCTCACCGATGGGGAATGCGCATGGTCCCAAGCGCCCGCTCGCGTAGCGTATTGACGCTCTACACCACCGCCGATGACGTGCAATGTCATCGCGCCCGGCTGGTGCTGGCCGCCAAGGGGGTCAGCTATGAACGGGTCCTGGTGGACCCGGCCAGGCCGCCGGAAGACCTGGTCGACCTGAACCCGTATGCCAGCACGCCGACCCTGGTCGATCGCGACCTCACCCTGTTCGATACCTCGGTGGTCTGCGAATACCTCGACGAACGCTATCCGCATCCGCCGCTGATGCCGATCGATCCGCAGTCGCGCGCGCGTCTGCGCGTGGCCGCAGTACGCATCGAGAAGGACTGGCTGACCGAGGTGGACATCATCCGCGCCGGTGGCCGCCCTGCGGATGCAGCGCGCAAGCGCCTGCGCGGGCACCTGCTGTCCTCGGTGCCGCTGTTCAAGGCCGCGAAATTCTTCCTCAACCCGGAAATGAGCCTGGCCGACTGCCTGGTGGCGCCGGTGATCTGGCGGCTGCCGTGGCTGGGCGTGGACCTGGGGCGCGAGGGCAAGCCGGTGATCGATTACGGCGAGCGTTTGTTCCATAGCCAGGGTTTTGCGCGCAGCATGACCGATCAGGAAAAGGCGATGCGGCAAATCCATGAGCAAGAATGAAGCAGTACCGATGACCACCAATCGCCCGTACCTGCTGCGGGCGATCTACGACTGGATCAGCGACAACAACCTGACTCCGTACGTCCTGGTCGACGCCGGCTTCGCCGGCGTGCGGGTGCCGCCGCAGGTGGTCAAGAACGGCCAGGTGGTGCTCAACCTGGCGATGCGCGCGGTGGCGAACCTCGACCTCGGCAACGAGTGGATCAGTTTCCAGGCGCGTTTTTCCGGGGTCAGCCAGGCGATCCAGATCCCGGTGCAGGCGGTGCTGGCGCTGTACGCGCAGGAAAACGGCCAGGGCATGATGTTCCCGGCCGAGGAGGAGGGCGGCGACACGCCGCCGCCCGCTCCGGGACCCGACGACGCCACGCCGGCGCCGGGCGCCGCCGACGCCGGCGGCGACAAGCCGAAGCGCAGCACGCCGCATCTGCGGGTGGTCAAGTAGGAAGAGGCTGCCGTGTTCGCCCGCTCCGGCGAACGCCACCGATCTCAGTTCAAGCGGTCGCGCGGACGCGGGCGCAGCGGCACGACGTTGCCGGACGGCGCGGGCAGGGCGCTCCGTGCGGCGACCTCCTCGTGCGGCAGCAGTTCGATCGTGGGCAGGCTCAGGCTGCTGAGCACGTTGCCGATCATCCATAGCCGGCCCGGTTCGCGGTCGTGGCCGTCGATGCTCACCTCAAAGCCGTAGCAGCGCTCGATCATGCGCAGGCCGTTGACGCGGCGCAGGCGCAGGCCGCGCAGGCCGACGGTTTCGTCGAGCAGTTGCAGGCCGTGCTGCTGGCATTGCTGGCGTGCTTCGCGCATGGCGCCTTCGCGCGCCACGTTGAGCTTCAGCCACAGCCCCACGACGGCGGCGAGCGCCAGCAGCAGCAACAGGTTGGAAAGGTCGCTCATCCCCGCAGTGTGTGGGCGCAGGCGAGCGGGTGCAAGCCGGCGTTCAGAGCTTGAAAAAAAACCGCTTTCTGTGGCTTCTTTTCAATCGCGAGTCCGGCACATGTCCGTACTCGCTCCCGCGGATCAGGCACTTGCGTGCCCGATCCGCGCCCGGCCATCGGGCAACCGCTCCTGCGTTGCCTCAACTCGGGCATCCATGCCCTCGCCGTGGCCGGGCTGGGGGTTTGTCGATTTCACAAACTCTCAGTCCAGTTGCAGGCGCAGCGACAGGTCGACGGCGCGCACGTGCTTGGTCAGCGCGCCGACCGAGATGAAGTCGACGCCGGTACGCGCGTATTCGCCGATCGTGCGCAGGTCGACATTGCCGGATGCTTCCAGCGGCACGCGGCCGGCGGTGCGCTGCACCGCCTCGCGCATCTGCGCCGGCTCGAAGTTGTCGAGCATGATCCGGTCCACGCCGGCCTGCAGCGCCTGTTCCAGTTCGTCGAGGTTCTCGACCTCGACCTCGAGCAGCAGGTCCGGGTGCAGCCGACGCGCCGCCTGCACGGCGGCGGCGATGCTGCCGGCGGCGATGATGTGGTTCTCCTTGACCAGGATCGCGTCGTACAGGCCCATGCGCTGGTTGTGGCCGCCGCCACAGCGCACCGCGTACTTCTGCGCCACGCGCAGGCCGGGAATGGTCTTGCGGGTATCCAGCACGCGCACCGCGGTGCCGGCGACGGCGGCGACATGGTCGGCGGTCACCGTGGCGGTGGCGGACAGCAGTTGCAGGAAATTCAGTGCCGAGCGTTCCGCGGTGACCAGCGAACGGGCATGTCCGGACAGGCGGCAGATCACCGTGCCGGGGTCGACCCGGTCGCCGTCGCGGACCTGCCAGTCGATCTGCACGGCCGGGTCGAAGCGGCGGAAGCAGGCATCGAACCAGGCCGTGCCGGCGATCACCGCCGCCTCGCGGCAGGTCAACACGGCGTGGGCCTGGGCGTCGATCGGCAGCAGCCCCGCGGTAGCGTCGCCCGGGCCGAGGTCTTCGGCGATGGCGCGTTCGATATCGATGGCGATCTGGGCGGCATCCGGCGCCGCGAACGATGGAGCCTGGTTCATTCGGCAGCGGGACCTGCGGGCGGCGCGGCGTCGGGCTGGCTCAGCTTGTCGACGATGGCACTCATCGCGCGGTCGAACAGCGCGTTCGCGGCGAGCATGCGGGCCTTGCCTTCGGTGAGCAGCACGGTCAGTTCCTGCGGCGAATAGTCGGCCACCTTCAGGCCGCGCCGGTTGACGAACAGGTAGCGACCGCTCATCGGGCTGATCCATGACAGCTTGGCGCGCGTCATCGGTTCGTCGGGCAGGCAGAACTCCAGCCAGGTTCCCGGTTGCAGTGCCTGCACCTGGTGCCATTCCGGACTGTCCAGCGGTGCTTCGACGACGTCTTCCTCGACGCTGTCCTGCGGCGCGGCGTTCTGTTCGATGACCGGCTGGATGCTGTCGGGGATCGCCAGCATGGCGGCGTCCTCGTCGACGGCGACCACCTCGGTCGCATCCAGCGTTTCGCCGAGCTGCTGCCGGTAATAGGTGTGCAACTGGCCCAGCAGGCGCTCGATGTCCTGTTCCTGGAACGCCACGTTGGCCAGGCCCTGGCGCAGCGCACGCTCGATCCCGGGCAGCATCTGCCGCAGCACCTGCCGGCTTTCCGGGGTGGCCGCCGGCCTGGTGCTGGCGATGAAGTCGTCGACGAAGCGCAGCGCGCTCTTGAACTCGGGCGAGGTTTCGCCCTGGCGCAGCAGGGTCAGCACCAGATGGTTGGCCCAGGCGCGGGCCAGCACGCCATGCACCAGTGGCGGCAGCTTGTGCTCGCCGATGCGGTCGAGGATCTCGCGGGCGGCGCGGCGGCGCGCCTGCTCGAGTTTCTCGCGGCCACGGGTGGATTCGGCCACGCGCTGCTCGGCCAGCTCGGAGCGGCGCTTGTTGACGTCCTGGAACTGCTGCAGGTCGACCAGCAGGCGCTCGAAGACGCCCATGTCGTCGTCGAAGTCATGCAGCAACTGGTCGACGATCGACTTCACCTTGTCGTGCAGGCGATGGTCGCGGTCGGATTCCTCCGACCAGCTCTTGGCCTGTTCGGCCAGGCAGTCCAGCAGCCGCCGCGCCGGATGCTGGCGATGCGCGAACAGCTTGCGGTCGAGGATCGCCGCCTTCAGGTAGGGGATCTGCAACCGCGCCAGCATGACCTGCATGGCGGCTGGCAGGTTGCGGTCTTCCAGGATGAATTCGAACAGCATGCCGACCAGGTCGATGGTGTCCTCGTCGATGGTCGCGACATGGCCGGGCTTCTCGCCGCGCAGCGCGCCGATCTGGGTCAGCAACTGGCTCTTCAGCTGCAACACCTCGCGACTGAGCGCGGTAGCATCGTCCGGTTGCGCGTACGGCAACGGACCGGCGCTGGCGATCTGGCTCTGCAGCACGCTGAGCGCGCCGAGCAATTCGTTCGCCGACGGCAGCGGGCCGCTCGGCAGCGCGTGCATGCCGACGCTGCCGCCGGCGGCAGCAGGGCCGCGGCGCGCGCTGAACAGCGCGTGCAGGGTCTGCAGCAGGTCGCTGGGAATCTCGCTGGCCACCTCCTCGTCCGGCGCCTGGCCGGCGACGGCACCTGCGGCCTTCGCGTTGCTGCGCAGCACTTCATGGCGCACCTGCGGCAGCACTCCGGCACGCACCAGCTCGGTATTGATTTCCTGGTAGAGCTCTTCCAGCGACGACAGCACGTAGCGGTCGAACAGCTTGTAGATGATCAGCTTGACGCGCATGTCGGCGCTGAGCTCGTGCAGCGCCTGGCGGAACGCCTGCGCCAGGATCGCCGGCGCCACCGGGTTGCTGGCGTCCTCGACCTTGCGGCCGCCGCAGATCACCGACAGCCGCTGGTTGACCGCGAACAGGTCGCGCGACAGGCGCGATTCGTTCTTGCCGATCATGCTGGTGATCGCCAGCGACTCTTCCAGCTCGTTGTCCCCCACCAGCGTCAGCTCGACCGTGCCAAACGACATCGATGAGCCGGACGACTGCTGCTGCTGCGGATGGGCCAGTTCGCCGATATGGCGGCTGATCGTACCCAGGAAGCTGCGCTCCACCGCCGGACGGCGCTTGCGCACTTCGCGCATGCCGTCGAAATAATGCATCTGGGCCGCATTGTTCTCGGCTTTCTCGGCCAGGTCGAACAGTGCGTCATCGACGTGCTCGAAGGCGTTGCCGACCCATTGCTGCAAGCGCTTGCTGGCGATGTTGCGCACGGCACCCAGCAACTCGCCGACGCGCTCGCTGGCCGGGTCCAGGCGCTGGCTCAGATGGATGACTCGGGATGGATCACTGGCTTCGTTCATCGCCAAACCCCTGAAGCATTGCGATGCGCAGCTGAACCGAGGACGGGCCGCGCAGGTGTCGACGATAAGGCAAAGCGGGTGTCCGTGTCATGCGCGGGTATCTGCCGGGAACCGCCAGCACGGTTTCAGGCTGCGGGGAAGCCGGTCAGCTGGGTGGTGCCGATGCCTTCCTCGGGCAGCATCACCGGAATGCCGTCCTCGATCCGGTAGATCACCTTGTGGTCGGTGGTGATCAGGCCCTCGCTGATCCGCTCGCGCACGGCGACCCCGGCCACGGTATCGACCTTGCCGGCCGCGATGGCGTCGTTCAGCGCCTCGAGTTCGCGCTTGCCCAGCGGGCGCAGTGGCATTTTGCTGACCGGGCAGCACAGGATGTCGAGTAGGCGCTTGTCCATGGATCGCGTGGGTGTGCCAGGGTAGGGAAAGCCCGTACAATAGCCGTTTTTGGACGGTCCGGCCATGACAGGAACAAGCAGACCGCGCGTTGGCGTCGTGATGGGTTCGCGTTCGGACTGGGAAACCATGCAGCACACCGCAAACGTGCTGACCGAGCTCGGCGTGGCGCATGAAGTGCGGGTGGTTTCCGCCCATCGCACGCCGGATTTGCTGTTCAGCTACGCCGAGCAGGCCTCGGCGCGCGGCGTCCAGGTGATCATCGCCGGCGCCGGCGGCGCGGCGCATCTGCCCGGCATGCTGGCGGCGAAGACCCGCCTGCCGGTGTTCGGCGTGCCGGTGCAGTCCAAGGCGCTGAACGGGATGGATTCGCTGCTGTCGATCGTACAGATGCCCGCCGGCATCCCGGTCGGCACCCTGGCGATCGGCCGTGCCGGCGCGGTGAACGCCGGCTTGCTCGCCGTGGCGGTGCTGGCGCTGCACGATCCGGCGCTGGCCGCGTCGCTGGACAATTGGCGCGCACGCCAGACCCAGGCCGTGATCGAGCAGCCGGACCCGCGCCGGTGAGCGAACGGCGACAGCCCGTGCTGGGCGTACTCGGCGGTGGACAGCTGGCGCGCATGCTGGCGCTGGCGGCGGCACCGCTGGGCGTGAAGACTCTGGCGGTGGACAGTTCCGCCGACGCCTGTGCAGGGCAGGTCGCGCCGCTGGTGGTGGCCGACTGGACCGACTACGACGCCCTGGAGGCATTCGCCGCCCGGGTCGACGTGGTCACCTTCGATTTCGAGAACGTGCCGGCCGAGACGGCACACTGGCTGGCCGAGCGGGTCGCGGTGTTCCCCGCGCCGCAGGCGCTGGCGGTGGCGCAGGATCGGCTGGCCGAGAAAACCCTGTTCCGCGGGTGCGGCCTGCCCACGCCGGACTTCATGACGGTGGATACGCGCGAACAACTGGACCAGGCGCTGGCCACGGTCGGCGCGCCGGCGATCCTGAAGACGCGCCGGCTCGGCTACGACGGCAAGGGCCAGTTCCGCCTGCGCGACCCGGCCGACGCGGATGCGGCGTGGGCCGCGCTTGGCGCGCAGGCGTCGAAACATGGCCTGATCCTGGAAGCGTTCGTGCCGTTCGAGCGCGAACTGTCGGTGCTTGCCGTGCGCGGCCGCGATGGCGATTTCCGCACCTGGCCGCTGACCCGCAACTGGCACGTCGACGGCGTGCTGTCGATGAGCCTGGCGCCGGCGCCGGACATCGAGCTGCTGCAGCCGCGCGCCACCGCCCTGGCCCGCACGCTGGCCGAGCGGCTGGGTTACGTCGGCGTGTTCGCGCTGGAGCTGTTCGTCAGGGACGGCGAGCTGTTGGGCAACGAGATGGCGCCGCGGGTGCACAACTCCGGCCACTGGACCATCGAGGGCGCGCACACCAGCCAGTTCGAGAACCACGTGCGCGCGGTGCTTGGCCTGCCGCTGGGCGATACCGGAGTGCGCGGCATGTCGGCGATGTTCAACTGGATCGGCGAGCTGCCCGACAGCTCGGCGGTACTGCAGGCGGTCGATGCGCACTGGCACGACTACGGCAAGCAGGCCCGGCCGGGGCGCAAGGTCGGCCATGCCACGGTGTGCGCACCGGCTGCCGGCCAGCTGGCGGCGCGCCTGGGCGGCATGGCGCAGGCGCTCGGGCGCGAGGTGCAAGTGGCGCCGGTGCTGTCGGAACTCGATTGAACCCGGCGCCGACACGGGATCGGGTAGGGAGCCGGAATACTCCGGCCCCCTCCCACACCACCGTACGTGCGGTTCCGCATACGGCGGTTCCCGTCTGCCATGTAGTTCATGCGAACTTCGAGGCCTTGAGCTTGTTTCGTTCGTCGTGTCGCCTGTCGTCCTATGGACACCCCAATCACCTTCCGGACTTCCGGCCCGTCCAGCTCTGACCAAGGCTCCCGGCTTGCACCGGAACTTCTGCCCAAGACGCGCAGAGAGCACGCGTGACTTGCCACTCGTGACAGGTTCGGCCCTTCGGTCATACCGCACCTACTATGGCCTCTGCTGACTTCTCGCTCCGCCCTGCGGCGTCGCCCTTTGTGCGCTGCGCGCATCCTTCGCTACGCTCAGGACCAGCCTACGGCTGTCCTGCGCCCTTCGGGCTGGTCAGGCACGAGGCGAGATCTCCCCGGGTATGACGCACCTGCCTTCCCGCTTACGACCGAAGGAAGTCCCCTTGCGGGATGCCTGTCGGATATACGCCGTGTCGTTCCGTGCAAGTACTGGGCTTTGGCCTTCATGGCTGCCTCACCCCGACACGTCGCCTCGTATCCGCTTCTTGTTATTCGCCGCATCCCTGCGGCTCACCCCTTCGGGGCCAGCCTGCGGCTGTTCAAGACCGCTCCCGGCGGTCTTGTCATCAGGCCAGCGTTTTGCCTCGGGCTTCCTTCAGACGACCAGTCACCCGATCGCCCTTGCCTCTGGCTAATCCTTCCCCTTGCCGGGTGGATAGAGGACTTTCACCTCCAAGCAGGTGCGCCCTGCCGGGCGCACCATAAAAAAACGGAGCCGCAACGGCTCCGTTCTTGTTTCAGCCGGGGAATCAGGCCAGGTTGCCGGCTGCAAATTCCCAGTTCACCAGATTCCAGAACGCTTCCACGTACTTCGGGCGGGCGTTGCGGTAGTCGATGTAGTAGGCGTGTTCCCACACGTCGGTGGTGAACAGCGGCTTGTCGCTGCCGGTGATCGGGGTCGCCGCGTTCGAGGTGTTGACGATGCCGAGCGAGCCGTCCGGACGCTGCACCAGCCAGGTCCAGCCGGAACCGAAGTTGCCGGCGGCGGATTTGCTGAATTCCTCCTTGAACTTGTCGAACGAGCCGAACGCCTTGTTGATCGCGTCGGCCAGCTTGCCGCTCGGTGCGCCGCCGCCCTTCGGGCTCATCGAGTTCCAGTAGAACGTGTGGTTCCAGATCTGCGCGGCGTTGTTGAACACGCCGCCGGACGACTTCTTGATGATGTCTTCCAGTGCGGCGTCGGCGAACTCGGTGCCTTCGATCAGCTTGTTGAGGTTGGTCACGTAGGCCTGGTGGTGCTTGCCGTAGTGGTACTCCAGCGTTTCGGCGGAAATGTGCGGCTCCAGTGCGTTCTTTTCGTACGGAAGCGGGGGAAGTTCGATCGCCATGATGAGGCTCCTTAGCGGTGGCTGGGGGAGATGTGTCGGCGCAGCGGGCGGCAGCCGACGGGTGACTGATACAATACCGGCCTGCCTGCATTGTAAAGATGAATCACCGAGCTATGGACATCAACGAGCAAATCAAGGCGATGCTGGCCGCGCATCCCATCGTGCTTTTCATGAAAGGCACGCCCGAATTTCCGATGTGCGGCTTTTCCAGTCGTGCGGCGCAGGCGCTGACCGGAGCCGGCGCGGTGTTCCATGCGGTGAACGTGCTGGCCGATCCGCAGATCCGCGCGGCGCTGCCGCATTTCTCGAACTGGCCGACCTTTCCGCAGCTGTTCATCCAGGGCGAGCTGATCGGTGGCTGCGACATCATCGAGGACCTGAACTCCGCCGGCGAGTTGTCGCGCATGGCCAGCGACGTGGCCGGGGTGGCGCCTTGACGACGCTGCCGGTTTCACGATTGCCCGCAGGCTGGCAGCCGGCCGCCGATACCCTTGCCGATCGCGTGGTGCTGGTCACCGGCGCCTACGGCGGGCTCGGCGGCGCGGTGGCGCGCGCTGCATCGCGCGCTGGCGCCACGGTGGTGATCACCGGCAAGCGCAAACGTCAGCTGGAACAGCTGTACGACGCGATGCTGGCCGAAGGCCTGGCCGAGCCGGTGATCCATCCGCTGGACATGGAGGTGGCCACGCCGCGCGAATACGCCGCGCTGGCCGAGGGACTGGAGCGCGACTTCGGCCGGCTCGACGGCATCGTGCACGCGGCCGTCAGTTTCGGCGGGTTGACCCCGATCACCATGCACAAGCCGGACGCCTGGCTGCGCGCCATGCACGTCAACTTGAATGCGCCGTTTGCGCTGACCCAGGCCTGCCTGCCGCTGTTGGCCAGGGCCGGCGACAGCGCCGTGGTGTTCGTGCTGGACGATCCCGCACTGCTGCAGCGTGCGCACTGGGGCGCCTACGGCGCATCGAAGGCGGCGCTGGAACGGTTCGTGGCGATCCTGCATGAGGAAACCGATAGCAGCGCGTTGCGCACCCATGCGATGCTGCCCGCGCCGATGCGCACGGCGCTGCGGCAGCTGGCGTATTTCGGCGAAGACATCCTGCAGCGGCCCTTGCCGGATGCGGCGGCCGCGGCGGCGGTCTACCTGCTCAGCGCGCAGGGCGCGCCGGCGCGTGGCGCGATACTGGATTTGCGGGTCGACTGAACGGTTGCCCGGTGGCGCCGGCGTGGCGTCCGCCCAACGAAAATGGAGTCGAGATGGAATCGCAGATGACCACATTGTCGGCGGGCATCCTGCTGTTCCTGATCATGGATCCGCTGGGCAATATCCCGCTGTTCCTGAGCCTGCTGAAGGACGTGCCGCCGAAGCGGCGGCGCCGCGTCATGGTGCGCGAACTGCTGATCGCGCTGGGCGTGCTGCTGGCGTTCCTGTTCGGTGGCCAGTACATCCTCAAGCTGCTGCAGCTGAAGCAGGAATCGATCAGCATCGCCGGCGGCATCGTGCTGTTCCTGATCGGCATCCGCATGGTGTTTCCGCCGGCCGACGGCAGCGGCATCTTCGGCAAGTCCGGCGGCGGCGAACCGTTCATCGTGCCGATGGCGATACCCGGCGTGGCCGGCCCGTCAGCCATGGCGGCGCTGCTGCTGCTGACCAATACCCAGCCCGGCCGCACTGCCGACTGGACGATCGCGCTGCTGCTGGCGTGGCTGGCCAGTTCGCTGATCCTGCTCAGTGCGACCTACCTGTTCCGCTGGCTGGGCGAGAGTGTGCTGACTGCGCTGGAGCGTGTGATGGGCATGCTGCTGATCGCGCTGTCGGTGCAGATGTTCATGGCCGGCGTGGCTTCGTTCCTGCACACGGGTGTTTGAGACGACGACGTCGTCGAAATGTCGCAAGTGTCGCTTCGGGTGATCGTGCAGCTGTCATAATCGGCCGCCAGGATGGGGGAAATCCGAGGACGCAGACATGCTGAGTATCGAACAGTCCCTTGTCGAGCGCCTGCCATGGCTGGCGCAGTACCCACGCCTCCGCCGGCCGATGGCGGGCATGCTCGGACGCCTGGCCGACGAAGACGGTTTCAACCGGGTGCTGGACCGGGTCGGTACCGCCGAGGGTTTCGATTTCGTCGATCGCGTACTGGGCGTGCTCGGCACCAGCCATCACGTCAATCCGGGCGATCTGGAGAACATTCCGTCGGAAGGCCCGCTGCTGGTGGTGGCCAACCATCCGCTGGGCATGCAGGACGCGGTGGCGATGCTGCAGGTGATCGGTTCGGTGCGCCGCGACGTGCGCATCCTGGGCAACGACTGGCTGGCCATGGTGCCGCAACTGGGCAAGCTGCTGCTGCCGGTGGACGTGTTCGGCAAGGGCGCCGCCTCGCGCCTGCGCGGCATCTATCGCGCGCTGGAGAATGGCGAGGCGCTGATCGTTTTTCCTGCCGGCGAGGTCTCGCGCGTGCGCGCCGGCGGCGTGCGCGACGGCCGCTGGTCGGATGGTTTCGCACGGCTGTCGTTGCGCAGCAAGGCACCGGTGCTGCCGGTGCATGTTTCGGCGCGCAACTCGGCGATGTTCTACGGCCTGTCGATGCTGGCCAGGCCGCTGAGCACGGCGATGCTGCCGCGCGAAGCGGTGGCGCCGGGCAAGCGGCGGATCGGCTTCAGCATCGGCGCGCTGGTCTGCGCCGAGGAGCTTGGCCAGCGCAGCGGCGGTTCGCCGGCGCAGGCGGCGAAGCTGATGCGCCGGCATGTCTACAGGGTCGGCCAGCATCGCGGTCTGGTTTTTGGCGGACAGGCGCCGCTGGCGTTGCCCGAACCGGTCGAGCAGGTCGCTGCGGAACTGGCGCGCTGCGAGAAACTGGCCGATCTCGGCGACGGCAAGCAGGCCTGGCTGTTCAAGGGCACGCCCGACAGCGCGGTGATGCGCGAGATCGGCCGGTTGCGCGAACTGACCTTCCGCAAGGTCGGCGAAGGCACCAACGCACGACGCGACCTGGATGCCTACGACCAGCATTACGAGCACCTGGTGCTGTGGGATCCGCAGGCCTTGCGCATCGTCGGCTCCTACCGCTTCGGCCACGGTGGACGGCTGATTGCCGAGCGCGGCATGGCCAGCCTGTACACCTCCAGCCTGTTCAACTACTCGCCGGCGCTGGAGTCGCGGCTGGCGCAGGGACTGGAGCTGGGGCGCAGTTTCATTGCGCCGGCCTACTGGCGCTCGCGCGCGCTGGACCAGCTGTGGCAGGGCATCGGCCTGTATCTGCAGCGGCATCCGGAACTGCGTTACCTGTTCGGCCCGGTCAGCATGTCGGTGAACCTGCCGCGCGAGGCGCGCGAATGGATCGCCGCGGCGCACCAGCATTATTTCGGTGCGCCGGGGCTGGCCGCCGCACGCCAGCCTTTCGTGGTCTCGCCCGAAGTGGTGCAGGGCGTGCGCGCGGCGCTGGAGGGGTTGGACGCCGCCGCCGGCCTGGGCAAGCTGAAGCATCATCTGGATGCGCTGGGCGTCAGCATGCCGGTGCTGTACCGGCAGTATGTCGACCTGGTCGAGCCCGCCGGCGTGCAGTTCCTCGACTTCGGCGAGGACCCGGATTTTTCCGGGTGCGTGGACGGTTTGGTGATGTTGGACCTGGCCAACCTGAAACCGGCGAAGCGTGCACGCTATCTCGGCAAGCGTGACTGATCAGGGGCGCAGGTGCCGTGCCGGATGCGATGCGCCACGACAGCGGGGGAGGTCGCGGGGGCTACTTCCATCTGTCTGATTTCAAACGGTTCGTGTCGCGGTCCTGGGGAAAGTGGATGGCCGCAACTGACGTGTAAATGTTACAAAAATGTCATACAATGCCGTTAAAATCGCTTAACAATCGCCGCAGGCGGGAAAAGGCCCGGCGAGCTGAGGTTTGCGGTTCCACGCTCCGGGGAGTCGCGGCAATACCACAACTGGGGTCACGTATCGCGTCGATGTTGCGCCTGGCATGCGGCGGGCGAGGTCGGGCTTTTTGACCCTCATCAAGAGTTTTTTTCGTTGCGAGCCTGAGGGTCGATCAAGAATGAACAGCCGAATTCGCGCCAAACTCCTGCCGTTTGCCATTGCTTCGCTGCTGGCGGCGTCGGTGCCTGCCATCGCGCAGGACACCTCCTCCTCGATCAGCGGCCGCGTGCTTGACGCCAATGGCCAGCCGGTCGCCGGCGCCACCGTGCAGATCGTGCATGAGCCGTCGGGCACCACCAAGGTGGTCACCACCGACAGCAATGGCCGTTATGCCGCGCAGGGCCTGCGCGTTGGCGGCCCGTTCGACGTGAAGGCCAACAAGGACGGCGCGCAGGCCGACCAGGACAACGTCTACCTGCAGCTGGGCCAGGAGTCGGCCATCAACATCACGCTGGCTGGTGCCAGTGCGCAGCAGGCCACCGAGCTTGGCGGCGTGACGGTCTCGGCCAGCACCCTGGCGCAGACCTTCAGCCCCGACAATAAGGGCATCTCGACCAACATCTCCCGGCGCGAGATCGAAGCCATGCCGGCGCCGGACCGTTCGATCCAGAACATCGTCCGCCTCGACCCGCGCATCGTGATCACCGATCGCGAGCGCGGCGAGTTCTCGGCGATCGGCCAGAACAGCCGCTACAACAACATCACGGTGGACTCGGTCAGCGCGAACGATCCGTTCGGCCTGAACGCGAACGGCCTGCCGACGCTGGCCACGCCGATCTCGCAGGACACGATCGAGGAGTACAACATCTCCACGGCGAACTACGACACGTCGATCCGCCGCGGCGTGGGTGCCAACGTGAATGCCGTCACCAAGAGCGGCGCCAACGATTTCCATGGTTCGGTCTACTACGCGTTCCAGAATCAGAACATGATCGGCAAGAACGAGAAGGACGCGAAGTACGCCGCGTTCGATCGCCAGTGGACGGGTGGTGCCACCGTCGGCGGCCCGATCGTCAAGGACAAGCTGTTCTTCTTCCTCTCCGCCGAAAAGAGCGTGCAGGTGGGTGCGGGCAGCCCCTACGGTCCGGAGGACTCGGGTGCCTCCACACCGATCGCCGGGCTGACCTCGGCTCAGGTGCAGCAGGTGCTCGCTGCCGCCAAGTCGCGGGGCCTGGCAGATCCGGGTAGCTACGGCGGCGGCAACACCAACCTGCAGGACAAGCGCTACCTCGGCAAGATCGACTGGAACATCAGCGACAACCACCGCACCAGCTTCACCTACAGCCAGACCAAGGAAACCAAGCCGGTTATCACCGGCAGCAACACCAATCTGGTGTTGTCCAGCGGCTGGTACACCACCAGCGTCGACAGCAAGAGTTACGCGCTGCACTTCTACGACGACTGGTCGTCGAACTTCTCCACCGACACCACGCTGTCGTACGCGAAGTTCGACCAGCTGCGCGGCCCCTACAACGGTGTCGCCAGCCCCGACGTGCGGGTGTACCCGACCACCTTCAGCGACGGCACCTCGGTGGAGTTCGGCACCGAATATTCCAGCCAGGCCAACGTGCTCAAGACCAAGACGCTGAACTTCGCCTGGGCCGGCACCTATTACGCCGGCGACCATACGATCAAGGGCGGCTTCGACTACGAGCACAACGACATCTACAACCTGTTCATGCAGAACGCGTACGGCAGCTACACGTTCGAGGACAGCGCCGACATCAACCCGGCCACGGGCAATCCCTACACCGGCCTCGAGAACTTCCTGCGCGGTAACTACTACCAGTACCGCTACAACCGCCCGGCCGACGGCCTGAGCGAGGCCGACGTCGCCGCCGCCTTCCGCATGAAGCAGTGGGGCGTGTTCCTGCAGGATACCTGGCAGGTCAACCCGAACCTGTCGGTACAGTACGGCGTGCGCGTGGACATTCCGCTGGTCAGCGACAAGCCGCTGTACAACGCGGCGTTTGCGGCCGCTCCGGGCGTCAATCCCGTCACGGGGCAGGCTACCGGCGGCTTCGGCCGCACCAACCAGACCACCATCAACGGCAACCGCGTGGTGCAGCCGCGCCTGTCGTTCAACTACGCGTTCGACACCGAGCGCATGACCCAACTGCGTGGCGGCGCGGGCCTGTTCATCTCCAATCCGCCGACCGTGTGGCTCGGCAACATCTACTCCAACTCGGGCGTCACGCAGACCCAGTTCAACTGCGGTCCGACTCAGAGTGGTTGCAAAACCAATCTGCCGGCGTTCAGTGCGGATCCACTTAACCAGAACGACGGCACGCCGGGTACCGGCGCGCAAACCGTCAATACGGTGGAACCGGGCTTCCGCTTGCCGAGCGTGTGGAAGTTCAGCCTGGGCTTCGACAAGGAACTGCCGTGGTGGGGCCTGATCGCCACCGCCGACTACGAGCACATCAAGGTGCGCGACGCGATCTGGTACCAGAACTACAACACCGGCGCGCCCACCGCCCTGCTGCCGGACGGCCGCTTCAGCTACTACAAGGACATCGCGCTGGATCCGCGCAACAAGGCGCAGACGAACCGCTACCTGGCCAACAAGGCATTCACCGACGGCACGATCAACCTGGCCGACACCAGCCGCGGCAGCGCGGACAGCTTGGCGCTGTCGTTGAAGAAGCCGTTCTCGGAAAGCTGGTCGGGTATGGTTGGCTTCACTTGGAGCCGTGCGACCGAAGTGAACCCGGGTACGTCGAGCGTCGCCCGTTCGAACTATGTGAACGATTACATCACCAACCCGAACGAGAACAAGGCGAGCCCGTCGAACTACTCGATTCCGCGACGCGTGATCGCCAGCCTGAACTGGCAGCATCGCTTTTTCGGTGATTACGCCACCAGCGCTAGCATCTTCTACGACGGCCACAACGCCTCACCGTTCAGCTGGTCCTTCGGTAACGATGCCAACGGCGACGGCGTGACCAATGACCTGGTCTACATTCCGAAGCCGGGTGACGTGGAGTTCCGGTCCAACGTCAGCCAGCAGAAAATCGATCAGTTCTACGCCTACGTCCAGAAGAACGACTACCTGAAGGATCACCAGGGTGGCATCGCCGGCCGCAACGGTGACCGTGCGGGCTGGATCAACCAAATCGATCTGAGCTTCAGCCAGGAGATTCCGGGCATCTTCAAGGGCAACAAGGGCATCATCAAGCTCGACGTCTACAACTTCACGAACCTGCTGAACAAGAAGTGGGGCATCGAGAAGCGGGTGGCCTTCCCGGGCGGCCGCGCCATCGCCGACTATTACGGTGTGGACACGGCCACCGGCAAGTACATCTACGATATCAGCGGCAACAACTACACCGACGCGAACGGCAACTACGCGCCGCGTGCCATCCCGACCTACGTGAACTTCGGCGACGACCTCGCCCAGCGCTGGTCGGTGCTGCTGACGGTCAAGTACACGTTCTGATCGCTCGTCACAGGCTTGGCCCAGGACCGGCGCCCGCGAGGGCGTCGGTTTTTTTCTTGTGCGCCCGGCAGGGCGCACCTGCTTGGAGGTGAAAGTCCGTATGCGGAACCGCATGTACGGTGGTGTGGGAGGGGGCCGGAGTATTCCGGCTCCCTACCCGATTCTTGACCCATACCTGTCGGGCAAGGGATGCTAAGCGGTCCGCCACGGCGCTGCATGAGGCAGTCACGCCGTCAGCGGCAGGAGAATTACCGGATGAACGTTTTTCAGGCTGGCGGTGCGCCGGCAAAGTCGGGCACCGTCAGCGCACGCATCTCCCCGATCGGCGGTCTGGACGTCCTTTCCCGCAGCGAGGTGGCGCGCCTGCGCGGCGCCAGCGGCTCGGGCCTGCACGCGCTGTTGCGGCGCTGTGCGCTGGCGGTGCTGACTTCCGGCAACGTCGGCGACGATCCGCGGGCGATCCTGGAGCAGTACCCGGATTTCGACATCCAGGTGCTGCAGCAGGACCGCGGCATGAAGATCGAGCTGTCGAACGCGCCCGCGCAGGCGTTCGTGGACGGCCAGATCATCCGCGGCATCAACGAACTGCTGGTGGCGGTGGTGCGCGACATCGTCTACGTGTCGACCCAGCTGGAGCAGGTCGGCTTCGACCTGGATCCCTCCGCCACGCTGACCCAGAGCGTGTTCGAGATCCTGCGCAACGCGCGCATCCTCAAGCCGCAGGTCGACCCGAACCTGGTGGTGTGCTGGGGCGGCCACTCGATCTCGCGCCAGGAGTACGACTACACCAAGATGGTCGGCTACCAGCTCGGCCTGCGCGGACTGGACGTCTGCACCGGTTGCGGCCCCGGGGCGATGAAGGGGCCGATGAAGGGCGCGACCATCTCGCACGCCAAGCAGCGGCGCCGGCACAACCGCTACATCGGCATCACCGAGCCGGGCATCATCGCAGCCGAATCGCCGAACCCGATCGTCAACCACCTGGTGATCATGCCGGACATCGAGAAGCGGCTGGAAGCCTTCGTACGCCTGGGCCACGGCATCATCGTGTTCCCCGGCGGCGTCGGCACGGCCGAGGAAATCCTCTACCTGCTCGGCATCCTGCTGCACCCGGACAACGCCGGCACGCCGTTCCCGCTGATCTTCAGCGGGCCGCGCCAGTCGGCTGCCTACTTCGAGCAGATCGACCGTTTCCTGCGGCTCAGCCTGGGCGACGAGGTGGCCAGGCACTACCAGATCATCGTGGACGACCCGGAGACAGTGGCGCGCACGATGATCAAGGGCCTGGAGAAAGTGCGCCACAACCGCCTGGATACCAAGGACGCGTTCTTCTTCAACTGGGCGCTGCAGATCCCGCTGGAGTTCCAGCTGCCGTTCCGACCCACGCATGAGGCGATGCGCGCGTTGCAGATCCACCACGGGCGTCCGCGGCACGAGCTGGCGGCGGACCTGCGCCGGGCGTTTTCCGGCATCGTCGCCGGCAACGTGAAGGAGGAGGGCGTGCAGGCGATCGAGCAGCACGGCCCGTTCGTCATCGATGGCGATGCGGACATCATGCGGGCGCTGGACAAGCTGTTGCAGGCGTTCGTCGAACAGCACCGCATGAAGCTTCCCGGCGGCACCGCGTACGAGCCGTGCTACCGGGTGCTGAACGCCTGAAAAAAGTGCGGCGGCCGTTTCGCAACGGCTTGACAGTTCGCCGCACGCTCAGCAAACTACGCAGCTCACGCCCGAATAGCTCAGCTGGTTAGAGCACTTGACTGTTAATCAGGGGGTCGTTGGTTCGAGTCCAACTTCGGGCGCCAAATTCGCTTACTGCGCACCATGTCGATGGTGACGCAGCAAGTCAATCGCGGGGCGCTATATGCAAGCAAGGGCCGGCAGCAATGCCGGCCCTTGTTCTTTGTTGTGCCGCGCAAAAACAGGCACGAATGCGCCGGTGCGGCGTCATGGCAGGCAGCTCGCCCCACGACAGTCGCCGCCATTGCGTATCATCGCGATATATTCCGCCGTGCGTTGGCGTGCCGGCCATGGCCCGACGCCAACCATGCCTGATCCGATCCGCGCGATGCCCACAGGTTCCCCATGCGCCGCAACAACCCGGCAGGCCGCCTGCCCGAGCCACCCCACCCGATCGCCGACGACGGCGACGAGACCCACTTCTGTCGCACCTGCGCGTTCTCCGGCGCGTGCATCGCGGAAGGTTACGGCAAGCCGGAGCTGCTCGAGCTGCACTGCCTGGTCGAGCACGTGGGGCCGTTCCATGCCGGCGAGCACATCTTCCGCACCGGCGATCCGTTCCGCTCGATCTTCGCGGTGCGCGCCGGCACGGTGAAGACCAGCATGGTCGACCCCGATGGACACGAACAGGTGCTCGGCTTCTACCTGCCCGGCGAAGTGATCGGGCTCAACGCGATCTACCCGGACCAGTTCCCGTGCGACGCGGTGGCGCTGGATACCGCCTATTTCTGCCGCTTCTCGTTTCCCGCCATGAGTGCGCTGGCCACGCGCATGCCGGCGGTGCAGCAGCGGCTGTTCCGGCTGATCAGCAAGGAACTGGGCATGGCCACCCTGCTCGCCGGCGACCACAACGCCGACATGCGCATGGCCGCTTTCCTTACCGACCTGGCGGCGCGCTACGAGGAGCGCGGCTTCTCCGGCACGCGCTTCCATCTCAGCATGTCGCGTGGCGACATCGCCAACTACCTGCGGCTGGCGGCCGAGACGGTGAGCCGCGTGCTCAGCCGTTTCCGCCAGCAGGGTCTGATCGAACTCGAAGGGCGCGAAATGCTGTTGCGCGATCCCGAGGGGTTGCGCCAGATCGGCAAGAATCTGCTGTCGCACTGAGCACCTCCGCGGCAGCTGTGGCGGCTTGACGCACTCGCGGTTTTCCGTCGACAGAAATGATGTATGTCAAGCGATCTTCCTGACGGTTCCCTAGGCTCACAGCCGGAAACCACAGGGAGAAACCCATGTCACGTTCGTTGTTCATTGTCCTGGCCACGGCCGGCATGCTGGCGCTCGCCGGCTGCTCCGGCAAGCCAGCCGCGGTGTCGCTGGTGGGGGAGGCTGCCGCCAGCCCTGCCGCGATCGCCGCCATCCATGGCGACTTCGGCCCGCCGCAGGGTGAGCCGATCCACGCGGTGCTGACCAGCCCGCCGCACGTGCCGCCGCCGGTCAACCGCAACTACCCGGCAAAGGTGATCGTCGAGCTGGAAGTGATCGAGAAGGAGATGCCGATCTCCGAGGGCGTGAGCTACACGTTCTGGACCTTCGGCGGCACCGTGCCGGGCAGCTTCATCCGGGTGCGCCAGGGCGACACGGTGGAGTTCCACCTGAAGAACGCACCGGACAGCAAGATGCCGCACAACATCGACCTGCACGGCGTGACCGGCCCGGGCGGCGGGGCGGCGTCCAGCTTCACCGCGCCGGGGCACGAGTCGCGGTTCACCTTCAAGGCGCTGAACCAGGGCATCTACGTGTACCACTGCGCGACCGCGCCGGTGGGCATGCACATCGCCAACGGCATGTACGGCCTGATCCTGGTCGAACCGCCGGAAGGGCTGTCGAAGGTCGACCACGAGTACTACGTGATGCAGGGCGACTTCTACACCACCGGCAAGTACCGGCAGAAGGGCCTGCAGCCGTTCGACATGGAGAAGGCGATCGACGAGCACCCGACCTATGTGCTGTTCAACGGCAAGGAGGGCGCGCTCACCGGCGACAACGCGCTGACCGCCAAGACCAACCAGACGGTGCGGCTGTTCGTGGGCAACGGCGGGCCGAACCTGGTGTCGAGCTTCCACGTGATCGGCGAGATCTTCGACAAGGTGCAGCCCGAAGGCGGCACGGTGGCGCAGCACAACGTGCAGACCACGCTGATCCCGTCCGGCGGCGCGGCGATGGTGGAGTTCCACACCGACGTGCCGGGCAGCTACGTGCTGGTCGACCACTCGATCTTCCGGGCATTCAACAAGGGTGCGCTGGGCATCCTCAAGGTGGACGGGCCGGAAGACAAGACGATCTACTCGGGCAAGGAAGTGGACTCGGTCTACCTGGGCGACCGCTCGGAGCCGAACCTGCAGGCGGTGACGACGGCGGCGAAGGCGCATGCGGCCGGCACGCTGACCAGGGCCGAGCAGATCGCGGCGGGCCGGCAGCTGTTCACCGGCACCTGCTCGGTGTGCCATCAGGCGAACGGCGAGGGGCTGGCGAACGTGTTCCCGCCGCTGGCGAAGTCGGACTTCCTGGCGGCCGATCCGAAGCGGGCGATGACGATCGTGACGCACGGGCGGACCGGCAAGATCACGGTGAACGGCCACGAGTACGACTCGGTGATGCCGCCGATGAGCCAGCTCAACGACGACGAGGTGGCGAACATCCTGACCTACGTGCTGAACAGCTGGGGCAACCCGGGCGGCCAGGTCAGCAAGGAAGAAGTGGCCAAGGCCCGTGCCGCGGCCGCACCCGCACCGGCGGCGGAGCATTGATACGGAGCGGTACGAAAAAGCATGTCTGGAAGTAAAGACGTCCAGACGAAACGCTGCAAGGCGCAACGCCGACCCTCGTGGTCGGCGTTGTCGTTTCGGCGGCATGTGTGGCCGCGGCGCGTTGTCACAGCCGCATCCTGCATGGCCGGGACTTGACCGGGGTCAGGTCGCATACGTGCGCCCGCTTCGAGACTGCCGCCGACCACAAGGGAGCAACGCAATGAACCATGCACGCAACTGTCTTTCGGCCGCCTGCCTGTTCGCGATCCTGGCCACACCGGCCGGGGCGACGAGCGGAACCGGCAACGCCAGCGAACCGGCGGCATCGGCCGGACCATCGTGGCAACTGGAATGGGATTCCCGTCTGCGCCACGAGCAGGTCGACGACGATGCGTTCGCGCGCAACGCCCATGCCGGCACCTTGCGCCTGCGCCTGGGCCTGCACGCCGAGTTCGGGCGTGGCTGGAGCGGCCTGGCCGAAGGCGCCGGCGTGGCCAGCGCCGGCGACCGTTACAACAGCGGCGCCAATGGCCGTGTCCTGTATCCGGCCGTGACCGACCCGCGTGGCAGCGAGTTCAACCAGTACTGGTTGCGCTGGCAGGGCGACCGCTTCGGCGCCACCGCGGGCCGCCAGCGGCTGCTGCTGGACAATCAGCGCTGGGTCGGCAACAGCGGCTGGCGCCAGCACGAGCAGACCTTCGATGCAGTCGAGTTGCGCTGGCAGCCACTGGCGGCGTTGGCGGTGCGCTACGACTGGCTCGACCGGGTACACCGGGTGGCTGGCCGCGATGCACTGAACCCGCTGGCGCGCGAGCGCAAGTTGAATACCCATCTGCTCAACCTGGCCTGGACCCAGGGTGCGCAGCAATGGGGCGGCTACGCCTACCTGCATGAGGATCGCGACGTGGCCAGCGCCTCCAGCGCGACCTATGGCCTGCGCTGGAACGGCAAGGCGCTGCACGACGGCAATGGTCCCGGCTGGACACTGGAGGGGGCTCGGCAAGTCGACTACGCCAACAACCCGCAGCATTTCGCGCACAGCTACTGGCTGCTGGAACCGGGCTGGACGCAGTCCGGGATCACCGCGAAGCTGGGTTGGGAGCACCTGGGCGGCAACGGCCGGCATGCGCTGCAGACGCCGCTGGCCACGCTGCACGCGTTCAACGGCTGGAACGACCAGTTCAACGTGACCCCGGCCGGCGGGCTGGAAGATCGCTACGTCGGCGTCAACGGCAACTTCGGTCGCGGCGGCATGGCCGGCAGGCTGGCCTGGACGGTGGCTTACCACGACTACCGCGCCGATCGCGGCGGTCGCTACGGCAGCGAGTGGAATGCCTCGCTGGCGTTTCCGCTGGCGCAGGGCCTCAGCGGCCTGCTGAAGGTGGCCGACTATCGCGCCGACGGCTTCGGCCGCGACAGCGCGAAGCTGTGGCTGCAACTGGAGTGGCGTGGCCAGCAGGCATTGGCCCGCGCGCGTTGAACGAGGCGGAAACGCAGGCGGGCGCGTTGATCCAGGTCAGCGCGCCCGCGCCACGACTGCGTTGAGATGACGCCATGAAAGCCCAGTCATCACCCCGTCGCCGCGTCGACGACGCGGTGCTTCCCGAACTCGACCTGCGCTGGCTGCCGTCGCCGGAGCCGATGCTGCGCGCGCTGGCGGCTGCCGATGCGTTGCTGCCGGGGCAGGCGGTTCGGGTGCTCACCCCGCCGCCGCCGGCGTGCGGGTGCGCGGCAGTGCGACGTTTGGGCCATGGCTGCATGCCCTGTTCAGCCTCGGCGTGCTGCTGCCGGTGGCGGGATTGCACCAGGGCTGGCGTACTGCCTTGATCGCCGCGGCGGCACTGTTGCCACTGGCATTCGTACTGCTGGCGGCGATGACCGTGCGTGGCCTGCTGGCGGCGGCGGGGCAGCGGCTGCTGCTGCACGGGCTTCGGCGTGGCGACCGGGTTCGCCGTGCTCACCGCATTGCTTGGCGGCTTGCTTGCGCTGGGTTTCGCCGGACGCCTGGCCCTGTCGTTGGCGGCACTCACCGACGTGCATGCCAGCTGGGGCGTGCTGGGCCGGGTGGTGGTGCTGCTGGCCAGCGTGGCGCGGGTGGTGCTTGCGGCGCGGCGCGAGCAGCAGGTGCGTGCGCGGACGCAGGCGCTGGCGCAGCGGCTGGCGCTGCCAGCGGCAGGGCATGGCGGTTGACCTGGGTCAAGGCGTGCCATTGTCCGCGCCCGTCATGATGCCGCCCATCATGACCAGCCAGACATTCACTCCCTTTCTTGCGCCGCGCCTGGTGCGGCTGTTGCCGCCGCCGGCACGGGTGGCCCCGTTGCTGCATGTGCTGCCGGCGCGCTGGCAGCGCCGCCTGCCGGAGGCGGCGATGGTGCGCGTGTTGGCCACGCCGCTGCGCGACGGCTCGCTCGACTTCATGCGTGGCCGCCGGCTGGCCATCGAGGTGAGCGACCTGCGCCTGCGCTGGGTGCTCGAACTGCACGGCGACCGCCTCGGTGTGGTCGACGCCGAGCCGGAGGCGAGCGTGCGCGGCAGCGCCACCGACCTGCTGTTGTTGGCCGGCAGGCTCGAAGATGCCGACACGCTGTTCTGCCAGCGTGCGCTGCAGCTGACCGGCGACACCGAACTGGGCCTTGCCGCGCGCAACCTGCTGGAGCGGCCGCCGTGGGAGTCGGTGCCGTTGGGCCTGCGCATCGCGCTGAACCGCGGTGCGCGCTTCGCCCGAGCCGCCCGAGCCGCCCGCGCCGCACACCGCCGTGAAGCGGCTTGAGCCATCCCGTTCCCTCCCCTGAAAAACGATCACGATGACCGCCTCCGCAACGCTGCCCGTGCCGGTCTGGCGCGACGAACTCGAACACGAGTACGCCGCGCTGGCCGAGCGCCTGGAACCGCTGGTGCCGTGCCTGGAGATTCCGCTGCACCTGCCGTGGATCGACGCCATCAACAAGCTGAAGAAACAGCGCGGTGCGGTGATCATGGCGCACAGCTACCAGTCGCCGGAGATCTTCCACGGCGTGGCCGACATCACCGGCGACTCGCTCGGCCTGGCGCAGGCCGCCGCCGATTGCGACGCCGATCTGATCGTGGTGTGCGGCGTGCACTTCATGGCCGAGAGCGCGAAGATCCTGGCGCCGGAAAAGACCGTGCTGATCCCCGACCTGGAAGCCGGCTGCTCGCTGGCTTCGTCGATCACCGCCGCCGAGGTGCGCGCGCTGCGCGCGCAGCATCCCGGCGTGCCGGTGGTGAGCTACGCCAACACCTCGGCGGCGGTGAAGGCGGAGTCCGACGCGATCTGCACCTCGGCGAACGCGGTGCAGGTGGTCGAGTCGATGGGCGCGGGCAAGGTGATCTTTCTGCCCGACGAATACCTGGGCCGCCACGTCGCCAGCCAGACCGGAGTCGAGCTGGTGCTGTGGCACGGCCGCTGCGAAGTGCACGAGAAGTTCACCGCGCAGCAGGCGCGGCATGCGCGCGAGCAGTTCGACGCGATGCTTGTGGCGCATCCGGAATGCCCGCCCGAGGTGCTTGCCGAGGTGGACTTCGTCGGCTCCACCACGGCGATGGGCAAGTGGCTGGAGCGCGAGAAGCCGGCGCGCGTCGCACTGATCACCGAGTGCTCGATGGCCGACAACCTGCGCGCGCAGTTTCCGGCGACGCAGTTCATCAAGCCGTGCAACCTGTGCCCGCACATGCAGCGGATCACCTTGCAGAACATCTATGACTCCCTGCGCGACATGAAGCATGCGGTGGAGCTGCCTGCGGACATCCGTGTGCGTGCGCGTGCCGCACTGGAGCGCATGCTCGCGATCGGGCGGCGCGAGAGCGTGTGAAGCGCGCCCGCCTGCCGATCGTGGTGGTGGGCGGCGGCGTGGCCGGCCTGGCCACGGCGCTGGCCGCCGCGCCCGCGCCGGTGCGCCTGCTGTGCCGCGCGCACGACGGCAGCGGCAGTGCCAGCGCCCTGGCCCAGGGCGGCATTGCCGCCGCGCTCGATCCGCACGACAGCCCCGCCGCCCACGCCGCCGACACCTTGCTGGCGGGCGCCCATCACAACGACGTGGCGATGGTGCAGTGGCTGACACGCGAGGCGCCCGGCGCCATCGCGTGGCTGCAGGCGCAGGGCGTGCTGTTCGATCGCGATGCCGGTGGCGGCCTGCAGCTGGGGCGCGAGGGCGGCCACTCTGCCGCGCGGATCGTGCACGCCGGTGGCGATGCCAGCGGGGCCGCCCTGGTGCACGCCTTGCGCGCGAAGGCGCAGGCTGCGGCGCACGTGCAGTGGCGCGGCGGCGTCGACGCCGACGCCTTGCTGGTCCGCGACGGTGCCGTGGTCGGCGTGCGCACCCGCGACGAACGCGGGCGACAGGAACACATCGAGGCGGCGGCCGTGGTGCTCGCCACTGGCGGCATCGGCGCGCTGTTTGCGCGCACCAGCAACCCACCGGGCGCGGACGGCGCCGGGCTGGCGCTGGGGCTGGCGGCCGGCGCTGCGCCGCGCGACCTGGAATTCGTGCAGTTCCACCCCACGGTACTGGACGTCGCCGGCCACTGCCTGCCGCTGATCACCGAGGCGCTGCGTGGTGCCGGCGCACGCCTGCTCGATGCCGACGGACAGCCGCTGATGGCCGGCGTGCATCCGCTCGGCGACCTGGCGCCGCGCGACGTGGTGGCGCGGCGCGTGGTGCAGGCGCAAGGCGCGGGCGGACGGGTCCGGCTCGATGCGACGGGCGTGGCGGGCGATTGGGAACGACGTTTCCCCACCGTGCTGGCAGCGTGCCGTGCCCACGGTTTCGACCCCCGGCTGGCACCCATACCGGTCACGCCGGCCGCGCATTTCCACATGGGCGGGCTGGCCACCGATGCGGACGGGCGCACCGGTGTGCCGGGCCTGCATGCAGTGGGCGAGGTGGCATGCAATGGCGTCCATGGCGCGAACCGGCTGGCCAGCAACTCACTGCTGGAAGGCGTGCTGTGTGGGCGCCGGCTTGGCCGTGTTCTGGCCGCCGCCGAACCACCGCCCGGCCGTCGTGGCGAGTACCGCTGGATCGAACGTGGCGACAGCCTGTCGCCGTCACAGCTGACCGCGCTGGGCGATCTGCTGTGGCGCGCGGCCGGCCCCGTGCGCGAGGCATCGTCGCTGCGCGACGCATGGCGCACCTGTGCGGCGGTGGCGGACGGCGGATGGCAGGCGCGGCTGGCCAGGGCCTTGCTGCGCGCGGCGTTGCTG
The DNA here is from genome assembly GCA_963707225.1 of uncultured Gammaproteobacteria bacterium. GTDB lineage: Bacteria > Pseudomonadota > Gammaproteobacteria > Xanthomonadales > Rhodanobacteraceae > Rhodanobacter. The sequence goes on from CAVPQF010000135.1 coordinate 38,120, forward strand.
CGCAAGCGCAGCCTGGGTGCCCATTGCCGTCACGATCGCTGCTGTCCTGCCTGAATTCTGCAGCTCGCTACGCCAGCCATGCCCCTTGTGGCGGGGCTGCCGGGAGGGGTTTGACCCGGATCAAGACAATTGAGCCGGGAGCTGTGCAAACTATAGGCTCCCGACCCTGTGAGTCTTTCATGACACGTCCTTCTTCGTTTGACTACGAACAACTGCGCGCCTGCGGCCGCGGCGAACTTTTCGGCGACGGCAATGCCCGCTTGCCGTCGCCGCCGATGCTGATGTTCGACCGCATCACCCACATCGCCGACGAGGGCGGTGCACATGGCAAGGGCGTGATCCGCGCCGAACTGGATATCCATCCGAAGCTGTGGTTCTTCGACTGCCACTTCATCGGCGACCCGGTGATGCCCGGCTGCCTCGGCCTGGATGCGATGTGGCAGCTCAGCGGTTTCTTCCTGCCGTGGCTGGGCGAACCCGGCCATGGCCGCGCGCTGGGCGTGGGCCAGGTGAAATTTTCCGGACAGGTCATGCCGACGGCGAAGCTGGTGCGCTACGAGATCGACATCCGCCGCGTGATGCGCGGCAAGTTGCGGCTGGTGATCGCCGACGGCAAGACCTTCGTCGACGACCGCCTGATCTACGAGGCCAACGACATGCGCGTGGGCCTGTTCCAGTCCACCGAGGGTTTTTGAGATGCGCCGCGTCGTGGTGACCGGCATGGGCATCGTGTCGTGCCTTGGCAACGAGCCGGCGGCGGTCTCGCGCGCACTGCGCGAAGGCCACAGCGGCATCCGCGCCATGCCGGAGTACGCCGAGCTCGGCCTGCGCAGCCAGGTGGCGGGCGTGCCGCAGATCGACCTGGATGCCGAAATCGACCGCAAGCTGCGCCGCTTCATGGGTGACGCCGCCGCCTACGCCTACGTGGCGATGCGTTCGGCGATCGCCGATGCCGGGCTTGCCATCGAACATATCTGCCACCCGCGTACCGGCGTGATCGCCGGCTCCGGCGGCGGTTCGCCCAAGTGGCAGATCGAGACCGGCGACCTGCTGCGCAACAAGGGCGTGCGCAAGGTCGGCCCGTTCATGGTGCCGCGCACGATGTGCTCCACCGTGTCGGCCACGCTGGCCACCGCGTTCGGCATCCTTGGCCTGAGCTACTCGATTGCGGCGGCCTGTGCCACCTCGGGGCATTGCATCGGTGCCGCGGCGGACCTGATCCGGCACGGCGCGCAGGACGTGATGTTCGCTGGCGGTGGCGAGGAGGAGCACTGGGGCATGACCGCGCAGTTCGACGCCATGGGCGCGCTGTCCACCGGCAGCAACGACGTGCCGCAGCGCGCGTCCCGCCCGTATGACGTTGCCCGCGACGGCTTCGTCATCGCCGGTGGCGGCGGCATGCTGGTGCTGGAGGAATACGAGCATGCCCGTGCACGCGGCGCCCACATCCATGCCGAGCTGGTCGGCTACGGCGTCACCTCCGACGGTGCCGACATGGTGGCGCCCTCCGGCGAAGGCGCGGTGCGCTGCATGCGGATGGCGATGGCCAACGTGAGTGCGCCGGTCGACTACCTCAACACCCACGGCACCGCCACGCCGCTGGGCGACATCGTCGAGCTGCAGTCGGTGCGCAACGCGTTCGGCGACGGCGTGCCGCCGCTGTCCTCGACCAAGGCGCTGACCGGCCACTCGCTCGGAGCGGCCAGCGTGCACGAGGCGATCTACAGCCTGCTGATGCTCAACGAAGGCTTCATCGCCGGCTCGGCCCACATCGACGAGCTGGACCCGCGCGCCGAAGGGTTCCCGATCGTGCGTGCGAGCCGCGATGCGCAACTGCACACGGTGATGTCCAACAGCTTCGGCTTCGGCGGCACCAACGCCAGCCTGGTGTTCGCCAAGGCGTGAGTTGGCGGCGCCTCCCTTGCGGCTGCCGGATCCGGCAGCCGCGTCCCGGCCATGGCAACGAGCATCCCCGGCATGTCATCTGCGCCCGCATCATCCGCCTCGCGCGATTCCACCCTCGGCGAGGAAGTCGCCAACAGCATCAGCCATGGCCTCGGCCTGCTGCTGGCCATCGCCGGCCTGCCGATCCTGATCGTCAGCGCCCTGCGCAGCGGCAGCACCGCAGCGGTGGTGGGCTCGGCGATCTTCGGCGCCAGTGCCATCCTGCTGTACCTCGCGTCCACCCTGTATCACGCGATACCGCACCAGCGCGCCAAGCAGATCCTGCAGCGGCTGGATCACGCGGCGATCTACCTGCTCATCGCCGGTACCTACACGCCGGTCTCGCTGGGCGTGCTGCGCGGCAGCTGGGGCTGGAGCCTGCTCGGGGTGATCTGGAGCCTGGCCTTGCTGGGCGTGGTGTTCAAGCTGGTGGTGGGGGCGCGTTTCCACCGGCTGTCCACCGCGCTTTACGTGGCGCTGGGCTGGGCGGCGGTGATCGCGATCCACCCGCTGTGGCTGCACATGGCACCGGGCGGGTTGGCGTGGCTGCTCGGCGGTGGCGTGGCCTACACGCTGGGCGTGGTGTTCTTCATGCTGCACGAGCGGGTTCGCTACAGCCATTTCGTCTGGCATCTGTTCGTGCTTGCCGGCACCGGCTGCCACTACGCCACCGTGCTGCGCTACGCGTACTGAGTGCGGTGCCGCCGCCGGCCGTGCAAGCCGGTGGCGATGTCGGCCAGGCCTGCGTGTCGGTCATCCGCATGCCCGGTTCGCCGTGCCAGTGGCCGTTGCGTGCGCCGATCCGCGGCGGCGCCACCGGCGAGCGGCGGGCGAGGTGACAGCTCGAGGTCGGTGATCTCCTCGCCCCGGGTCTGGATCCCGTCAAGGTGTGGCCTTGTCCGCCATTCGGTAGCCGGCGACGCAGGCCATTCTCCATCGGCATCGCCAGCGCGTGGTGGTTGCAGTCGTCGAGCGTGGGACCGATCCGGCCCGAACGGACGCCCGGCGGGTATCAGCCGGTGCGGCGCGTACGACCGGGTGCCGGCCGCGCGCGCCGGTTCCTTGCACCGCGCGAGTCGGTGTCGGTGGCGCAGTAGATGCCGTACAGCGTGGCGATGATGGCGTGCACGGGGCCCGCGGGCAGGGTGTACCAGACGGTTTGCGCCTCGCGCCGGGTACTGACCAGGCCTTCGTCGCGCAGCCGGGCCAGATGCTGGGACAGTGCCGACTGGCTGAGTTCGGGTAGTTGCTCGTTGATCTGCCCCACCGACATCTCGCCGTCCAGCAGCAGGCACAGCATGCGCAGCCGCTGCGCGTTGCCCAGCGTCTTGAGCAGCTGCGAGGCCTCTTCGGCGCGCGACTGCATGAGGTCCAGGTTCGCATCGGCCGGCATGTTCATCGGGTGAACCTTCCTGGTGTGCGCGATTGCCTGTTTCATGGAATTGACTTTACCATGGAACTCTAATTAAGATAAATCTAATTTAGATGAAATTGATTTGTCCGGCGGACCGGGCCAGCGTTGCCGGCTTCCCGCCGGCTTCCACCCCATCGAAGGAGTTCCGCCATGAATGTCGATCGCATCGTTCTGGGTTTCGCCGGCACCGTCGTGCTGGTGGGTATCGCGCTGGCGCAATTCGTGGCGCCCGGCTGGATCTGGCTCCCGGTGTTCGTGGGCGCCAACCTGCTGCAGTCCGCGTTCACCGGCTTCTGCCCGCTGGCGATGCTGTTGCGCAAGCTGGGCCTGAAGCCCGGTTGCGCCTTTCCGTCCTGAGTGGCGTTCCGTCGAGCCGAGGTGAACCATGTATTACATCGTTGAAACGTCCAAGACACCGGAACAGGCCGCCACCGACCTCGCGGAAGCGGTCGCGCGCAACGGCTTCGGCGTGCTGCACGTGCACGATCTGGGCGCCGCGCTGCGCAGCAAGGGCGTCGCGTTCGAGCGCCAGTGCAAGGTGTTCGAAGTGTGCAATCCGCAGCAGGCGGCCAGCGTGCTGGCGGCGGACATGCGGCTGAACATGGCGCTGCCCTGCCGCATCTCGGTCTACACCGACGCCGGCAAGACCTGGATCGGCATGATCCGGCCGGTGCCGATGCTCGGTCTGCTCTCGACCGATCCTGCCCTGGTGGCGACGGCGGGCGAAGTGGAGCAGGTCGTCATGCGCATCATCGACGAGGCCCGGTGAAAATGGCGCGGCCGTGCCGACGCCCCGCGGCGCCGAAACCAGGTCGGATCCCTGCGTGAAGTCCATGCGGGTCCGGCCGGCACCAGCCGTTGCCAGCCGAGTTGACCAGGCTCAGGTCTTCCCCGGCCCTGATGGCACACGCTGTCAGCATCCCCTCTGAGCAGGAGTCAGTCATGTGCGACATCGTCATCATTGGTGCGGGTCTGGGCGGCATGAGTGCCGCCTATGAAATCAAGGCCACGTTGGGTAGTGCCCATCGCGTCACGGTGGTCGGCGAGGGCGGCCTGTTCTCGTTCACGCCATCCAACCCATGGGTCGGCATCGGCTGGCGCGAGCCTGCCGACGTGCAGATCGATGCCGCATCGGCGCTGGGCCGACACGACATCGCGTTCGTCGACTCGCCGGCCAGCGCGTTTCGCCCGACGGAAAACAGCGTGCTGCTGCAGGATGGCCGCGAGCTGAAGTACGACTACCTGGTCATCACCACCGGCCCGCGCCTGGCATTCGACGAAGTGCCGGGACTGGGGCCGCTCGACGGGTACACGCAATCGGTCTGTACCACGCCCCACGCGACCGCCGCCTGGGAGGCCTATGAGGCATTCCTGCAAGCGCCCGGCCCGGTGGTGATCGGCGCCGCGCAGGGGGCGAGCTGCTTCGGCCCGGCCTACGAGTTTGCGATGATCCTCGACACCGATCTGCGCCGGCGCAAATTGCGCGACCGGGTGCCGATGACGTTCGTGACGCCGGAGCCGTACATCGGCCACATGGGGCTGGGCGGCGTCGGCGATTCCAGGGGCTTGCTGGAGAAGGAGCTGCGTCAGCGCCATATCAAGTGGATCACCAACGCACGCATCGACAAGGTCGGGCCCGGGCTGATGCAGGTCAGCGAGCATGACGCGCACGGCCAGGTGCTGGAGACGCATGCGCTGCCCTTTGTCTACTCGATGGTGATCCCCGCGTTCACCGGCGTGGCCGCGCTACGCGGCGTCGAGGGCCTGGTCAACCCGCGCGGCTTCGTGTTGATCGACAAGCACCAGCGCAATCCGGCGTTTCCGAACATCTTCTCCGCCGGCGTGTGCGTGGCGATCCCGCCGGTGGAGGTGACCGCGGTGCCGACCGGGGCGCCCAAGACCGGCTTCATGATCGAATCCATGGTCAGTGCGCTGGCCGCCAACATCAAGGCCGCCATCGACGGCAAGCCCGCCATCGCCGAGGCGACCTGGAACGCGGTGTGCCTGGCCGACATGGGCGACAGCGGCGCGGCGTTCGTGGCCATTCCGCAGATCCCGCCGCGCAATATCACCTGGGCGAAGCAGGGCAAGTGGGTGCATCTGGCCAAGGTCGCGTTCGAGAAATACTTCATGCGCAAGATCCGTTCGGGCAACACCGAGCCGGTCTACGAAAAGTACGTGATGAAGGCCCTCGGCATCGAGCGGCTCAAGCCGGAAACGCAGCCCGGTGGCGCAACCCCACCCCGATGACATGCCGAGAGCCCATCGCCATGAAGTTTCTGCTGCATCGTGTCGCCACGTTGCTGGTTGTCGCCGCGCTGGCTGGCTGCGGCAACCGGAATACGCCGACTGCCGTGCAGAGCCCGCCACCGGCGCTGGCCAGCCTGGTCGTGCAGGCACAGACGGCGCATGACGAACAGGTCTGGGACGGCGTGGTGGAGGCGGTGAACCAGGCCACCATCACGGCGCAAACCAATGCGCGGGTGCTCGAGCTGCCGCATGACGTCAACGATATCGTCGCCAAGGGCGACGTGCTGGTGCGCTTTACCGACGTCGAGCAGAAGTCGGCGCGCAGCGCGGCACAGGCGCAGGTCGCGTCGGCCGCGGCGGCCTACAGGGAGGCCGCCGCGTCGTACCAGCGCATCGAGGCGGTCTACGCGAAGGGCTTTGTTTCCGCGGCGCAGATGGACCAGCAGCGCGCCCTGCGCGATGCGGCACAGGCGGCGCTGGCGTCGGCGCGGGCCCAGCTCGATCAGGTTGGCCAGGCGCTGGACTATACGGTGCTTCGCGCACCGTATGCGGGCATCATCACCCGCCGCTACGTGCAGGTGGGTGAGGCCGTGCAGGCCGGCCCGCCGTCGCCGCAGCCGTTGATCGCGATGCAGGCGCTGGACGATCTGCGCGTCAACGTGCAGGTGCCGCAGAGTGCGGTCGATGCCATCCGCCGTTTTCATGCGGCCGATGTGCTGCTCGGCGGCAGCGGCGAACGACGGGTCGCCGCCAGCAGCGTCAGCGTGTTTCCGTATGCCGACCCGAATACGCATACCTTCAATGTGCGGCTGCAGTTGCCCGCTGGCGATACCGGCCTGTACCCCGGCATGACGGTCAAGGTCGCCTTCGCCACCGGTGAGGCGAAACGCCTGCTGCTGCCGGCCAGCGCGCTGGTGCAGCGTGGCGAGCTGCTGGGCGTGTACGTGCTGGATGAGCACGGTGCGGCGTTGCGCCAGTTGCGTATCGGTCATCGCTACGCCGATCAGGTCGAGGTGCTGGCCGGGCTCGATGACGGCGAACGGGTCGCCACCGATCCGGCCGCCGCCGCGCGCTGGCTGATCGAGAACCGGCGCGGAGTCGCGCCATGAGCGAGCCACGGCTCGGCTTCTCCGGCCGCATCGCCCGCACCTTCCAGCGTTCGCCGCTGACGCCGATCCTGGCGATCGCGGCCCTGCTGCTCGGCCTGGTCGCGGTGATGATCACGCCGCGCGAGGAAGAGCCGCAGATCGACGTGACCATGGCCAACGTGATGGTGCCGTTCCCCGGTGCCGACGTGCACGACGTCGAGAACCTGGTGGCCTATCCGCTGGAGCAGAAGCTGGCCGAGCTCGAGGGCGTCAAGCACGTCTACTCGGTGAGCCGGCCCGGCATGGCGGTGATCACGGTGGAGTTCCAGGTCGGCGTGCCGCGGCAGACCGCGATCGTGCGGCTGTACAACCAGGTGTTCCAGAACCAGGGCTTCGTGCCGCCCAGCCTGGGCGTCGGCCAGCCGCTGGTGCGGCCTGTGGGCATCGACGACGTGCCGGTGATGGCGCTCACGCTGTGGAGCGACGACCCCGCGCAAGGCCCGACCCGGCTGGCCGAGGTCGCGCACACGCTGGAATCCGAATTGAAGCGCGTGCCCGGCACGCGCGACGTCTACACCATCGGCGCGCCCGAGCGGGCGGTGGTGGTGGACCTGGATGCGGCGAAACTGGCCGCGTACGGCATGGCGGTCGGCGACCTGGCCAATGCCCTGCGCGCGGCCAACGTGGCGACCCAGGCCGGCGAGCGGGTGACGGAGAACCACAACGTGCCGGTCACCGCCGGACGCTTTCTCGCCGACGCGGCGGAGGTGGCGCAGCTGGTGATCGGCCTGAAGAACGGCCAGCCGGTATTCCTCTCCGACGTGGCCACGATCCATCAGGGCGCCGACCTGCCCAGCCGCTATGTCTGGTTCGGCGCGCCCGCCGGCAAGGCCGGACCCGCTGCCGGCAACGCGCCGGCGGTGACCATCGCGGTGGCGAAGAAGTCCGGTACCAACGCCGCCGACATCACCGGCGCGATCCGTGCGCAACTGCATGTGCTCGAAGGCGTGGTGATTCCTGCCGGGGTCCACGTCACGGTGACCCGCGACTACGGCCAGACCGCCACCGACAAGGCGGACAAGCTGATCCACAAGCTGATCTTCGCCACCTTCTCGGTGGTGCTGCTGGTGCTGCTGGCGATGGGCTGGCGCGAGGCGGTCGTGGTCGGCAGTGCGGTGGTCATCACCCTGGCGTTGACCTTGTTTGCGTCGTGGGCGATGGGCTTCACCATCAACCGCGTCTCGCTGTTCGCGCTGATCTTCTCGATCGGCATCCTGGTCGACGATGCGATCGTGGTGGTGGAGAACATCCACCGGCACATGGCGCTGGGCGGGCGCTCGCTGCGCGAGGCGATTCCGGCGGCGGTCAGCGAGGTCGGCGGGCCGACCATCCTGGCCACCTTCACGGTGATCGCCGCGCTGCTGCCGATGGCCTTCGTGTCCGGCCTGATGGGGCCGTACATGCGGCCGATCCCGATCAACGCCTCGGCCGGCATGCTGCTGTCGCTGGCGGTGGCGCTGGTCGTGACGCCATGGCTGGCGCTGAAGCTGCTTGGCCATCACCGGCACATCGAGGCTGCGCCGACCGACAGTCATGCCGCGGACGGCGGCCGCGTGCATCGCGTCTTCCATCGCCTGATGCTGCCGTTCCTCGACGGCCACCGCGCGCCGCGCCGGCGCCACCTGCTGTTTGCCGCGATGGGCGTGCTGGTGCTGGCCGCCGTGGGCCTGGTGGTGGTCAAGGCGGTGGTGCTGAAGATGCTGCCGTTCGACAACAAGTCCGAATTCCAGATCGTGGTGGACATGCCCGAGGGCAGCACGCTGGAGCGCACCAACCGGCTGCTCGGCGAGCTGGCGCAGAGCCTGGCCGGCGTGCCCGAAGTGAAGGACTGGCAGGGCTACGCCGGCACCGCCGCGCCGATCACCTTCAATGGGCTGGTGCGCCAGTACTACCTGCGCAGCGGTCCGATCGTCGGCGACCTGCAGGTGAGCCTGGTCGACAAGAGCGAGCGCTCGCGCCAGAGCCACGCCATCGCGCTGGCCGTGCGGCCGGCGCTGGCCCGCATCGGCGCGCGCTACGGGGCTTCGGTGAAGGTGGTCGAGGTGCCGCCCGGTCCGCCGGTGCTCGCCCCGATCGTGGCCGAGGTCTACGGGCCGGACTACGCCGGCGTGCGCCGCATGGCACGCGAGCTGGAGCGGAAATTCAGGGCCAACCCCGACATCGTCGATGTCGACACCAGCGTGGAGGCGGATGCGCCGCGCGAGGTGCTGGTGGTCGATCGCGCACGCGCGGCGCGGCTGGGGCTGGATCAGGCGTCCATCGCGCAGGTGTTGCGCACCGCGCTGTCCGGCGAGGATGCAACTTACCTGATGGACGGCCACGCGAAATACGCGGTGCCGATACGCCTGCGCCTCGACGCCGGCAACCAGGCGGCGATGAACCAGCTGCTGGCGTTGCGCGTGCGTGCGCAGGGCGGTGCGCTGGTGCCGTTGTCCGAGGTGGTAAGCGTGCAGCCGGCGAACCGGGAGAAGGCGATTTATCACAAGGATCTGCTGCCCTATGCCACGGTTACCGGCGACGATGCCGGCGCCACCGACAGCCCGCTGTACGGCATGTTCTCGCTGGTCGGCGACCTGGGCCACGACCGGCTGGACGGCCAGCTGCTGCAGCAGCACTTCATCGCGCAGCCCACCGACACCACGCGCGCCGCGGTGAAGTGGGACGGCGAGTGGCAGATCACCTTCGAGACGTTCCGCGACATGGGGCTGGCCTATTCGGTCGGCCTGCTGCTGATCTACCTGCTGGTGGTCGGCCAGTTCAAGAGCTACGTGGTGCCGCTGATCATCATGGCGCCGATCCCGCTGACCGTGATCGGCGTGATGCCGGGACATGCCCTGCTGGGCGCGCAGTACACCGCCACCTCGATGATCGGCATGATCGCGCTGGCCGGCATCATCGTGCGCAACTCGATCCTGCTGATCGACTTCATCAACCACGCGCTGGCCGCCGGGCAGCCGTTGCGCGATGCGGTGGTCAACGCCGCGGCGGTGCGCGCGAAGCCCATCGTGCTGACCGGGGTGGCGGCGATGATCGGCGGCTTCTTCATCCTCGACGACCCGATCTTCCAGGGCCTGGCGGTGTCGCTGATCTTCGGCATCCTGGTGTCGACCGCGCTGACCCTGCTGGTGATCCCGCTGCTGTATTACGTATGGCTGCAGCGGCATCCCCTGCCCGAGACAGCATCCCCCGACGGAGCATGAGCATGAGCGAGACCCAGGAATTCACCCTCACCCTGGCCCAGGAATCGGATTACGTTTTCCGCATCGAGTTCGACGACACCGCGATCCCCGCGCTGCACACCGACGAATCGCCACCGCTGGGCAACGACACCGGCCCGAACCCGTCGCGCATGCTGGTCGCCGCCGTGGCCAATTGCCTCAGTGCCAGCCTGCTGTTCTCGCTGCGCAAGTACAAGAACGATCCGGGCAGCATCGTGACCCGCGCGAAGGCACGGCTGGAACGCAACGAGAAGAATCGCCTGCGCGTGGTGCATGTCGACGTGGCGATCGAGCTGCCGGGAGCCGCCGCCGGCTACGCGCAGATCGAGCGGCTGCTGGCGCAGTTCGAGGATTTCTGCATCGTCACCGAAAGCGTACGTCACGGCATTGCGGTGGACGTCGTCGTGCGCGATGGCGGCGGCGTGCAGGTACATCCCGCGGTGCCCGCTTGATGCGTGCGTAAGCAAGCGGTCGGCCTGCGCAGCGTCGCCCGCGTTCGCTGCGGATCGTCGTCGGAGTGCCGCAGCTGCCCGTCTTGCCGTTACGCCTTCTCGCTGCGGCTCACGAACGTGTCGATCACCACGGCCATGGCCCGCCGCCAGCGCATGAGCAGCGCTGGATCGGCTTCCGGATCGGTTTCCGCGATCACTTTGACCAGGCTGTCGATCCAGTGGACATAAAGGTGCGGCGCGACCGGGCAGCGGCCCGCCTTGCCATGCACATCGGCCATTTGTTCGGTGGTCCTCTTGACCACGGTGCTTCCGGCTGCATGGAAGATCGCCACGCTGATGCCGCGGCGCAAGGCCAGCCGCTGTTTGGCAAAATCGGTATGGACGAACATGGCGGCAACTTCGGCGTTGCTGGCCATGAGCACCTGATAGAAGCGATCGATGAAATGCCTGTCGCGCAGGCAACGGCCGTAGCTCTGCTGCAAGTCGTTATACAGATCGGACACGGTGTTCCCCGGATAGGCCCATGGATGATGGCAAGGCGTTCCTTGACGCCACGGCTTGACGACGCCACGGCTTGACGGCGTGCGAAGGGAGTGCTCGAAGAAGGCGTGAGCGCCCCGAAGCAATGCCTGGGCGGGCAGGCCCAGCGGAATGCCCGCTCGCCGCTATGCCGGATCAGAAGCGGTAGCCGAAGCTCAGGCCGTAGACCCAGGGGTTCACCTTCGCCGTGCCCACGTTGGCGCCGCCGACATGCACGTCGCCCTGGATGTCGATCCAGCGCACGTCGGCGGTCAGCAGCCAGCGCTCCGACAGCTTGACGTCGACGCCTGCGTGCGCGGCCGCGCCCCAGCTGCTGTCGATCTTCACCTTGGCGCCTTGCAGCAGGCCTTCGCCCCTGGTGCTGAAGAAGCGCGTGTAGTTGATGCCGGCGCCGACGAAAGGCGACACCTGCGCGTCAGGCATGAAGTGATAGTTCACGCCGAGCACGGGCGGCAGCTGCTTGGTGCTGGCCGCCTTCTGGCCATCGAGCCGGACTTCGTGCTTGAACGGCAATGCAACGAGTACCTCGGCGCCCCAGGACGGAGCGAACAGGTATTCGAGGCTGGCGGTCGGCTTGGTGTCGCTGTCGATGCTGGCCTTCATGCCGGCGAGATGACCGTTGTCCGATTGGGGATTGACGGTGTGCGCCCCGAAGCGGACCACCCAGGAATCGGCATCGGCGGCGTGCGCGGTGGATGCCGCGCCGACGGCGAGGGCGCCGGCGATAAACAGGGGAAGCAGTGATTTCATGGTCGTTGTCCTTGGTGGGTGTGTGCCGTGCGCATTCTCCGAGACGGCACACGAGGACAATTGACTGAAGTCAGTTTCAACGGCATGGGAGCCAGGGTTGCGACGTTATGCCACGGCGCTTCATCGGCCTGCGCGTGGCGGCTGGCGCGTGCCGTGATGTTGACGTGGATCAGCCGGGGTTGCGTCATTGCGCGCTAGCATCTTGTCGTCCGCGGCATCCGCGCCGCTCGCTGGAGTCTCCCGCATGAAATCCGTCAAGACCGTTCTTGCGCTGGCGTGTGGCCTCGGTCTGGCCGTGGCGGCGCAGGCCTCCCCCCGGCACGCCCATGAAAGCCACGCGGCGCACGCCGCCACGGCGGCCGCGCCGGCGTCAGCGCAGCGCTGGATGCCGGATGCACCGTTGAGCGAGGGCATGCGTCGCGCGCATGCCGCGGTGGACGAGTTGCGCCACTACGAGATGGGCCACATGAGCGCGCCGATGGCGGTGGACCGGGCCACCAGCGTCGAGGAAGCGGTGACCTACATGTTCGCCCACTGCAAGCTGGCGGCCGAGCCCGACGCTGCGCTGCACGGCATCCTGGTGCCGCTGCTGAGCGCGGCGCAGGCGCTGAAGGCCGACCCGAAGAAGGTCTCGGCGGTGGCCGACATGCGCGCGGCGATCGCGCGCTATCCGCAGTATTTCAACGACCCGGGCTGGGACCAGCCGGCACCGGTCGAGCACGTGATGCACGACGAGCCGTGAGGCAATCCCTCCCGGACGGCACGCGCGAGGCGGGCCCCGTCCGGGAGGGCTGCCGCGGCGCCGTCAGAGTTTCATGTCGAACTTCAGCCAGCCGGTGCGGCCCGGCTCGTTCACCCGCAGCGTGTTGACGTAGCCGACCAGTCCCGCGTTCGCCGCGTTGACGTGCTCGGCACAGGTCTTGTCGAGCAGGTTGTCCACGCCCGCGCTCAGCGTGAGCGTGCGGCTGAGGCGGTAGCCCGCATTCAGCGAGAACACCGCGAAGCCAGCGCCGGGACCGAGGTCCTGGCCGACGATGTTGCCGCTGCCTGGCGCCACCCGATGCTGCGCCGAGGCCACCCGCCACAGCGCGCCCACCGACCAGATGCCTCTGTCGTAGGTGAGGCCGAGGCGGGCCTCCAGCGGCGGCATCTGCGGCAGCGGACGGTGGTCGCTCTGGTTTTCGCCCCAGGCCCAGGCCAGCGTGGCGTCGCCCTTCCAGTGGCGGTCGAACGCATAGACCAGGCCGGCCTCGGTGCCGGCGATGCGCGCCCGGACATTGCGCGCCTGGCTCTTGCCCATCATGCCGCGGCCATAGTCGAGCAGGATGAAGTCGTCGACCGTGCCGGCGTAGCCGGATACCCAGGCCTCAAGCCGCTGGTTGTCGTTGTACTGCAGGCCGACGTCGAGCTGGGTGGTGCGCTCCGGATCCAGTCGGCGGAACGCGGCGACGCTCTTGTCGACATGCTGGCCGAACAGTTCCCAGTAGTCGGGGAAGCGCTCGACGTGGCCGATGCCGGCGTAGAGCGTGGCCGGTGCCGCAGCCAGGTCGTGCTCGTGGCGCACGAAGCCGGCGGGCAGGTTGGACGAGCGGCTCGCCGCGAGCTTCGTTGCGTCGTCCCAGCCGCCCATGCCGGTGGCGGGTTCGGTCAGGCGGTAGCCGCGCGCGTGCGCACGATCGAGGCGCGCGCCGCCGATCAGCCGGTCGCGCTCGGCCAACGTCCACCGCAGTTCGCCGAAGGCGCCGAGCGTGCCGATGCGCGCATCGCGCAGGCGCGGCTGGTCGCGATAGTCCGGCAGCATCCCGCCGGCAGGTCCTCCCATGCGCGCGTTGTGCGTGTTGGCCGACCCGTCGGCGCCAGCCACCAGTTCCAGCGACTCGCCCCACCGGAAGCTGGCGGCGACGCGACCGCCGACGGTGGTGCGTGCCACGTCGCTGGCCATCGCCATCGGCATCATGCCGCTGGGGTCCGGCTGGCGCAGGGTGTAGTTGTCCATCACGTGGTCGGCGTAGTTGTAGTAGAACTGCGCCTCCAGCTTTTCCAGCGTGCTGTCGGCGTAGCGCTGCTCGAACTTCAGCCCCGCGCTCTCGCGCAGGAACTGCGCGCCGTCCATGCCGCTGAAAGCGTAGGCGGCCCTGCCGTCGCCCTTGCCGGCGGTCAGTTCGAGGCGGGTGTCGTCGTCCGGCGTCCAGCCCAGGGTCAGGTCGGCGTTCCAGCGGTCGTAGTAGGAATGCACGCGGTGGCCGTCGCCGTCCTCGTAGTCCTGTGCATGGGTGTGGTTGGCGCTGATGCCCATGTAGACGTCCGGCGTGCCGGCGCGCAGGTCGACCATCTGGTCGTTGCGGCCGTTCGATCCGCCGAGCAGGCTGCCCTCGAACGCATGGCCCGGTTGCGCGTAGCGCTTGAAATCGCGCTCGAACAGCACCGTGCCGGCCGAATTGCCGGGTCCGTACTGGACGGTCTCCGGCCCCTTGATCACGGTGACGCGGTCGTACAGTTGCGGCGAGATGTAGGCGGTGGGTGGGTCCATCCGCCCCGGACAGCCGCCACCGATCTGGCCGCCGTCGATCAGGATGTTCAGGCGCGAGCCGGCCATGCCGCGCAGCACCGGATCGCCGTTGCTGCCGCCCTTGCGGATGACGGCGAAGCCGGGAATGGTTTTCAGGAAATCCGCGCCGTCGCTGGCCGGCACGGGTTGGCGCGGCGCCTTCGGGTTGGTGACCACGGTGAGCGGACTGTCCTGCATCACCGCGGTGACCACGATGGGCGCGAATACCCGGACAGGTGGCTCGGTGGCCGCCGCGGCCAGCGGTGGGCCCAGCAGCAGGGCAAGCCCGATCGTCCGCGACAGGACATGGCGGACGGGAAGGGGCACGGCGATGGCGTGCGGTGACGATGGCGCAGCCGCACGGGCGCGCTCGCAAAAAATACGGGCGGACATGGCATTCCTCAGTTGTTCTGGCAGGGCGGCGGGCGCGGGAAGTGCGCCCCGGCCGCGGTTCGATGCAGATCAGCCGGGCAGGAATGCGGGCGGGCCGCGCGGTACGGCGGTCAGCGTGGAACGTTCGGGGCTGCGCTGCGGCGCGGTCGGCACCGGTTGGCGCGGCGTGGCGCCCGGCAGCAGTCCGGGCAGCCAGGCGATGACGATCAGCAGCGGACTGTGGCCGAGCAGGCCGCAGTAGCCGCACTGCTCCATCAGCATGCCGTCGTGGTCGTTGCGCGCGCGGTCGGGTTGGTCCGCATCGGCATGACCGGTGCCCATGTGCCCGTCCATGCCATGGTGTCCGCTGTGCGCCGAATCCGCGGCGACGCTTGCGAGGGTGCGGGAAACCACCGGCGCGACGATGGTCAGGCCAAACGCGAACAGGGCCAACCAGGCAAACAGGGCTCGGATTTTACGCGTGCGGCGCAAGGTGGGCGGCAGCCTGATGAAACTCTCAGTGGGTTCATGCTGCCATGGCGTGCCGCGGAAGGCGTTGTGGCACGGCGTCGCAGCGACCGCCGACTACCGTGCGCCTGGCTCAGGCAGGGAAGTCGCGCGGGTCGTGGAAACTCATGCGCGCGGTTCGGGCGCAGCGGGGATGGCCAGGCTGTCGCCGTCCGCGTCGGCCAGCAGTTGCCGGTGCACCCGTTCGAGTTCGGCCAGCAGTTGCGAACGCGCCTCGGCGGCGAACGGGTTCTCGCGCTGGATCGCGGCGAACAGGTGGCCGGCGTCGCCGCGTACCGCCGCCAGCATGTGCTGCATGCCCTGGAACGAGGGTGGCGCCAGCGGCATGTCGTCGTCCACGCCGAGGTTGATCAGGCCCTTGGCGACGAAAAACGCCAGCGCGTGGGTCATCGCCATGGCGCGGTCGTGCGCTTCCGGGTCCTGTTCGGTGACTTCGCAACCGAGTTCGGCGAACAGGTCGCGGGCGCGTGCGGCGGCCGCCGGATGATCCGCGGCGGGGCAGATCACCGCGCGCAACGGCCGCTCGTCGCGGGCCAGGCTGAGCGGGCCGAACAATGGATGCGTGCCCACGTGCGGAATGTCCGCACCGAGCAGCTCGTCCATCATCGCGCAGGGATGCATCTTCACGCTGCCCACGTCGAGCACGGTCTGCCCGGCATGCAGCAGCGGACGCAGCGCGAGCAGGGCATCGCGCATATGCGGCACCGGCATCGCCAGCACGACCCAGCGCGCCTCGCCGACGGCGGCAGGCATCGACGCGGCGGCCACAGCGGCGGGGACATCCGCGTGCGGGTCCCAGGCACGCACGCGATGCCCCGCCTGCAGCAGCAACCCGGCGAAGGCCCGGCCGAAGCGGCCGTAGCCGAGCACGGTGAAAGTCGTGGCGGGTTGCGCGGGTTCGCGCGGATCGGCGGCGCTCATGCCGTGAGCGGCGGGCGGCCGCTGGCCAGGCTGGCGCGCAGCGCGGCATCCCATGGCGCGAGGTCGATCCCGCGCGCGGCCAGCCAGTCGCGGTCGAACAGCGTCTGCGCGTAGCGTTCGCCGCGGTCGCACAGCAGGCTGACGATGCTGCCGCGCTCGCCGCGGGCGCGCATCGAGGCGGCCAGTTGCAGGCAGGCGACCAGGTTGGTGCCGGACGAGCCGCCGTAGCGGTGGCCGAGCAGTTCCTCCAGCAACCAGGCCGCGGCGATCGAGGCAGCATCCGGCACTTCCACCACGCGGTCCACCACGTCGAAGATGAAGCCCGGCTCCACCCGCGGACGGCCGATGCCTTCGATCAGGGTCGGCTGGCTGGCCGACGCCTGGGGATCGCGCGTGCGCCAGCCGTGGACATAGCCGCTGCCGGCCGGTTCGGCCACGCACAGTTGCGTGTGCAGCCGGCGGTAGCGCAGGTAGCGGCCGATGGTGGCCGAGGTGCCGCCGGTGCCGGCGCCGCAGACGATCCAGGCCGGCTCGGGCTCGGCCTCGAGCGTGAGCTGGCCGATGATCGACTCGGCGATGTTGTTGTTGCCGCGCCAGTCGGTGGCGCGTTCGGCCAGGCCGAACTGGTCCAGGTGGCAGGCGCCGCGCGCGGCGTGTTCGGCGGCGCGCGCATGTACCTGGGCGGGATCGTCGACCAGGTCGCACTCGCCGCCCAGCGCCTGCACGTCGCGGATCTTGCCGGGTGCGGTGCACGCCGGCATCACCGCGATGAACGGCAGGCCGAGCTGGCGCGCGAACCATGCCTCCGAGATCGCCGTGCTGCCGGAGGACGCATCCACCACGGCCTGGCCGCCGCGCAGCCGGCCGTTGCACAGCGCGTACAGGAACAGCGAGCGCGCGAGGCGATGCTTCAGGCTGCCGCTGGGATGCGCGGCCTCGTCCTTGAAGTAGAAGTCGATGCCGTGGAAGCCCGGGAAGTTCAGCTTCAGCAGGTGGGTGTCGGCCGAACGTGCGGCCTCCTGCGCCAGCTTCGCCAATGCCGTGTGCACCCAGCGGCGATCGGTTTCGCGTTGCGGGTTGGCCAGTCGCAGGATGCTGTCCATCGGAGGCTCCGTGATCATGGGTGGAATGCGGCGGCGCCGTGCAGCGCGCGCACGCGACGGCCGAGGAAGTCGAAGTAGCGGTCGATGTAGCTGATGCCGTTCTCGTGGTCGATCAGGTACGGGTTCATCAGCGTGTGGCGCAGGATCAGCAGGCGATCTTCGCTCGGGTCGAGGCTGGTCGCATCCAGGCCCAGCGCGCCGAAGATGCGCGTGGTCTGCACCGGGCCCAGCATGTCGGGGCGCAGGCTGGTCACCGAGCCGAAGAACTCCTTCAACTGCAGCGGCTGCTGCGGATCGCAGCGCAGTTCGTCGTGCAGTGCACGCACGAACGCGTTCGCCGTCGCCACCGAAGCGTTGCCGTGCGGGTTGAGCGCCAGGCACACCAGGTTGCTGTCCGGCGCGAACGGCACCAGCGCGTGGACGCAGCCCGCCAGTTCCAGCGCGAAGCGCTGCGCGCGTGCGAGGAAAGTCTCGGCCGCGCGCACGGTGGTGCGCGGCAGCCGGCCGAAGTGGGCGTGGTCCAGCGGCAGTACCTTGTGCGTCACGTACACGGCCGCGGCCGCCGCGCCGGATTTCGAGCCCTCGGGGATGAACTGGCCCAGGCTGCGGTAGCGCGCCAGGTAGCCGGCGGGCGTGGCGGCGTGGAACACGTAGTCGGCGCGTTCGGCCAGCAGCGCCATCGCGCGGTGGTCGCGGCAGATGAAGGCGCCGCTGCCGTAGGGCAGGTAGCCGAGCTTGTGCGGGTCGACGGTGACCGAGTCGGTCTCGCCCAGCGCGGCGAACGCGGCGTGCACCGCGGGCGTGGGGAACTGCACGTAGTCGGCGGCCACTTCGTCGCGCGTGCGCAGCGAGCCGTCCTCGTGACGGAACAGCGTGGCCAGGTAACCGCCCCAGGCTGCGTCCACGTGCACGGCGAAGTCGAGTCCGTGCCGGCGTGATTCGGTACGTGCGGCGAGCACTTCATGGATGGGATCGATGGTGCCGTATTCGGTGCCGCCGAGCACGGCCACGCACAGCAGCACCGGTCGACGCTCGCGCGCACAGCGTTCCAGCGTGTCGCGCAAGGCGGCGGGGTCCAGCCGCATGCCGTCGGTAGGCAGCAGTTCCAGCTGGTCGCGGCCCAGGCCGAGCAGTTTCAGCCCCTTGCTCCACGAGTAGTGCGCGGTGACCGGCGCCAGCACCAGCGGCACGCGCAATGACGGATGCGCGGCGAAGAAGCCGACCAGGCCGAGTTGTTCGATGCGCTCGTTCTCGACCCGCTGCAGCCAGTGCGTGCGTTCGGCCGGCGCTTGTGCGGCCAGCCACTGCTGCCACGCCTGCAGCAGGGCGATGCCATCGGCGTGGGACAGATTGAACGCGCTCCAGTCGTCGGCGGGCAGGGCCAGTTCCGGCACCTGCGCCGCGCGCAGCGCGACCGGGAATGCCTTCAGCGCCAGCGCCAGGCGCAGCGCCTGGTAGTTCGCCAGGGTGCCGCCGGAGGTGAGGTGGCCGAACGCGCAGGCGTCCTGCGCCGGGTCGTGCGGATAGCCGAGCATGCGCGCCAGCTGCAGGCCGGCCTGCACTTCCATGTCGACGGTGACCGGGGCCGCGTCCTCGCTGACGTTGTTGGGGTTGTACGGCAGCGTGAGCATCTGCGCGGCCAGTCCCGGCAGCAGCAGGTCGGAGGCCATGTGGCCGATGTAGCGCGGGCTGTGGAACGGTACCGACTTCTTCAGCGCGGCGGAGAGCTGGTGCAGTTCGCGCCGCATGCGCGATTCGAAGGCGAGGTAGTCCGGATGGTGCGCGGCGGCGGTGGCGATCGCCGGCGGGTCCTCCGGGTGGAAGTTGCGGCGCCAGTACACGTGGTCGCGCAGGAATTCGACCAGCAGCTTTTCCAGCAGCGTGTCGTTCTCGCCGTAAGGGCCGAGGAAGCAGGCGTCCAGCGCGTGGTCGCGCGCTTCTCCGGCGGGAAAGGGTCGTGCTGCATTCATGTGGTCCATCCGTACAGCCAGCCCAGCGGGTGATGCATGCGGGCGACGCCGAGCATGTAGACGTAGGTGGCCAGCGCAGCCACATAGAAGGCCAATTGCGCGCGCGGCGTGCGCGCCCGCTTCAGTGCCAGCATGGCGAGCACCACGTAGACCACCAGCAGCACCAGCTTGGTGGTGAGCCAGCCGTTGGCGAACAGCGCGCCGGGCAGGATGCTCAGCAGCATCAGCGCGGCGGTGAGCAGGGTGGTGTCGATGGCGTAGCTGAGCCAGCGCACCGGCATCCATCGCGCGGCACCGGCGTGGCCGGTTTGCACCAGCAGCCCGCGCAACGTGAACAGCGTACCGCTGGCCAGCACGCAGGCGATGTGCACCCATTTGATCTGTGGATAGAACTCGAACATTCGGGATACGGGATGACCAGACCTTCGTCTGTTGAGAGCCGGGATTCGGCAAAAGCATCAGGGTGCGCCTCGCGGCGCGCCCCGATGTGCGTCATGCGTTCTCGCGGACCGCTTGCGGCAGCGCCACGGGAGCCATCCGGCGTTTTGGCCACAGCCACAGCACAGCGACGAACGCCGATATCAGCAGGGCGCCGACGGCGAACAAGGTGTCGCCCGGCACGCGCATCCACACCAGCATGTGGATCAGCGGGCGGTCCATGAACTCGGCCGAGCGGGCGAACCAGTAGCCGTGCTCGAGCACCGCCTTCAGCTGAAGGATGCCCAGCGGCAGCAGGGTCAGCACGGCCATCAGCGACAGGCCGATGTTGAGGCACCAGAACGAGCTGCGCAGCCAGCCTTCGCGCCACTCGGCCTGCGGCTTGATGCCGCGCAGACAGAACAGCATCAGGCCCAGGCCGAGCATGCCATACACACCCATCAGCGCGGCGTGGCCATGCGTGGCGGTGAGGTTGAGGCCCTGCATGTAGTACAGCGCGATCGGCGTGTTGACGAGGAAGCCGAGCAGGCCGGCGCCGACCAGGTTCCAGAAGCTCACCGCGACGAAGAACATGATCGGCCAGCGATAGCGCGCCATCCACGGCGCGGCATGCTGCTTCTTCCAGGTGTCGTGGGCCTCCAGGCCGATCAACGCCAGCGGCACCACTTCCAGCGCCGAGAAGCTGGCGCCTAGCGCAATCACCGCCGTGGTCGTGCCGCTGAAGTACAGGTGGTGCAGGGTGCCCAGCACGCCGCCGGCCATGAACACGATGGTGGCGAACAGCACGTTGGTGGTGGCGCTGCTCACGCGCAGCAGGCCGAGGCGGACGAACAGGTAGCTGATCACCGCGGTGGCGAACACTTCGAAGAAGCCTTCCACCCACAGGTGCACCACCCACCAGCGCCAGTACTCGACCATCGCGATGTGGGTGTGCTCGCCCCACATCAGGCCGGCGCCATAGAGCAGGCCGATCGCCATGGTGGACAGGAACAGCAGGCCCACGATCGACGCGCCCTCCTTCTTGCCGCGCATTGCCGGCAGCAGCGCGCGACCGACCAGGAACAGCCACAGCATCAGGCCGATGAACAGGAAGATCTGCCAGAAGCGGCCGAGGTCGGTGTATTCCCAGCCCTGATGGCCGAACCAGAAGTTGTACTTGAGGCCCATCTTGTCCATTACCGCGAACCACTGGCCGGCGAACGAGCCGACCACGATCACCAGCAGGCAGACCCACAGGAAGTTTACCCCGAACCGCTGGAATTTCGGCTCGTGGCCGGAGATCAGCGGCGCGATGTACAGGCCGGTGGCCAGCCACGCGGTGGCGATCCACAGCACCGCCAGCTCGGTGTGCCAGGTACGGGTGAGGCTGTAGGGCAGGTAGTTGGCCAGCGCGAAACCGTAGGCCTGCTGGCCTTCCACCTGGTAGTGCGCGGTGGTGGCGCCCAGCAGGATCTGCGCCAGGAACAGCGCCAGCACGGTCCAGAAATACTTGCCGGTGGCCTTCATCGACGGCGTCGGTCTCATCTCGGTCAGCGGGTCGCGCGCAGGAATCGGCGGCAACGGCTCGTGGCTCACCTGGCGCGCGTGATGCCAGCCGAGCAGGCCGATGCCGAAGATCATGAAGAGGATGCTGAAGACCGACCACAGGAAGCTGGTGGAGGTCGGCGCGTTGCCGGCCAGCGGCTCGTACGGCCAGTTCTGGGTGTAGCTCATCGCCTCGTTCGGGCGCTGCGTGGCGGCAGCCCAGCTGGTCCACCAGAAGAACGCTGTGACCGCGCGCCGGTGCTCCATCCCGGCTACGGTGTTCTCGCGCATCGCATAGCCCTCGCGCAGCTTGTGCGTGGCCGGGTCGTTGCCGAACAGGCTCATGTAATGCGCCGCGACGGCTTCCATCGCGTGCGCGCGCAGCGCCGAGACGGTGATGGTGTTGCTGGCCGCGTCGTAGGTGTTGGTGCGCAGTTCTTCCTGCACCCGTGCCTTCAGCGGCGCCTGCTGCTGCGCATCCAGCGACTCGTAAGGGCCCAGGCCCGCGTCACGGGCGAGCAGGTCCAGCATCGCCATGCTTTCGCGGTGCAGCCAGTCGGCGCTCCAGTCCGGCGCGAGCAGCGCGCCGTGGCCCCAGATGGATCCCAATTGCTGGCCGCCGATGCTCTGCCACACCTGGCGGCCTTCCTCCATGTCGGCCTTGGTGTACAGCGTCTGGCCATCGCTGGTGATGACGGCCGTGGGCAGCGGCGGCGCCTGTTGGTGGACCACGCTGCCGACCCACAGCAGCACGGCGAAGGACGTGACGAGCAAAGCCGCCAGTCCCAGCCAGAGTTTTCGGGTGGTACTCATCGCGCATCTCCCTGAAAGATGCGCGCATGCTCGGCGAGGCGCGGCCCGGCCACCTTGATGCAGGTCAAGCGGTCGCCAGGGCACGTCGCGCATATTGTCGCGGCCGTCGGCGGATGCAGGTGGCCGGCATGGCATGATCGGCGTGACGCGTTGCGCATGACGGGACCGCAGGCAGGCATGAACGATCGACCCAGGCTGGATGGAGCCCGATTCCCGCTGGTGCTGCTGGCCGCATTCCTGGTCGCGGCAACGGCCCTCGGCATCTCGCCGCACTACCGCCAGGACTGGCTGATGGAGAACGTGCTGGTGGTGCTGGCGCTGCCGGTACTGGTGCTGGGGTTCCGCCGGCTGCGTTTCTCCAATGCCAACTATGCGGCGCTGTTCGCGTTCCTGCTGCTGCACGAGATCGGCGCGCACTACACCTACTCGGAAGTGCCGTGGGACCGGTGGTTCTCCGCGTTGTGCGGCTTCTCGCTGGATGAGGCGCTGGGCCTGTCACGCAATCACTTCGACCGTGCCCTCCATTTCGCCTACGGCCTGCTGGTGACCCCGGCGGTGGTGGAGCTGGTGGCGGCGCGCACGTGGTCGCCCGGTGCCTGGCGCTGGATCGTGCCGGTCAGCCTGATGACCGCGAGCTCGGCGTTGTACGAACTGTTCGAATGGGCGGCCGCCGTGTGGTTCGGCGGGGATCTCGGGGTGGCCTACCTGGGCACCCAGGGCGATCCGTGGGATGCGCAGCAGGACATGTTGCTTGCGCTGCTGGGCAGCCTCGCCGCGGTCGTCACGCTTGCTGCTGCAGCCCGATATCGCCGCCGGCGCGGTGCTTCGGTGCCGGTGGAGTCCGCCGGGCGCTGACGAGTCCGCAGCCGGTGTGGACGTGCAGGTCTAATGCTGCATAAGCACCGGGATGGAGGCTTCTTCCAGCACGCGCCGGGTGGCGCCGCCGAACACGCGTTCGCGCATGCGCGAGCGGCCATAGGCGCCCATCACCAGCAGGTCCGCGTCGATGTTTTCGACTTCCTTCAGCAGGATTTCGCCGGCCATCGCGGACGAGGATCGGACATAACTGGGTCTGGAGGTGATGCCGTGGCGCAGCAGGTAGACGAACGGGTCGAAGCGCGGATGCCCGTCGTCGCCGTCGCGAACGTCGCCGTCGACCAGGGTCACCTGCCTTGCCGCCTTGAGGAACGGCAGGGCGGAGTGGATCGCGCG
The DNA here is from genome assembly GCA_963707225.1 of uncultured Gammaproteobacteria bacterium. GTDB lineage: Bacteria > Pseudomonadota > Gammaproteobacteria > Xanthomonadales > Rhodanobacteraceae > Rhodanobacter. Next base: position 61,265 of record CAVPQF010000135.1, read on the forward strand.
GATCGCCTCGATGCTGCCGTTGCAGCCGATCACGATGCGCTCGAAGCGGATTTCCCGATGCCATTGCGGGGGCAGGATCAGGCAGGGCACGCGGCAGCCGAGTATCGCCTCGCCGAGGATGTCGAGCAGGCCGGATGCCTGCACCATGTCCCGCTCGATCACCGCGAGATCGTGTCGCGCGCCGAGCCAGCGCAGGGTAGCGGCGATGCCGGCCCGGGCGACGGTCCAGTCGGCGTTGCGTACGCCGGACTGCCGCGCGAATGATTCGAAGGCGGCGTGCTCGTCGGCGAATTCCATTCGCGGTTCAAACAGCAGGCCGAGCACGGTGGGGTCGGTGCCGGCTTCGGCGCTGCCGGGTTTCCGCAGCGCGGGGTCGATGAAGCAGCCGGTCAGGTTGCTGCCCCAGCGCGCGGCAATCGCGAGGCCGGTTTCGGCAGCGGGGCTCCACGGGTTGCTCGATGTCACCAGCGCGAGGACATCGCCCGGGCGTGTCACGGGCGGCGTCGGGCTGGCTTGCTCGGTGGCTGGCATGGGGCGTCCGGGGTTCGCTGGCGGTCAGAGGTCGAGGGTGTGGATGGCCTGTGCGGCATCATCCGGATCCAGCCGGCGCTTGAAGCCCAGGTAGTCGGCCAGCTCGTGCATCGGTTCGTTTTCGGCGACGTCGATCGAGAACATCCTGCGGAATCCGTTCTTGCGCGCGATGTCGATCAGGCGCTTCATCAGCAGCACGCCCAGGCCGCGATGGCGCCAGTCGTCGGCCACCGTCACCGCGCACTCGCATTGCTTTTCGTCTCCACTCGCGCTGTAGCGGCTGATCCCGACTTCGCGCAGTTCGCCGTTGTCGTGGGCCAGCGCCACGAAGGCCATCTGGTCGTGATAGTCGACGTTCATCAGCTGGTCGAGCAGGGCCGGACTCGCTTCCTTCAGGTTGCCCAGGAAGCGGAAGCGGCAGGCCTGTTCCGACAGGCGGTTGATGAAGTCCGTTTCGCGCTGGCGATCCTCCGGGCGCAGCGGGCGTATCAGCACCGGGCTGCCGTCACTCAGGGTCTCGATCCAGTGCGTTCCCTCGATGGCGCCGAAGGGCGTGGCGGGTGTGGGGGCGTGGTCGGCATGATGGATGTTGGACATGATCTGTTCCCGTGGCGGATGAATCGCGGTCGATTCCCATGCCGAAACGGGCGGTCATCGCGGCATGGCTCCCTGCAAGGTCCTGTTCTACGCCGGCCAATGGCGGTTCGACTTGACCTCGGTCAATCCGGAATGAACACGGAAGGTTCAGCCGGCGTCGCGCTGTTTCGATGCCGCCGCAGGGCTGTTGCGGCAGAGGTCGGCGAGCAGGTCGGGGCGGCAGATACGCACGGATTTGCGGTTGACCTCGAGCACGCCCATCTCCTCCAGGCGCGAGAACAATCGGCTGACCGTCTCCACCACCAGGCCAAGGTAGTTGGCGATGTCGTAGCGCGACATCGACAGGGTGAGCACGCTGCTGTCGCGCTGCAGGTGCTGGTAACGGTCGGCCAGGCTCTTCAGGAAGATCGCCAGCTGCTCCAGCGCCTGCTGCCGGCCCATCATCACCAGGTGGCGGTGTTCCTCGATCACTTCGCGGCTGATCACCCGCATCAGTTGCCGATGCAAGGCTGGCACCTCGCTGGTGACCAGTTGCAGCCGGGCATAGGGCAGCTCGCAAATGCTGCTGCGTTCCAGTGCCTCGGCCTGACTGACGTGCCGGTTCGAGGCCAGCGCATCGAAACCGATGATTTCGCCGGGCAGGTGGAAGCCGAGGATCTGCACTGATTGCCGAAGGCTCGCCACGCCGCCGACCTGCAAGAAGGCGAGCGCCCGCTGCCGGTCGCGATACGTCGATGCAGACAACCTCGGCCCGGTCGGCGAGCTCCTGTGGAAATTCCGCCACGACGCCTGAAGGTCTATTTCCGCCGCCGATGACAATTGGCTGCAGCGCTGTGCCGCGTGTAAAGGTCCCCGGTCACCGATTCGCCTGCGAACGCTGCGGCGAGCCGCACGGCAAGCAAAATGCCGGTGTCCTGCGCGCGCAAGGCCTCGCCCACCTCCGGCGCATGGCTGGCGCTGGCG
>CAVPQF010000136.1:0-7221 GCA_963707225.1 uncultured Gammaproteobacteria bacterium
GCGTACGGCCATCAAGGCGTAGTCCCGGGGCCCGAAGAGGCAATCCGCGGCTTTCAGGAGAGACTTGTTCCCTGACCAGGCCCTTTTTGCACGCTGAAGGTCGCGTTCGTCACCATGAAGTCGAAGGATCTCTGGCTGCTCCCACCCGATCTGGCTGGCCATGAACGCAAGGAAAGCCTGCGGGACCGGGCTCCGGTGGGTCGGATCCAGATAGAAGGTGTGAGCCCCCACCTGTAGGTTCTGGCATTCGGCGTCTCCAGGATGAGGAGACCTCCGGGTTCTCACCACCCGGAGGCCTTCCCGAAGCAACTCAATGACAGTTCCGGGGGGAGGTGCTCGATCCCATGGAAGGCACTGAGCCCGTCCACGCTCCCGCGTCGCGCGCGCGCAGACATTCCATCAATGCCCGACCTGGACATCAAGACCCGAATTCCTGGCCGCCTCAGCCATGCCCCGAGTTGCCATCCACACCCAGGCCTCGGACGCCAGTGCGCGCCAGGACCCGAAGCCATTCGCCGCGCCCGCAGCCGAGGTCGTAGAAGTGGCGGTTGAACGGGATCTCGTAGCCGACCTTGCTCTTCGCTTCGTCGATCCACGCGTCGGGCGCGTGCGGCAGCACTTCGCGCTTGAAGTAGGCCTTGATGTCCTCACTCAAGGGCACGTTCTCCGTGTCGCGCAATGAACTGTCCGGCTGCGGCTTGCCCTTGAGCTTGCCCTTCTGGCCCAGCACCAGCTTGCCCTGCTCGTCGCGCAAGGGGCGTTCGACGGTGATCGTGATGTAGCCGAAGTCCTGGTTCTTGAAGATGCGCGCGATGGGCGCGACTTTCACCTTGCCACCGGCGGGCGGTTCGGGAGCGAATTCGGCGGCGGCGATCACCTGGCGGCCGGTTTCCTTGCCAGCGGCATCGAACACGGTGGCCAGTTCGGCTTCGGCGAAGTCGCCGAACAGGCGGGTGACGGTGGCGATGTGCTCGTCGCTCATCTCCTTGCGCTTGCTGCCGAGGCTCTTGCGCATCTTCTGCCAGAAGCTGCCGGCATCGATCAGTTGCACGTAGCCCTTGCGGTCGTCGGGCTTCTTGTTGGAGATGATCCACACATAGGTGGCGATGCCGGTGTTGTAGAACATGTCGGTGGGCAGGCCGATGATGGCTTCCACCAGATCGTTCTCCAGTACGTAGCGACGGATTTCGCTCTCGCCGCTGCCGGCGCCGCCGGTGAACAGCGGCGAGCCGTTGAGCACGATGCCGAAGCGGCTGCCGCCGTCTTTGGCCGGGCGCATCTTGGCCAGCAGGTGCAGCAGGAACAGCATGGAGCCGTCGGACACGCGCGGCAGGCCGGGGCCGAAGCGGCCGTCGAAGCCTTTCTCCTCGTGCTCCTTGCGCACGGCCTTCTCGACCTTCTTCCACTCCACGCCGAACGGCGGGTTGGACAGCATGTAGTCGAATTTCTGGCCGCCGTGGCCGTCCTCGCTGAGCGTGTTGCCGGCGACGATGTTGGCCACGTCCTGGCCGCGGATCAGCATGTCGGCCTTGCAGATGGCGTAGGACTCGTCGTTCAACTCCTGCCCGTACAGGGTGAGCCGCGCGGCGGGGTTGTGCTGCAGCAGGTGCTCGGCGGCGACCGAAAGCATGCCGCCCGTCCCTGCCGTCGGGTCGTAGATGGTGCGCACCACGGCGTGGCCGGGTTCGAGCACGTCGTCGTCCTCGATGAAGATCAGGTTGACCATCAGCCGGATCACTTCGCGCGGGGTGAAGTGTTCGCCGGCGGTCTCGTTGGAGAGCTCCGCGAATTTTCGGATCAGCTCCTCGAACACCAGGCCCATCTGCGCGTTGTCCACCTCGTCGGGATGGAGATTGATGTTGGCGAACTTCTCGGTGACCAGGTACAGCAGGTTGGCCTTGGCCAGGCGCTCGACCTGGGTATAGAAGTCGAAGCGCTCGAAGATGTCGCGCGCCGCGGGTGAAAACGCCTGGACATAGGCGTAGAGGTTCTGGCGGATGTGATCCTGGTCGCCCAGCAGCGTGGGCAGATCGAGTTCCGAGGTGTTGTAGAACTTGGCGTCGCCGACCAGGCGCAGCAGGAATGGCTCGGGATTGACACCGGCGTCAGTCTTCTTCTTGTACTCCGCCAGCACCTTGGTCTTGGTCGGCGCCAGCACGCAGTCGAGACGGCGCAGCACGGTGAACGGCAGGATCACGCGGCCGTATTCGGATTGTTTGTAATCACCGCGCAGCAGGTCGGCGACGGACCAGATGAGGGCGGAAAGCGAGGTTTGGTTCATGGCTTGCGGAGCATTCCTTGATCAACGGCGTGGCGGCAGCGATGTGTCGTCCGCTTCGGTTGCATGGGGGTCATGCCTGCAGGGTTGCAAGCAGGCGCTGCGCGTTACCGGCAATGGCTGCCTGGGCTTTTTCGATCCGTGCCTGGCCGGCACCCTGCTCCATCAGCGTACCCGCCGTGCCGGCCATGGCGTTCAGCACCAAGCCGGCAAGCTCGATCACCCGGCGCTGCACGAAACGCGGTGCGTAGCCGGTCGCTTCGGCGAACCGTTGCCAGTCGGCGGCACTCACTTCGTCGATGCGCGCCGCGTTGCCGATGCCCAGCGCGGGCTTGCGTTCGACCATCTGCTCCGATATCGCGATGGTCGGCACCAGGTCGTAGAACGGAGCCAGGCGGCGCAGGCCATCCGGGCCGCAGAGCAGGGCGAGGTTTTTGGCGTGTGCGTCGGCGTTGCCGATGATCACGTTGAAAACCACCCAGTCCAGCAACGCCTGCACGGCCATCGGACCCAGCCGCAATTGCTGGCGGATCAGCCGGGCACACAGGGCCAGCGTCGGACCGCCGCCAGCTTCGTACTTGAGCTCGCCCGGATAGCCCAGCGCCTGGCAGAAGTCTTCCTGGTGCAGGCGGGCGAGATCGCCGTTCTCCGCGACATGGCGATCGTAGCGTTCGACCAGCAATGCCTTGTGCCCGGCCACGGTAACGATCGAGGATGCTGCCACCTGCAGGCCTGCCGCACGCGCGAGCGCGAGGCCGAACGCCTCGAAATCGCGCAGGCCGCGGATGCGCAGGCTGTCCGGCTTGAGAATGTGCGTGGTGATCTCGCCGATCGCGGGGAGCCGTATGGAACCGTCGGCGCCGAGCACGACGGCGATCTTGTCCTGCGCGCCGGCGAGCGACAGCCTGCGCGGCGCGCCGATCAGCGCCAGGGAAGCCTCGCCGGTTTCGTCACCCTGTGCGGCGAGCAGGGTTTCCAGATCGAGCGAGACATCCGATGGGCCAGCCACGGTGGCTTCGGGCGACACGATGCTGACCGCACCGGCGCATTCGCCGCCGATCGCGGCCAGCAACTCGAAGTCGTCCCACACCGGAATGCGCAGCCGCGCCGCAATGGCCTCGCGCACCGGGCCTTCGGGCAACAGGTTGCCGAACCAGTTGTGGACAATGGCACCGGCAAACGGCTCCGTGCGCAGTGGCAGGCTGACCGACAAGGCGACCGGTTGCGCGGAAGCAAGGTAGTCGGCAGCGTAGGCAAAGCGCCAATCCTCCGGCGCGCGAACTTCGCCGATGATGTCCAGCTCGCCTATATGCCGATCGAACAGCCGGACCTGGAGGCTGTCGGTCACGATTCACCTCCGACCTGCAAGCGAAGACCCAGTACGGCGAGCACTACAAGCACCTTGTTCAAGGCCACGTTGGGCTTGCCCCGTTCCAGTTCGCTGATGAAGCGCAACCCCGTGCCGGACAGACCGGCCAACTGGGTTTGCGTCAGGCCGTGCCGTCGACGTGCTTCGCGAATGGCCTGCGCAATCATCTCGACGTCGGGAGACACCGCAGGGTCTTTTCCCGATCGGGGCAATGGAGTGTTCATGGTCGCTTGCCCTTGGATAATTATCCCGATCGGGATAATTATCCAAGGGATCAGGCGAGTCAAGGGACATTATCCCGATCGGGATAATTACCGAAGCGATGGCGCGACTTGCGACAGAGAGGTTCGCACGCCCGCGCCGGCCAATTCGTGCATCCACTCCACCGTCGCATCGAGCACCTTGGCGACCCGCACTCCGCGTGCGGAAAAGATTTCCGCCAGCGATTGGTAGTAGCCAAGCGTGCCGTCACGGCCGCCGGTGAAGCGCTCGAACACGCGGGTGCCGACATCGGGATCTTCGAGGTCCTGCACGATGGCGCGGGCGTTGTGCAGCTTGTCGCAGGCGCTGACCAGCAGGGTCGCGTCGGGGGCTTTCTTCAGATGCGCGAGGTAGGCGAGTTTGCGGCGGATCCAGTCGCGGCGTTTGGCCTCGGCGTCGGTGTGGCTGGCCTTGCCTTCGGCGGTGCCGTCGGTGCAGTCCTTGACGATGTTGACCACGGCCTCACCGAACTGCGCGCGGATCACCGCTTCGTGGGCGGCGCCGCAATCTTCCAGGGTGTCGTGCAGCAGGCCGGCGATGGCCTGGTCTTCGTTGCCGCCGAACTCGATCACCAGGCTGGCCACGCCGAGCAGGTGGTAGAGGTACGGGATATTCGAGCCCTTGCGGCATTGCGCGGCGTGGGCGATGCGGGCGTAGTCGACGGCGCGGGTGAAGCGGTCGGTGAGTGCGGTCATGGCGTTCCCCTGGTTGGTTCCATCGCGCGATGGTGGCCGTAGCGGGTCGCAGGAGCCGAGATCGGGGCTGGACGTCCCGGCGGTCAGGAGCCTTGCCTGCTGCCCTCCTGCAGGCAGCGGGAAGCATTCACTCGCCGATGGAGCTGCGCGGCACGCGCTTCAGGCCGCACAGCAGCTGGTACGCGCTGCTTTCGCTGTGCAGCGCCAGTTCGCTGACCGGCACCTGCCCGCCCCACAGTTCGACGCGGCTGCCGAGGCCGGCGGCGGGGTGGTCGGTGAGGTCGACGGTGAGCATGTCCATCGACACGCGACCGACCAGTGCGCCGGACCGGCCGTCGATGGCGACCGGGGTGCCGTTGGGGGCGAACTGCGGGTAGCCGTCGGCGTAGCCCATCGCGACGACGCCGATGCGGCTGGGGCGTTGGGTGACGAAGCGGGCGCCGTAGCCGATCGGTTCGCCGGGGGCGAGTTCGCGCACGCCGATCACCTTCGACTCCACCGTCATCACCGGACGCAGGCGGTCGGCGACCGGATGCGGGCCGGCGAATGGCGTGGCGCCGTACAGCATCAGGCCCGGACGCGCCCATTCGCCCTGCGCGCTGGGCCAGCCGAGCAGCGCGGGGGAATTGCTGAGGCTGGCGGGCAAGCGCAGCTCGTCGCACACCTGGTGGAACAGCGCGCGCTGCTCGTCGGTGCGCTCGCAATCCAGCTCGTCGGCGCGGGCGAAGTGGGTCATCGCCACCACCTCGCCCACGTGCGGCAGCGCCTGCAGGCGCTGCAGGCTGGCGCGGTAGTCCGCCACGGCGAGGCCGAGCCGGTGCATGCCCGAATCGAGCTTCAGCCAGAGGGTGAACGGCTTGGATGGGTGCGCGCGTTCGATCGCGTCGATCTGCCACGGCGCCTGCACCACGCACCACAGGTCGTGGGCGTCGATCAGCGCCAGTTCGTCGGCTTCGAAGAAACCTTCCAGCAGCAGGATCGGGGCGCGGATGCCGGCCTCGCGCAGTTCCAGCGCCTCCTCGATGCAGGCCACCGCGAAACCGTCCGCCTCGCTTTCCAGCGCCTGCGCGCAGCGCACGGCACCGTGGCCGTAGGCGTCGGCCTTGACCACGGCCAGCGCCTTGCGTCCGCCCAGCTCGCGCGCCAGGCGGTAGTTGTGGCGCAGCGCGGCCAGGTCGATCAGGGCGCGGGTCGGGCGCATCAGGCAGGGACTCCCGCAGTGGGGCGTGCACTGTAACGCGAGATGTCCAGGCCCTCGCTGCTGATCTGCGGTTTGCGTTCCGCGATCAGGTCCGCCAGGTAACGGCCGGAACCGCAAGCCATGGTCCAGCCGAGGGTGCCGTGGCCGGTGTTGAGGTAGAGGTTGTCCAGCCGCGTGGCGCCGACCACCGGCGTGCCGTCCGGAGTGGCCGGGCGCAGGCCGGTCCAGAAGGTGGAGCGGCTCAGGTCGCCGCCATGCGGGTACCAATCGCTGACCACTTTTTCCAGGGTGGCGCGGCGGCGCGGCGACAGCGACAGGTCGAAGCCGGACACCTCGGCCATGCCGCCGACGCGGATGCGCTGGTCGAAGCGGGTCACCGCCACCTTGTAGGTTTCGTCGAGGATGGTCGAGGTGGGCGCCATCGCCGGGTCGGTGATCGGCAGGGTCAGCGAGTAACCCTTCAGCGGATACACCGGCAGGCGCATGCCCAGCGGCGCCAGCAACTGCGGGGTGTAGCTGCCCAGCGCCAGCACGTAGCGGTCGGCACGTTCGAGCTTGCCGTCGATACGCACACCGGTGAGGCGACTGCCGTCGTGTTCGAGTTTTTCCACGGTGGCGCCGAAGCGGAACTCGACGCCGGCCTCCTGTGCCCGCGCGGCGAGCCGGCGGGTGAACAGCTCGCAGTCGCCGGTCTGGTCGTTCGGCAGGCGCAGCGCGCCGCTGAGCTGGTCGACCACCCCGGCCAGCGCCGGCTCCACCCGCACGATGCCGGCGCGGTCGAGCAGCTCGTACGGCACGCCGTACTGCCTGAGCACGGCGGTGTCCCTGGCCGCGTCGTCCAGCTGCGCCTGGGTGCGGAACAGCTGCACGGTGCCGAGCTGGCGGCCTTCGTAATCCAGCCCGGTCTCGGCGCGCAATTCGTCCATGCAGTCGCGGCTGTATTCGGACAGGCGCACCATGCGCGCCTTGTTGATCGCATAACGGTTGGCGGTGCAGTTGCGCAGCATCTGCAGCAGCCACAGGTATTGCTGCGGATCGAGGCCGGGGCGGATCGCCAGCGGCGCATGGCGCATGAACAACCACTTCAAGGCCTTCAGCGGCACGCCGGGAGCGGCCCACGGCGAGGCGTAGCCAGGCGAGATCTGGCCGGCGTTGGCGAAGCTGGTCTCGCGTGCCGGCGCGCTTTCGCGATCCACCACGGTCACCTCGAAACCGGCACGCGCCAGGTACCACGCGCTGCAGGTTCCGATCACGCCGCTGCCCAATATCAGTACCCGCATCACGCTCCCCTTCCACCGGTTGGCCTGCGGGCAGACCGCAGGGATGATCCCTGCAAGTATAGGAACGGTCGACCAATCTTGTTTTCTGTCTTTTGCCATGTTGACGGGTAAAATCACTGCCAGATTGGCAATCCTTG
>CAVPQF010000137.1:0-3641 GCA_963707225.1 uncultured Gammaproteobacteria bacterium
CGCCACGTATTGCTCGCGCATTGGCGCGTACCTGCGGGTCGTTCTCCAGCGTGGCCGGCCCGTAGACCTGGCCGACGCGCAGCACGTGCGCGCTCCAGCGGGCATGGTCGCCACCGCTGTCGGCGACCACCTCGGCCGGCATGCCTGGTTGGATCACGCCGACGAAGCTGTCGTTGAGTTCGGCGCGGACGATCCGCGGCTTCCGCGGCAGCAGGACGAACAACGGCCCGGACGCGGGCGACACGCTGGCGCCGGGCTGCGCCGACACCCGCACCACGTCGGCGTCGAACGGGGCGAGCAGGCTGCGCTGCTTCAGCTCGTAGCGGGCCTCGTCCAGCTTCTGGCCGGCCATGCCCAGCGCCGCGCGGGCGGACTGCTGCTCGGCGTCGACCTGCGCGGCCGCCTCGCGCGCATCGTCGGCGCTCTGGCCGTCGCCGGCACCGGCGGCGGCCGCGGCGGCCAGTCGCCGGGCACGCTGCTTCGCCGTTGCCTGCTTGATCCCGAGCAGCTTCAGCTGCGCCTGTGCCTGCACGAGCTGCGCCTGTGCCGCCTCGACCGCCAGCCTGGCCGGCTCGGTATCCAGCGCCGCCAGCAACTGGCCCTGCCTGACATGCTCGCCTTCGTGCACGGCGACCGTGGCGAGCGTGCCTTCGCGCGGCATCGCCAGGTTCAGCAGGCCGCCTTCGATGTCGATCTTGCCGCGTGCGACGGCGGCGTAGGCAGTGGTCGGTTGCGCGGCGGCGCCGCTCGGCGCATCGGCGGAGCGGGAACAGCCGGCCAGCAACCACGTCAGCGTCAGCGCAAGACAGCCATGCCCGAGCAGCCGCATGCTGGCCGGATGCCGTGACGGATGGATGGCGGGCAGCTTCATGGCGAGCGGCTTCATGATGGAATTTCCTTGCTGTCGATGCGCGGCGCATGAGTGCGCCGGTCGCTGAGGATGCGTCCGTCTTCCATCGCCAGCACGCGGTCGGCGTGGACGACCAGGCGCGGGTCGTGGCTGACGCACAGCACCGTGGTGCCGTGGGCGTGGGCGATCCGGTGCAGGATGTCGATGATGACCTGGCCGTTGGCGGCGTCCAGCGCGCTGGTCGGTTCGTCGGCGAACAGCAGCTCGGGCTGCTTGGCCAACGCGCGGGCGATCGCCACGCGCTGCTTCTCGCCGCCGGACAACTCGGAAGGACGCAGCCGCATGCGGTGCGCCAGGCCGACTTCCTCCAGCGACTGCTGCGCGCGCCGGCGTGCCTCGTCGCGCGACAGGCCCATGTGGTTCAGCGGCAGCTCGACCTGCTCGAACGCGGAGAGCGCGGGGAACAGGTTGAAGCCCTGGAACACGAAGCCGGTGTGCTGCAGGCGGAACCGTTCCAGCGCGCGCAGGTCGAGCTGGCCCAGTTCGCTGCCGAGCGCCCGCACGCGGCCGCTGTCGACTTTCTGCAGGCCGCTGAGGATCGCCAGCAGGGTGCTCTTGCCGCAGCCGGACGGGCCGGAGATCAACGTCAGTTCGCCGGCGTCGATGCTCAGCGACAAGCCGTCCAGCACCTGCGTGCGCTGGTGGCCGGAGACGAACGCCTTGCTGACGTTGTCGGCCTGCAGGGCAGGTGCATGCAGCGGCTCCATGGCGGGGACGGGATGCATCGCGACTATCTCAACAAGGTGGCGGGGTCGGCGCGGCGCAGGCTGCGCATTGCGGCCAGGCCGGAGACGGCGGCGAGGCCGAGCACCAGGACGATGCAGGCCAGTGCCGCCGGGACATTCAGGACCACCGGCACGTCCTGGCTGCGTGCCAGCAGCATCAGCACGATGCCGAGCACACCGGCGCCGAGCAGGCCCAGCGCACCGACCCAGAACGCCTGCTCCAGCACCACCTTGCGCAGCGCGCCCACACCCACGCCGAGCGCGTTGAGGGTGGCGTATTCGCGCACCGAGCCGTTGACCGCGGCGATCAGGGTCTGGCTGGTGATCACCGCGCCGACCAGGAACACGATGCCGGCCAGGAACAGCACGCCGGCGCCGGCGCCGGTATCGAACAGCCAGTAGCGCACCGAGAGGTTGGCGAAATCGCCGGCGCTCCATGCCGTGTACGGGCCGAAGGCGGTGTCGCCGCGCAGGCGCTTGGCCACCGCTTCGGCCTGGGCCGGGTCGCGCAGTTTCGCGACCAGATAGGTCGGGCCGGTGTCGGTCGGGTCGCTGTCCAGCCGGCGCGCGGTATCCAGCGAGCACAACACGTTGACCCCGCCGAGCGCGCGCAGGCCGCTGCTGATGCCGACCACGTGCACCGGCTGGCCATTGATGGTGGCGGTCTGGCCGACATCGACGCCGAGCTGGTCCTGCGCCGAACGGTCGATCACGATCGCGTCTGGTTCGGCCAGCCGCGCGCGCAGCGCCGGCGAGAGTGCCCTGGAGAACATCAGCCCGTCGGCGGCCGGATCGATGCCGGAGACGAACACCGAGACGCCGCCGGTCTCGCGCGGCCCGCGCCAGTCGCCGTCGACCCACAGGTACGGCTCGACCCGCTGCACCGCCGGGTCCATCAGCAGGCGCGATTCCACGTCGGCGTCGATCGCGCGGCCCAGGCTCACGCTCTGCGTGCCGGGGTAGCCCACCCACACGTCGGCCGACGAGCCGGTGATGTACAGGCTGGTGCTGCCGAAGATGCCCAGCACCAGCGCGATCTGCAGCAACTGGAGCAGGCCGACGAAACCGACCGCCAGCATCGCCGGCAGGAAGCGCCGCCACTCGTAGACCAGCGTCTTGCGCGCGAGGGCGACCATCAGTGCGGCATTCCGTGCGTGTCGGCGGACGCCTGCGGCGTGGCAGTTTCCGTTTCCGACGCAGGCAGCGGCGCGCCGCCCAGCGCCTTGAACAGCGCCACATAGGCGAGGCTGTGCGCGGCGCGGGCATCGGTCAGTTCGAGTGCGGCCTGGTCGGCGGCGACCTGGCTTTCGGCACGATCGAGCGGACTGCCCAACTGCAGTCCAACCCGGGCCTGCACGGCCTGGTCGGCGTGCTGCAGCGCCTGCCACGCCAGCGTGTCCTGCTGTTCGCGCTGGCGTTGCTGCTGCAGGCTGCCCAGTGCGGTTTCCACCTCGGCCACGCCTTGCAGCACGGCCTGCCGGTAGGCCAGCACGCTGGCCTTCAGCTCGTGCGCCTTGGCGTGGTTGGCGGCCAGCCGCATGCCCCAGTCAAACAATGGGATATCGATCACCGGCCCCAGCGATGCGATGCCGTTCGGAGTGGTGGAAAAGCGGCGGTTGTTGTTGATGTCGGTGGCCCAGACCATCGAGGCGCCGAGGCCGATGCTGGGGAACAGATCGGCGTGGGTCAGCGCCAGTTCGCCGGCGGTGCGCAGCACGTCCGCCTCGGCGCGGGCGATCTCGGGGCGTGTGCGCAACAGTTCGGCCGGGGTGCCGTCGAGTCGCCAGGCGCCCAGCTCGGGCGGCGTGCCCGCCTGCAGCCACGCCGGGTCGGGATGGTTCTGCCCGAGCAGCACGGCCAGGCGCTGCGCGCTGGCGTCGATCGCCTGGCGTGGTGCGGCCAGGGCGGCTTCGGCCTGCGCCCAGGCGGCCTGCGCCTGGGCCACCGTTCCGGGTGCCGTCAGCTGCAGGCGTTGCCGCGTCTGCTGCAGTTCCCATGCGTGCCGG
>CAVPQF010000138.1:0-22585 GCA_963707225.1 uncultured Gammaproteobacteria bacterium
CTGCTGGCCACGCCAAGCAGCAGGGCAATGCTCGCCAGCACGGTTAACCCTCGGACATGCTTCATGGTGATCCTCATCTGGTCTGGGCGTGTCGTAATGACGCGGGAGATTACGAAGCGTAACTCGACCCGGCAAGGGATAACAAGTTGCAGCGCCGCATCAAAGCCTGTTAAAAATCAATTACTTGGTGGCCTTCCCTGGCACCTGGGGCGACTATTTGCAGCCATTTGGCTGCCATTCCGTGCGCTCGCCCCTGCTCCGTTGAACCCGCCGGCGCCATCGCTGCAGGCGATGACGCCGACGGGGATGGTCAGATATCCAGGTTGGCAACCTTCAGCGCGTTCGCCTCGATGAAATCGCGGCGCGGTTCGACCGCCTCGCCCATCAGCATCGAGAACATCTGGTCGGCCGCGATCGCGTCCTCGATGCCGACCTGCAGCATGCGACGGGTCTCCGGATTCACCGTGGTGTCCCACAGCTGCTCCGGGTTCATTTCGCCCAGGCCCTTGAAGCGCTGGATGCTGCGGCCCTTCTTCGCCTCGTCCAGCAGCCAGTTGCGTGCATCGAGGAAGCTGAGCACGCCGCGCGAGGCATTGCCCCGGCGTACCACGGCGTCGGGCTGGATCATGCCGGCGATCTGCTGGCTGATCGCCAGCAACGGGCGGAACTCGGCGCTGCCGAAGAACGGCTGCGGCAGCAGCCAGGTGTGGCTCAGCCCATGCTGCTCCTTCACCACCTCGATCGCAGCCGGCTGCTCGCCGTGGGCCGGGCGCAGCGACATGCGGTAGTGCGGCTTGCCCAGGCCGCTGGCGGCCAGGCGCTGGGTGGCGCCGTCCAGCCAGGCCTGCATGGCAACCGGGTCGGACCACAGTGCCGGCGCCATCGGCGTGTGTTCGAGCAAGCCGTTCAGCACGGCGGCATCGAAGCGATGGGCCAGCTTGGCGATCTGGTCCAGCGCGTGCTGGTAGCCGCGCAGCAGCTTCTCCAGCGCCTCGCCGGTGACCGGTGGCGCATCCGGGTTGTAGGTCAGCGCGGCGTTGTCGACGGCGCTGGAGATCAGGTAGTCGTTCAGCGCGGTGTCGTCCTTGATGTACAGCTCCTGCTTGCCCTGCTTCACCTTGTACAGCGGCGGCAGGCCGATGTAGATGTGGCCGCGCTCGATCAGCTCGGGCATCTGGCGGTAAAAGAACGTCAGCAGCAGGGTGCGGATGTGCGAACCGTCGACGTCCGCATCGGTCATCAGGATGATGCGGTGGTAGCGCAGCTTGTCCGGGTTGTACTCGTCCTTGCCGATGCCGGTGCCGAGCGCGGTGATCAGCGTGCCGACCTCGGCCGAGGCCAGCATGCGATCGAAACGCGCCTTCTCGACGTTGAGGATCTTGCCTTTCAGCGGCAGCACGGCCTGGGTCTTGCGGTTGCGGCCCTGCTTGGCCGAGCCGCCGGCGGAGTCGCCCTCGACCAGGAACAGCTCGCACAGCGCCGGGTCCTTCTCCTGGCAGTCGGCCAGCTTGCCGGGCAGGCCGGCGATGTCCAGCGCGCCCTTGCGCCGGGTCATCTCGCGCGCCTTGCGGGCGGCTTCACGCGCACGGGCGGCATCGACCACCTTGGAGGCGATCGCCTTGGCCTCGTTCGGATGCTCCAGCAGGAATTCGCCGAGCTTCTCGTTGACGACCTGCTCCACCACGGTCTTCACCTCGGACGAGACCAGCTTGTCCTTGGTCTGCGAGGAGAATTTCGGGTCGGGCACTTTCACCGACAGCACCGCGATCATGCCTTCGCGCATGTCGTCGCCGGACAAGGTTCCCACCTTGGCGGTCTTGGCCAGGCCGGATTTTTCAATGTAGCCCTGCAGCGAACGGGTCAGCGCGGCGCGGAAGCCGGTGAGGTGCGTGCCGCCGTCGCGCTGCGGGATGTTGTTGGTGAAGCAGAACATCGTCTCCTGGTAGGAGTCGGTCCACTGCATCGCCACTTCCACCACGATGCCGTCCTGCTCCGCGTTGAGGCTGATCACGTTCGGGTGCAGCGCGGTCTTCAGCTGGGCCAGGTGCTGCACGAACGAGCGGATGCCGCCTTCATAGGCAAAGGTGTCCTGGCGGCCTTCGCCGCGCTCGTCCTTCAGCTCGATGGTGACGCCCGAGTTGAGGAAGGCCAGTTCGCGCAGGCGCTTGGCCAGGATCTCGTAGTGGAAGTCGATATTGCTGGTGAACGTCGCAGGGCTGGGCAGGAAACGCACCAGCGTGCCGCGCTTGTTCGACGGGCCAACCACCTTCAGCGGGAACAACGGTTCGCCCAGCGCGTATTCCTGCAGATGCTCGAATCCATCGCGGTAGATCGTCAGCCACAGGTGATCGCTGAGTGCGTTGACCACCGATACGCCCACGCCGTGCAGGCCGCCGGACACCTTGTACGAATTCGCGTCGAACTTGCCGCCCGCATGCAGCACAGTCATCACCACCTCGGCGGTGGAGCGGCCCTCTTCCGGGTGCGTGTCGACCGGGATGCCGCGACCATTGTCGCTGACGCTGGCCGAGCCATCCTCGTGGATGGTGACCACCACCTTGTCGCAATAGCCGGCCAGCGCCTCGTCGATCGCGTTGTCGACAACCTCGAACACCATGTGGTGCAGGCCGGTGCCGTCATCGGTATCGCCGATGTACATGCCCGGGCGCTTGCGCACCGCTTCCAGGCCCTTCAGGACCTTGATGTTGCTTGAGTCGTAGTGCGATTCGTTCATGGATTCGTTCATGCGTTGACCGTTTCCTGGCGCCAGCGACCCGCCCGACACGGCGCCGTGAAGGGCCGGACAGGGTTATGCAATCCTTGGGAGATGCAACCTTTCGATTATAGCAGGCGCGCCAGCTCGCCTTGTTCCACGTGGAACACGCGCGCGGGCAGTCGCTGCAGCGCCGCTGGCAGTTCGGTGCCGGTCAGCAGGATCTGGGCATGGGCCGCGCTCAGCTGTGTCACCACGGCGGCCTGATGGGCCTGGTCCAGTTCCGAGGCGAGGTCGTCCAGGCACACGATGGGCCATTCGCCACGGTGTTCGGCGTACAGCTCGGCCTGGGCCAGCATGCAGGCCAGCGCAGTGAGCTTTTCCTGGCCGCGTGACAGATGCTCGCGCAGCGGCGCGTGCTCGAACGTGACCGACCAGTCGGCCCGGTGCGCGCCCAGCGTGGTATGCCCCCGGGCAAGATCCCTGCTCCGTTGCTCGCGCAACTGCTGCACCAGATCCAGCTCGTTCGACCAGCCGCGCCGGTAGTGCAGATCGAGTGCGCCCAGCTCCGGCAGCAATCCGGCGATGCTGCTCAGCAGCTTCGGGCGCAGCAGGTCCAGATAGGCGCGCCGTTGCTGGTCGATCTGGTGGGCCGACTGCGCCAGTTCCGCTTCCCACGGCGCAAACAGATCGTCGGTCGGCGGTGACGCGGAGCGCAGCAAGCTGTTGCGCTGCTTCAGCGCGCGCTGATGGCGGCGCCAGACAGGCAGGAATTCGTGTTCCACGTGGAACACGCCCCAATCCAGGTAGCGCCGCCGCTCTTCGGCCGCTCCGGCGATCAGCGCATGCGAACCGGGTTCGAAGCAGACCACGGCGCACTCGCGCACCAGCTGTCCCATCGCCACATTCTCGCCATCGACTCTTGCTTCCCAGCGCGCGCCGTCCCGTCCCAGACCGAGGCGGCAGACACGCCGGTCGGCGTGGCACAGTTCGGCAAAGATCGACAGTTGCGCTGCGCCCCGCTGCAGCAGCGCCTCCTTCGCGCCACTGCGGAACGAGCGCGCATGCGACAGCAGGAATACTGCTTCCAGCACGCTGGTCTTGCCGGCACCGTTCGCACCCACGAAGACGTTGATCGCCGGGTCCAGCGCGATACCGACATCGGCAAGACAGCGCAGTCCGCGCATGCGCAACTGTTCCAGCCTCATGCGTGGTGCGCCCACAAACAGGAACGCCGGGATTCCTCGTGGGAACCCCGGCGTCGCCCGTTCTTGCCGCACATGGCGAAGACCCTGCGCTGGCCGTCAGAGCCGCAACGGCATGATCACGTGGCGGGCATGCTCGTTGTCGTGTTCCTGCACCAGGCAGCTGGATTGGGCGTCGCGCAGGCTCAGCCGGGCCTGATCACCCCGCAGCGCGGCCAATGCGTCGAGCAGATAGCCCACATTGAACCCGACCGCCAGATCGGATACGTGGGTCTCGGCCTCGACTTCCTCGACCGCCTCTTCCTGCTCCGGGTTGTGCGCCACGATGCGCAGCTTGCCCGGCGACAGTTCCAGCCGCACGCCGCGGTACTTCTCGTTCGACAGGATCGCCGCGCGCTGCAGGGCACCGCGCAGCACTTCGCGGTCCAGCGTGGCGGTCTTGTCCGCGCCCAGCGGAATCACCGCCTCGTAGTCCGGGAAACGGCCGTCGATCAGCTTGGAGGTGAACACCACGTCGCCACGGTGCACGCGCAGATGGTTGCGGCCGAATTCCAGTTCGACCTGCCCGTCGCCGGCTTCCAGCAGGCCGATCAGCTCGTTGACGCCCTTGCGCGGAATGATGATCTGCCGACGCGTGCTGACCGAGCTCTGCAACTCGGTCTCCTTCATCGCCAGGCGGTGGCCGTCGGTGGCCACGCAGCGCAGGGTGTACTCCTGCAGGTCCAGCAGCATGCCATTGAGGTAGTAGCGTACGTCCTGGTTCGCCATCGCGAACGCGGTGCGTTCCATCAGGTCGCGCAGCGCTTCTTCCGGCAGGCTGACCTTTTCCACCAGTTCGATCTCGTCGACGGTGGGAAACTCGCTCGCCGGCAGGGTCGTAGCGTTGAAGCGGCTGCGCCCGGCGTTCAGTGACACGCGGTCGCCGTAGAGCTTGCGAGGTCGATCCGTGCGCCGTCAGGCAGGGCCCGCGCGATGCGAACAGCTTGCGGGGCGGGGATAGGTGACTTCGCCATCGACCAGTTTTTCCGCCTCCGTGGTCGCCACCATTTCCACTTCGAGGTCGGTCCCGGTCAGCGACAACCTGCCGTTGCCGACCCTGACCAGCAGGTTGGCCAGCACGGGCAGCGTCTGGCGGCGTTCAACCACCCCAACCACCTGCTGCAGCGGTTTGAGCAGAGCTTCTCGTTGGATGCTGAATTGCATGGCTGTGCTTCCCCTATACCTGCTGTTCTGTCTTTAAAAGAAGTTTAGTGGTTGTTGTTGAGCCGGTGGGTAACTTATATACCCTGATTTTTTATTCAAAATCAATGCTTTGAGGCGTTTTGTGGCTGTGCTTGAACGGGCTGTCTGGCGGTGGACGGTTTGTGGATAACTTCAAGGGCGAATCCATCCACCCATTATCCACAGCTTGAGCCACCGCTTATCCATAATCTTTGCGTCGTCGCTCAACCGGTCGGGGTGCGGATCAGCTGCTCCCAGTCCTGGCGCATCCGCGTGTCGGTCTCGATGAGTTTCAGGATCGTCTTGCAGGCGTGCATCACCGTGGTGTGGTCGCGTCCGCCGAAGGCTTCGCCGATCTCCGGCAGGCTGTGCTCGGTCAGTTCCTTGGACAGGGTCATCGCGATCTGCCGCGGCCGCGCCAGCGAGCGCACGCGCCGCTTGGACAGCAGGTCCTGCAGACGCACGTTGAAGTATTCGGCGGTGATCTTCTGGATGTTCGGGATGGTGATCGCCTGCGCATGCGTGGCCAGCAGGTCGCGCAGGGTTTCCTCGGCGAAGTCGGTGGTGATCGGCTTGCCGTAGAAGTTCGCCCGTGCCGCCAACGTGTTCAACGCGCCCTCGAGATCGCGCACGTTGGAGCGGATCCGCTTGGCCAGCAGCATCGCCACGTTCTCGTCGACCGCCACGCCCTTCTCGTGCGCCTTTGCCAGCAGGATCGCGGCGCGCGTTTCGAAATCCGGTGGCTCGATCGCCACCGAAAGGCCCGCCCAGGCGCGATTTCAGTCGCGGCTCGAGCTTGTCCACTTCCTTCGGGTAGCGGTCGCAGGTCAGGATGATCTGCTGCTTGGATTCGAACAGCGCGTTGAACGTGTGGAAGAACTCTTCCTGCGTGGTGTCCTTGCCGGCGAAGAACTGGATGTCGTCGATCAGCAGCGCGTCGACCGAGCGGAAGCGCTGTTTGAACTGGTCCATGCTCTTGGCGCGCAAGGCCTCGATCATCGAGCCGACGAACTGCTCCGAACGCAGGTACAGCACCTTGCACGCCGGGTTGCGCTCGCGCATCAGGTTGCCGGCGGCGTGCATCAGGTGGGTCTTGCCCAGGCCGGTGCCGCCGTACAGCAGCAGCGGGTTGTAGGCGCGGCCGGGGTTCGTCGCCACCTGCATCGCGGCGGCCTTGCCGAGCTGGTTCGACTTGCCCTCGACGAAGGTCTCGAAGGTGTAGTGCGGGTCCAGGTTGTGGGCGAAGGCGGGCGCCGGTGCCGCGGTGGCCGCCGCGCGCGGGGCCGCCGCAGTCTTGGCGGACGGCGCCGGGCGGACGGCGCTGGAGCCGACTTCCAGCCGCACCGGGCAGGGCTTGCCGCCGAGCTGCAGCAATACCGCCTCGATCTGTTCCAGGTAACGCCCGCGCACGGTGTCCAGGGTGTAGGAATTCGGCGCGAACAGCTGCAGGCCGTTGGCATCGTCGCGCGCCTGCAATGGCATCAGCCAGGTATGCAGGTCTTCGGCGCTCAGATCGCCTTCGAGGCGCTCAAGGCAGCGCCGCCACAGATCACTCATGAATAAAATCGACCACAGCTTGAAGCGCTTGCGCGCGGGGTGATGGGCTAGTCTAGCAGCCTCCCCGCCCGCTCGGCCGCCACATATCCACACGGGTATCCACAGGGCGCCGTCCATCGCCATTTGACAGCAGCGGCGGATACCCCACATACTTTCCAACCTTTTTATCCACATTCCCTTCGGAGTAAGCCATGAAGCGGACCTTCCAGCCCAGCAAGCTCAAGCGCGCTCGCACGCACGGTTTCCGTGCCCGTATGGCCACCGCCGACGGCCGCAAAGTCCTCAATGCCCGCCGCGCCAAGGGCCGCAAGCGCCTGATCCCGTAAGCACCGATCAAGCATTGGGGGCAAGCGTCATGTCCACCGCCGGGCTGCCGCGCGAAGCGCGGTTACGTCGGCCAAGTGACTTCGCCGCCTTGCGGACAAGCAGCGGACGCGCAGGCGGCCGCTGTTTTCATATGCGCTATCGCGACAACGACCTGGGCCACGCCCGACTCGGCCTGGCGATTTCCAAGCGCGTTTCCAAGCATGCCGTCGAGCGCAACCGGATCAAGCGGTTGCTGCGCGAGTCGTTCCGGCGCGTGCGTCACCAATTGCCGGCGGTCGACATGATGGTGATGGCGCGCGAACAGGCCGCCGGCGTACCCGGGCCGCAACTGCTGGCCGAACTCGACGGCCTGTGGAAAAAACTGCTGGCCGGCCATGCCGCGACGTCCGGGCCATTGAAGCCCGCCGGCGACACCACCACAATCGAGCGTTGACCTTCTCCTTTCCTGTCTCCGCGGCGTTGACACGTGTCGTGGCGTTACCCGGATCTGCTACGCGATGAATCAAACGCGCACCTTCCTCATGTTCGCCCTGCTGGCCGTGGCCTACTTCCTGTTCCTGGCCTGGGAGAAGGATTACGCGCCACCGCCGCCGACCACGGCAGCCAGCGCCGCGAGCACTGCCACGCCAGCGGCGGACGCCGGCGTACCGGGTGCGATTCCCGCCGCTTCCGCGCCAGGTCCCGCGGCCACGCCGACGATTGCCGGCGACGCCACTCCCGCCATGCCGGCCGCGGCGCAACTGATCACCGTCGAGACCGACGTCCTCAAGCTGAGCGTCGACACCCGTGGCGGCAGCCTGGTGCACGCCGACCTGCTGGCCTACCCGCAGGCGCCGCGCACGCACAAGGCGCCGAATCCGCCGCCGACCGTGCTGCTGACCAGCGACCCCGAGCGCTACTCGGTGGCCCAGAACGGCCTAGTCAGCAGCAGCGACAGCGCGCCGGCCGACCAGCCGAATCACCTGGCGCTGTTCCACAGCGAGAAGAGCGCGTACGCGCTGGCTGCCGGCCAGGACGAACTGAAGGTCGACCTCATCTGGCAGGATGCCGCCGGCCTCAAGGTCACCAAGACCTACACCTTCAAGCGCGGCAGCTACGTCATCGGCGTGAGCCAGCGCATCGACAACGGCAGCGCCGCGCCGTGGCAGGGCAACGCCTACCAGCAACTGCTGCGGGTCGAGCCGCCGAAGGCCGGCAACTGGCTGGCGAACTACACCAATCCCGAGACACGCAGCTTCCAGGGCGCCGCCTGGTACACCGGCGAGAAGTTCGAGAAGCTGCCATTCAAGGACTTCGCCGAACCGAAGGACCAGCTCAACGCGCCGTTCAAGGGCGGCTGGGCGGCGATGCTGAAGCTGTACTTCGTCACTGCGTGGATTCCGCCGGCCGACCAGACCGAGCAGTACGTCACCCAGACGATCAACCCGGACAGCGCGCACCCGCGCTACCTGATCCGCACCGTCGGCCCCGCGCTCAGCGTGGCGCCGGGACAGAGCCTGACCAGCCAGTCGCGCCTGTACGTGGGCCCGAACAAGCAGGGCACGATGGACGCGATCGCGCCGGGGCTGGACCTGACCATCGACTACGGCATGTTCAAGGTCATCGCCGTGCCGATGCACTGGGTGCTGTCGCAGTTCCACGCGATCACCAAGAACTGGGGCGTGGCGATCGTCCTGCTGGTGCTGCTGATCAAGGGGCTGAGCTGGAAGCTCACCGCCATCCAGTACCGCTCCAGTGCCCGCATGCGCAAGCTGCAGCCGCGTGTCCAGGCGCTCAAGGAGCGCTATGGCGACGACAAGCAGAAGATGCAGATGGCGATGATGGAGCTGTACAAGAAGGAGAAGGTCAACCCGATGGGCGGCTGCCTGCCGGTGCTGATCACCTTGCCGGTGTTCTACGGTCTGTTCTACGTGCTGGAGTACAGCCTGGAACTGCGCCACGCGCCGTTCCTGTGGATCCCCGACCTCAGCGCGCCCGATCCGTTCTACATCCTGCCGATCATCTACGCGCTGGTGATGCTGGGCACGCAGTGGCTGAATCCGGTCGCCGCGGGCATGGACCCGACCCAGGCGAAGATGATGAAGATCATGCCGCTGCTGTTCACGGTGATGTTCGCGTTCTTCCCGGCCGGCCTGTGCCTGTACTACGCGGTCAACGGCATCGTGGGCCTGGGCCAGCAGTGGTGGATCACCCATCATGTCGATCGCGAGGACGTGGTCAAGCCCAAGGCCGCCTGAGCCCGACCCATCAAGTCGTTTCGTCAGCCGCGACCGCGTCATCGTCGCGGCTGACTTCGTCTAGAGTCACCGCATGACCCAGCACCCCAGCGATACCATCGCCGCCATCGCCAGCGCCCCCGGCGCAGCGGGGGTGGGCGTGCTGCGCGTATCCGGGCCGATGGTGCCGGCGATCGCGCAAGCCCTGCTCGGCCGTGCGCCGCAACCGCGCCATGCGCACTTCGCCGCGTTCCGCGATGCCGCCGGCGCGTTGATCGACCGCGGCCTGCTGCTGCATTTCCCCGCACCCGCCTCGTACACCGGCGAGCACGTGCTGGAACTGCAGGGCCACGGCAGCGCCGTGCTGCTCGACGCGCTGCTGCGCCGCGTGTGCGAACTCGGCGCGCGGCTGGCGCGCCCCGGCGAATTCACCGAGCGCGCGTTCCTGAACGGCAAGCTCGACCTGGCCCAGGCCGAAGCCGTGGCCGACCTGGTCGCCGCCCGCTCGCAGGCCGGCGCGCGCGCCGCGCTGCAGTCGATGGAAGGCGTGTTCTCGCGCAGGGTCGAGGTGCTGCTGCAGGCGCTGATCGCGCTGCGCGTGCACATCGAGGCGGCGATCGATTTCCCGGAAGAGGAAATCGACTTCCTCGCCGATCCGGCCATCGCCCGCCAACTGGAAGCCGTGCGCACCGAACTGGCCGGGCTGCTGCGCGAGGCGCAACGGGGCCTGCGCCTCAACGACGGCCTGCGCGTGGCGATCATCGGTCGACCCAACGCCGGCAAGTCCAGCCTGCTCAACGCGCTGGCCGGCAGCGACCGCGCCATCGTCACCGCCACCGCCGGCACCACCCGCGACGTATTGCGCGAAAGCCTCAGCCTGGACGGCATCGCGCTGGAACTGGCCGACACCGCCGGCCTGCGCGAAACCGACGACGAAGTCGAGCGCGAAGGTGTGCGCCGCGCCCACGGCGAACTGCAGCGCGCCGACGTCGCCCTGCTGGTCACCACCGACGTCGACTATGCCGCCGATCTGGCGTTCTTCGACCACGTGCCTGCCGGCGTGGAACGCGTGGTGCTGATCAACAAGATCGACCTGGACCAGCTGCCGCCGCGCCACAACCAGTGTGAAGGCATGCACTGGCTATGGGCCTCGGCGAAAACCGGCGCCGGCCTCGACGCCCTGCGCGAACACCTCAAGCGACTGGCCGGCGCCGGCGGCGGCGAAGGCGCCTTCAGCGCGCGTCGCCGTCACGTGCTGGCGCTGCAGCGGGTCGGCATGCATCTCGATCACACCGCTGGCATCCTCGCCACGAGTCGCGCCGGCGAACTCGCCGCCGAGGACCTGCGCCAGGCCCAGCACGCGCTCGGTGAAATCACCGGCAGCTACAGCAGCGACGATTTGCTGGGCGCGATCTTCGGCTCGTTCTGCATCGGCAAGTGATTCAGTCGGCCTGCTGCGCCAGAAAAGCATCCAGTTCCTGCAGCCCCGGCATGCCGCCCTGCGCGCCGAGCCGAGTCACCGACAGCGCGGCGGCGGCGCAGGCCTTGCGCACGGCCCTGCCCAGGCCTTCGTGCAGGAATACCGCCAGCGCAGCGTTGAAGGTGTCGCCGGCGCCGGTGCTGTCGACCACGTGGACCTTGAAGCCGGACTGGTGCAGCGGTTCGCCCTGCTCGCGGTACCAGGCGCCTTCGCCGCCGCGGGTGAGCACCACCGGACAGGGCGAGCGTTGCATCAGCGCGCGAAAGTCTTCGTCCGGATCGGCGCCGAGCAGGATCGCCAGTTCATGCTGGTTCGGGGTGACGTAGCGGGCCAGTTGCAGCCAGTCGACCGGCAGCTTCTGCGCAGGGGCGGGGTTGAGGATCACCGGCACGCCGAGGCGGTGGCCCAGGCGCACGGTGGCTTCGACGGTGTCCAGCGGGATTTCCATCTGTACCAGCACGGCGTCGGCGCGCTCGATCAGCGCGTGTGCGTTGTCCACCTGCGCGGGGGTGACACGGGCGTTGGCACCCGGCACCACGATGATCTGGTTTTCCCCAGCAATACGTGACTATGCATGTGCTCGACTCGTCGTCTTGCTCGGGGAAAACCAGATCATCGTGGTGCCGGGTGCCAACGCCCGTGTCACCCCCGCGCAGGTGGACAACGCACACGCGCTGATCGAGCGCGCCGACGCCGTGCTGGTACAGATGGAAATCCCGCTGGACACCGTCGAAGCCACCGTGCGCCTGGGCCACCGCCTCGGCGTGCCGGACATGTCGACCCCGCCCCTGCGCAGAAGCTGCCGGTCGACTGGCTGCAACTGGCTCGCTACGTCACCCCGAACCAGCATGAACTGGCGATCCTGCTCGGCGCCGATCCGGACGAAGACTTTCGCGCGCTGATGCAACGCTCGCCCTGTCCGGTGGTGCTCACCCGCGGCGGCGAAGGCGCCTGGTACCGCGAGCAGGGCGAACCGCTGCACCAGTCCGGCTTCAAGGTCCACGTGGTCGACAGCACCGGCGCCGGCGACACCGCTGCGCTGGCGGTATTCCTGCACGAAGGCCTGGGCAGGGCCGTGCGCAAGGCCTGCGCCGCCGCCGCGCTGTCGGTGACTCGGCTCGGCGCGCAGGGCGGCATGCCGGGGCTGCAGGAACTGGATGCTTTTCTGGCGCAGCAGGCCGACTGAATCACTTGCCGATGCAGAACGAGCCGAAGATCGCGCCCAGCAAATCGTCGCTGCTGTAGCTGCCGGTGATTTCACCGAGCGCGTGCTGGGCCTGGCGCAGGTCCTCGGCGGCGAGTTCGCCGGCGCGACTCGTGGCGAGGATGCCAGCGGTGTGATCGAGATGCATGCCGACCCGCTGCAGCGCCAGCACGTGACGGCGACGCGCGCTGAAGGCGCCTTCGCCCGCGCCCGGCGCCGGCCAGTCGCTTGAGGTGTTCGCGCAGGGCGTCGAGGCCGGCGCCGGTTTTCGCCGAGGCCCATAGCCAGTGCATGCCTTAGCACTGGTTGTGGCGCGGCAGCAGCTGGTCCAGGTCGATCTTGTTGATCAGCACCACGCGTTCCACGCCGGCAGGCACGTGGTCGAAGAACGCCAGATCGGCGGCATAGTCGACGTCGGTGGTGACCAGCAGGGCGACGTCGGCGCGCTGCAGTTCGCCGTGGGCACGGCGCACACCTTCGCGCTCGACTTCGTCGTCGGTTTCGCGCAGGCCGGCGGTGTCGGCCAGTTCCAGCGCGATGCCGTCCAGGCTGAGGCTTTCGCGCAATACGTCGCGGGTGGTGCCGGCGGTGGCGGTGACGATGGCGCGGTCGCTGCCGGCCAGCGCGTTGAGCAGGCTGGACTTGCCGGCGTTGGGTGGCGCACCGATGATCGCCACGCGCAGGCCGTCGTTGAGGCGCAGGCCCCGTTGCGCTTCGCGCAGCCCGGCCAGTTCGGTGCGCACGGCTTCCAGTTGGCGGGCGATGGCCGGATCGGCGAGGAAGTCGATTTCCTCTTCCGGGAAATGGATCGCCGCCCTGATGTGCACGCGCAGCGCGATCAGCGCCTGCAGCAGCACCTCGACCCTGCGCGAGAACACGCCTTCCATCGACTGCAGCGCGGCGCGCGCGCCGGCCTGCGAGCGGGCGGCGACCAGGTCGGCCACGGCTTCGGCCTGGGCCAGGTCGAGCTTGCCGTTCAGGAACGCGCGCTCGGTGAATTCGCCGGGGCGCGCCAGCCGCGCGCCGAGTTCGCACACGCGGCGCAGCAGCGCGTCGAGCAGCACGGCGCTGCCGTGGCCCTGCAGTTCCAGCACGTGCTCGCCGGTGTACGAGGCGGGTGCGGGGAAATGCAGCAGCAGGCCGCGGTCGATCAACGCGCCGGCGGCATCGCGGAACGCGGCGAAGTGCGCATGGCGCGGTTGC
Organism: uncultured Gammaproteobacteria bacterium; assembly: GCA_963707225.1. GTDB lineage: Bacteria > Pseudomonadota > Gammaproteobacteria > Xanthomonadales > Rhodanobacteraceae > Rhodanobacter. The sequence continues at coordinate 13,127 of CAVPQF010000138.1, forward strand.
GGCGCACGGCCGAGCAGGGCTTGCGCGATCGCCGGCACCATCGGCCCGGATACGCGCAGCACGCCCACCCCCGCTGCGCCGGGGGCGCTGGCGATGGCGGCGATGGTATCGCTGGGGTGCTGGGTCATGCGGTGACTCTAGACGAAGTCAGCCGCGACGATGACGCGGTCGCGGCTGACGAAACGACTTGATGGGTCGGGCTCAGGCGGCCTTGGGCTTGACCACGTCCTCGCGATCGACATGATGGGTGATCCACCACTGCTGGCCCAGGCCCACGATGCCGTTGACCGCGTAGTACAGGCACAGGCCGGCCGGGAAGAACGCGAACATCACCGTGAACAGCAGCGGCATGATCTTCATCATCTTCGCCTGGGTCGGGTCCATGCCCGCGGCGACCGGATTCAGCCACTGCGTGCCCAGCATCACCAGCGCGTAGATGATCGGCAGGATGTAGAACGGATCGGGCGCGCTGAGGTCGGGGATCCACAGGAACGGCGCGTGGCGCAGTTCCAGGCTGTACTCCAGCACGTAGAACAGACCGTAGAACACCGGCAAGGTGATCAGCACCGGCAGGCAGCCGCCCATCGGGTTGACCTTCTCCTTCTTGTACAGCTCCATCATCGCCATCTGCATCTTCTGCTTGTCGTCGCCATAGCGCTCCTTGAGCGCCTGGACACGCGGCTGCAGCTTGCGCATGCGGGCACTGGAGCGGTACTGGATGGCGGTGAGCTTCCAGCTCAGCCCCTTGATCAGCAGCACCAGCAGGACGATCGCCACGCCCCAGTTCTTGGTGATCGCGTGGAACTGCGACAGCACCCAGTGCATCGGCACGGCGATGACCTTGAACATGCCGTAGTCGATGGTCAGGTCCAGCCCCGGCGCGATCGCGTCCATCGTGCCCTGCTTGTTCGGGCCCACGTACAGGCGCAACTGGCTGGTCAGGCTCTGTCCCGGCGCCACGCTGAGCGCGGGGCCGACGGTGCGGATCAGGTAGCGCGGGTGCGCGCTGTCCGGGTTGATCGTCTGGGTGACGTACTGCTCGGTCTGGTCGGCCGGCGGAATCCACGCAGTGACGAAGTACAGCTTCAGCATCGCCGCCCAGCCGCCCTTGAACGGCGCGTTGAGCTGGTCCTTCGGTTCGGCGAAGTCCTTGAATGGCAGCTTCTCGAACTTCTCGCCGGTGTACCAGGCGGCGCCCTGGAAGCTGCGTGTCTCGGGATTGGTGTAGTTCGCCAGCCAGTTGCCGGCCTTCGGCGGCTCGACCCGCAGCAGTTGCTGGTAGGCGTTGCCCTGCCACGGCGCGGCGCTGCCGTTGTCGATGCGCTGGCTCACGCCGATGACGTAGCTGCCGCGCTTGAAGGTGTAGGTCTTGGTGACCTTGAGGCCGGCGGCATCCTGCCAGATGAGGTCGACCTTCAGTTCGTCCTCGGCCGGCAGCCAGCGCGTACGCGCTCTTCTCGCTGTGGAACAGCGCCAGGTGATTCGGCTGGTCGGCCGGCGCGCTGTCGCTGCTGCTGACTAGGCCGTTCTGGGCCACCGAGTAGCGCTCGGGGTCGCTGGTCAGCAGCACGGTCGGCGGCGGATTCGGCGCCTTGTGCGTGCGCGGCGCCTGCGGGTAGGCCAGCAGGTCGGCGTGCACCAGGCTGCCGCCACGGGTGTCGACGCTCAGCTTGAGGACGTCGGTCTCGACGGTGATCAGTTGCGCCGCGGCCGGCATGGCGGGAGTGGCGTCGCCGGCAATCGTCGGCGTGGCCGCGGGACCTGGCGCGGAAGCGGCGGGAATCGCACCCGGTACGCCGGCGTCCGCCGCTGGCGTGGCAGTGCTCGCGGCGCTGGCTGCCGTGGTCGGCGGCGGTGGCGCGTAATCCTTCTCCCAGGCCAGGAACAGGAAGTAGGCCACGGCCAGCAGGGCGAACATGAGGAAGGTGCGCGTTTGATTCATCGCGTAGCAGATCCGGGTAACGCCACGACACGTGTCAACGCCGCGGAGACAGGAAAGGAGAAGGTCAACGCTCGATTGTGGTGGTGTCGCCGGCGGGCTTCAATGGCCCGGACGTCGCGGCATGGCCGGCCAGCAGTTTTTTCCACAGGCCGTCGAGTTCGGCCAGCAGTTGCGGCCCGGGTACGCCGGCGGCCTGTTCGCGCGCCATCACCATCATGTCGACCGCCGGCAATTGGTGACGCACGCGCCGGAACGACTCGCGCAGCAACCGCTTGATCCGGTTGCGCTCGACGGCATGCTTGGAAACGCGCTTGGAAATCGCCAGGCCGAGTCGGGCGTGGCCCAGGTCGTTGTCGCGATAGCGCATATGAAAACAGCGGCCGCCTGCGCGTCCGCTGCTTGTCCGCAAGGCGGCGAAGTCACTTGGCCGACGTAACCGCGCTTCGCGCGGCAGCCCGGCGGTGGACATGACGCTTGCCCCCAATGCTTGATCGGTGCTTACGGGATCAGGCGCTTGCGGCCCTTGGCGCGGCGGGCATTGAGGACTTTGCGGCCGTCGGCGGTGGCCATACGGGCACGGAAACCGTGCGTGCGAGCGCGCTTGAGCTTGCTGGGCTGGAAGGTCCGCTTCATGGCTTGCTCCGAAGGGAATGTGGATAAAAAGGTTGGAAAGTATGTGGGGTATCCGCCGCTGCTGTCAAATGGCGATGGACGGCGCCCTGTGGATACCCGTGTGGATATGTGGCGGCCGAGCGGGCGGGGGAGGCTGCTAGACTAGCCCATCACCCCGCGCGCAAGCGCTTCAAGCTGTGGTCGATTTTATTCATGAGTGATCTGTGGCGGCGCTGCCTTGAGCGCCTCGAAGGCGATCTGAGCGCCGAAGACCTGCATACCTGGCTGATGCCATTGCAGGCGCGCGACGATGCCAACGGCCTGCAGCTGTTCGCGCCGAATTCCTACACCCTGGACACCGTGCGCGGGCGTTACCTGGAACAGATCGAGGCGGTATTGCTGCAGCTCGGCGGCAAGCCCTGCCCGGTGCGGCTGGAAGTCGGCTCCAGCGCCGTCCGCCCGGCGCCGTCCGCCAAGACTGCGGCGGCCCCGCGCGCGGCGGCCACCGCGGCACCGGCGCCCGCCTTCGCCCACAACCTGGACCCGCACTACACCTTCGAGACCTTCGTCGAGGGCAAGTCGAACCAGCTCGGCAAGGCCGCCGCGATGCAGGTGGCGACGAACCCCGGCCGCGCCTACAACCCGCTGCTGCTGTACGGCGGCACCGGCCTGGGCAAGACCCACCTGATGCACGCCGCCGGCAACCTGATGCGCGAGCGCAACCCGGCGTGCAAGGTGCTGTACCTGCGTTCGGAGCAGTTCGTCGGCTCGATGATCGAGGCCTTGCGCGCCAAGAGCATGGACCAGTTCAAACAGCGCTTCCGCTCGGTCGACGCGCTGCTGATCGACGACATCCAGTTCTTCGCCGGCAAGGACACCACGCAGGAAGAGTTCTTCCACACGTTCAACGCGCTGTTCGAATCCAAGCAGCAGATCATCCTGACCTGCGACCGCTACCCGAAGGAAGTGGACAAGCTCGAGCCGCGACTGAAATCGCGCCTGGGCTGGGGCCTTTCGGTGGCGATCGAGCCACCGGATTTCGAAACGCGCGCCGCGATCCTGCTGGCAAAGGCGCACGAGAAGGGCGTGGCGGTCGACGAGAACGTGGCGATGCTGCTGGCCAAGCGGATCCGCTCCAACGTGCGCGATCTCGAGGGCGCGTTGAACACGTTGGCGGCACGGGCGAACTTCTACGGCAAGCCGATCACCACCGACTTCGCCGAGGAAACCCTGCGCGACCTGCTGGCCACGCATGCGCAGGCGATCACCATCCCGAACATCCAGAAGATCACCGCCGAATACTTCAACGTGCGTCTGCAGGACCTGCTGTCCAAGCGGCGCGTGCGCTCGCTGGCGCGGCCGCGGCAGATCGCGATGACCCTGTCCAAGGAACTGACCGAGCACAGCCTGCCGGAGATCGGCGAAGCCTTCGGCGGACGCGACCACACCACGGTGATGCACGCCTGCAAGACGATCCGGAAATTCATCGAGACCGACACGCGGATGCGCCAGGACTGGGAGCAGCTGATTCGCACCCTGACCGGTTGAGCGACGACGCAAAGATTATGGATAAGCGGTGGCTCAAGCTGTGGATAATGGGTGGATGGATTCGCCCTTGAAGTTATCCACAAACCGTCCACCGCCAGACAGCCCGTTCAAGCACAGCCACAAAACGCCTCAAAGCATTGATTTTGAATAAAAAATCAGGGTATATAAGTTACCCACCGGCTCAACAACAACCACTAAACTTCTTTTAAAGACAGAACAGCAGGTATAGGGGAAGCACAGCCATGCAATTCAGCATCCAACGAGAAGCTCTGCTCAAACCGCTGCAGCAGGTGGTTGGGGTGGTTGAACGCCGCCAGACGCTGCCCGTGCTGGCCAACCTGCTGGTCAGGGTCGGCAACGGCAGGTTGTCGCTGACCGGGACCGACCTCGAAGTGGAAATGGTGGCGACCACGGAGGCGGAAAAACTGGTCGATGGCGAAGTCACCATTCCCGCCCGCAAGCTGTTCGACATCGTGCGGGCCCTGCCTGACGGCGCACGGATCGACCTCAAGCTCAACGGCGACCGCGTGGCACTGAACGCCGGGCGCAGCCGCTTCACGCTGACGACCCTGCCGGCCAGCGAGTTTCCCACCGTCGACGAGATCGAACTGGTGGAAAAGGTCAGCCTGCCGGAAGAAGCGCTGCGCGACCTGATGGAACGCACCGCGTTCGCGATGGCGAACCAGGACGTACGCTACTACCTCAATGGCATGCTGCTGGACCTGCAGGAGTACACCCTGCGCTGCGTGGCCACCGACGGCCACCGCCTGGCGATGAAGGAGACCGAGTTGCAGAGCTCGGTCAGCACGCGTCGGCAGATCATCATTCCGCGCAAGGGCGTCAACGAGCTGATCGGCCTGCTGGAAGCCGGCGACGGGCAGGTCGAACTGGAATTCGGCCGCAACCATCTGCGCGTGCACCGTGGCGACGTGGTGTTCACCTCCAAGCTGATCGACGGCCGTTTCCCGGACTACGAGGCGGTGATTCCGCTGGGCGCGGACAAGACCGCCACGCTGGACCGCGAAGTGCTGCGCGGTGCCCTGCAGCGCGCGGCGATCCTGTCGAACGAGAAGTACCGCGGCGTGCGGCTGGAACTGTCGCCGGGCAAGCTGCGCATCGTGGCGCACAACCCGGAGCAGGAAGAAGCGGTCGAGGAAGTCGAGGCCGAGACCCACGTATCCGATCTGGCGGTCGGGTTCAATGTGGGCTATCTGCTCGACGCATTGGCCGCGCTGCGGGGTGATCAGGCCCGGCTCAGCCTGCGCGACGCCCAATCCAGCTGCCTGGTGCAGGAACACGACAACGAGCACGCCCGCCACGTGATCATGCCGTTGCGGCTCTGACGGCCAGCGCAGGGTCTTCGCCATGTGCGGCAAGAACGGGCGACGCCGGGGTTCCCACGAGGAATCCCGGCGTTCCTGTTTGTGGGCGCACCACGCATGAGGCTGGAACAGTTGCGCATGCGCGGACTGCGCTGTCTTGCCGATGTCGGTATCGCGCTGGACCCGGCGATCAACGTCTTCGTGGGTGCGAACGGTGCCGGCAAGACCAGCGTGCTGGAAGCAGTATTCCTGCTGTCGCATGCGCGCTCGTTCCGCAGTGGCGCGAAGGAGGCGCTGCTGCAGCGGGGCGCAGCGCAACTGTCGATCTTTGCCGAACTGTGCCACGCCAACCGGCGTGTCTGCCGCCTCGGTCTGGGACGGGACGGCGCGCGCTGGGAAGCAAGAGTCGATGGCGAGAATGTGGCGATGGGACAGCTGGTGCGCGAGTGCGCCGTGGTCTGCTTCGAACCCGGTTCGCATGCGCTGATCGCGGGAGCGGCCGAAGAGCGGCGGCGCTACCTGGATTGGGGCGTGTTCCACGTGGAACACGAATTCCTGCCTGTCTGGCGCCGCCATCAGCGCGCGCTGAAGCAGCGCAACAGCTTGCTGCGCTCCGCGTCACCGCCGACCGACGATCTGTTTGCGCCGTGGGAAGCGGAACTGGCGCAGTCGGCCCACCAGATCGACCAGCAACGGCGCGCCTATCTGGACCTGCTGCGCCCGAAGCTGCTGAGCAGCATCGCCGGATTGCTGCCGGAGCTGGGCGCACTCGATCTGCACTACCGGCGCGGCTGGTCGAACGAGCTGGATCTGGTGCAGCAGTTGCGCGAGCAACGGAGCAGGGATCTTGCCCGGGGGCATACCACGCTGGGCGCGCACCGGGCCAACTGGTCGGTCACGTTCGAGCACGCGCCGCTGCGCGAGCATCTGTCACGCGGCCAGGAAAAGCTCACTGCGCTGGCCTGCATGCTGGCCCAGGCCGAGCTGTACGCCGAACACCGTGGCGAATGGCCCATCGTGTGCCTGGACGACCTCGCCTCGGAACTGGACCAGGCCCATCAGGCCGCCGTGGTGACACAGCTGAGCGCGGCCCATGCCCAGATCCTGCTGACCGGCACCGAACTGCCAGCGGCGCTGCAGCGACTGCCCGCGCGCGTGTTCCACGTGGAACAAGGCGAGCTGGCGCGCCTGCTATAATCGAAAGGTTGCATCTCCCAAGGATTGCATAACCCTGTCCGGCCCTTCACGGCGCCGTGTCGGGCGGGTCGCTGGCGCCAGGAAACGGTCAACGCATGAACGAATCCATGAACGAATCGCACTACGACTCAAGCAACATCAAGGTCCTGAAGGGCCTGGAAGCGGTGCGCAAGCGCCCGGGCATGTACATCGGCGATACCGATGACGGCACCGGCCTGCACCACATGGTGTTCGAGGTTGTCGACAACGCGATCGACGAGGCGCTGGCCGGCTATTGCGACAAGGTGGTGGTCACCATCCACGAGGATGGCTCGGCCAGCGTCAGCGACAATGGTCGCGGCATCCCGGTCGACACGCACCCGGAAGAGGGCCGCTCCACCGCCGAGGTGGTGATGACTGTGCTGCATGCGGGCGGCAAGTTCGACGCGAATTCGTACAAGGTGTCCGGCGGCCTGCACGGCGTGGGCGTATCGGTGGTCAACGCACTCAGCGATCACCTGTGGCTGACGATCTACCGCGATGGATTCGAGCATCTGCAGGAATACGCGCTGGGCGAACCGTTGTTCCCGCTGAAGGTGGTTGGCCCGTCGAACAAGCGCGGCACGCTGGTGCGTTTCCTGCCCAGCCCTGCGACGTTCACCAGCAATATCGACTTCCACTACGAGATCCTGGCCAAGCGCCTGCGCGAACTGGCCTTCCTCAACTCGGGCGTCACCATCGAGCTGAAGGACGAGCGCGGCGAAGGCCGCCAGGACACCTTTGCCTATGAAGGCGGCATCCGCTCGTTCGTGCAGCACCTGGCCCAGCTGAAGACCGCGCTGCACCCGAACGTGATCAGCCTCAACGCGGAGCAGGACGGCATCGTGGTGGAAGTGGCGATGCAGTGGACCGACTCCTACCAGGAGACGATGTTCTGCTTCACCAACAACATCCCGCAGCGCGACGGCGGCACGCACCTCACCGGCTTCCGCGCCGCGCTGACCCGTTCGCTGCAGGGCTACATTGAAAAATCCGGCCTGGCCAAGACCGCCAAGGTGGGAACCTTGTCCGGCGACGACATGCGCGAAGGCATGATCGCGGTGCTGTCGGTGAAAGTGCCCGACCCGAAATTCTCCTCGCAGACCAAGGACAAGCTGGTCTCGTCCGAGGTGAAGACCGTGGTGGAGCAGGTCGTCAACGAGAAGCTCGGCGAATTCCTGCTGGAGCATCCGAACGAGGCCAAGGCGATCGCCTCCAAGGTGGTCGATGCCGCCCGTGCGCGCGAAGCCGCCCGCAAGGCGCGCGAGATGACCCGGCGCAAGGGCGCGCTGGACATCGCCGGCCTGCCCGGCAAGCTGGCCGACTGCCAGGAGAAAGACCCGTCGCTGTGCGAGCTGTTCCTGGTCGAGGGCGACTCCGCCGGCGGCTCGGCCAAGCAGGGCCGCGACCGCAAGATCCAGGCCATTCTGCCGCTGAAGGGCAAGATCCTCAACGTCGAGAAGGCGCGTTTCGACGCATGCTGTCCTCGGCCGAGATCGGCACGCTGATCACCGCGCTCGGCACCGGCATCGGCAAGGACGACTACAACCCGGACAAGCTGCGCTACCACCGCATCATCCTCATGACCGACGCCGACGTCGACGGCGCGCACATCCGCACCCTGCTGTTGACCTTCTTCTACCGCCAGATGCCCGAGCTGGTCGAGCGAGGCCACATCTACATCGGCCAGCCGCCGCTGTACAAGGTGAAGCAGGGCAAGCAGGAGCTGTACATCAAGGACGACACCGCGCTGAACGACTACCTGATCTCCAGCGCCGTCGACAACGCCGCGCTGACCTACAACCCGGATGCGCCACCGGTCACCGGCGAGGCGCTGGAGAAGCTGCTGCGCGGCTACCAGCACGCGCTGGACCAGATCGCCAAGCTGGCCCATCGCTTCGATGCCGCCGTGCTGAACGGCTTGCTCGAACACACGCCGATGGCGCCGGCACTGTGGTCCGACCCGGTTGCCATGCAGGCCTGGCTGGACGGCGCCACCCAGCGCCTGGCCGCCAGCGGCCTGGGCAAGCCGCACTACCGCATGTCGCTGCGCCCGGCCCACGGCGAGCAGCCGGCTGCGATCGAGGTGGTGAAGGAGCAGCATGGGCTGAGCCACACCTGGCTGCTGCCGCAGCCGTTCTTCGGCAGCGCCGAGTTCCGCCCGTTGCTGGCGATCAGCCAGCAGATCGCCGGCATGATCCAGCCCGACGCCGTGGTACGCCGGGGCAATGCCTCGCGCGGCGTGCTCAGCTTCCTCGATGCACGCAACTGGCTGCTGGACGAGGCGAAGAAGGGCCGCAGCATCCAGCGCTTCAAGGGCCTGGGCGAAATGAACCCGGAGCAGCTGTGGGACACCACGGTGAATCCGGAGACCCGTCGCATGCTGCAGGTCGGCATCGAGGACGCGATCGCGGCCGACCAGATGTTCTCGATGCTGATGGGCGAGGCGGTCGAACCGCGCCGCGATTTCATCGAGGCGAACGCGCTGAAGGTTGCCAACCTGGATATCTGACCATCCCCGTCGGCGTCATCGCCTGCAGCGATGGCGCCGGCGGGTTCAACGGAGCAGGGGCGAGCGCACGGAATGGCAGCCAAATGGCTGCAAATAGTCGCCCAGGTGCCAGGGAAGGCCACCAAGTAATTGATTTTTAACAGGCTTTGATGCGGCGCTGCAACTTGTTATCCCTTGCCGGGTCGAGTTACGCTTCGTAATCTCCCGCGTCATTACGACACGCCCAGACCAGATGAGGATCACCATGAAGCATGTCCGAGGGTTAACCGTGCTGGCGAGCATTGCCCTGCTGCTTGGCGTGGCCAGCA
>CAVPQF010000139.1:0-5132 GCA_963707225.1 uncultured Gammaproteobacteria bacterium
CATGGAACTGCAGGTTCGGCAGTTCGCGCGCCCAGCGTTCGGCCAGCGCACGCATGTACAGATCCGCCGCCGTGCGCACGCCCCAGTACAGCCGCATCGGCCGGCGTGTGCCCAGCGCGATGAAGTGCTCGACGATCGCCTTGACCGGCGCGAAGCCGGTGCCGCCGGCCATGAAGACCATCGGCCGCTCGGAGTCCTCGCGCGGCACGAAGGTACCCAGCGGCCCCTCGATGCGCAGGTGGTCGCCCACCTTCAAGGCATCGTTGACCCATGAGGTGAAGCCGCCGCCGGCGACGTGGCGCACGTGCAGCTCGATCATGCCGTCCGCCTGCGGGCCGTTGGCGATCGAGAACGGCCGGCGCTTGCCGTCTTCCAGCAGCACATCCACGTACTGGCCGGGCAACCGGTTGAGCCGGCGCTCGCCGTGCGCGGGCAGCAGGCGCAAGCCGGTCACGTCCGACGCGAGCTGCCATTTGTCGGTGACCACCATGCCGAGCTGGCGCCGCGCGATGTCCTCCACCGAGGTCACCTCGCGCGCCTCCAGCAGCAGGTCGCTGGCCGGCACCGCCTGGCACAGCAGCACCGCATGATGCGCCATCGCGCTGGCGCTCAGCGCCAGCGGCGGATTGCGCGGGTACTCGCAATGACCTTGCAGCAAGGTGGCCTTGCAGCTGCCGCAGACGCCCGCGCGGCAGGAATACGGCAAGGCCACGCCAGCCCGCTGCGCCGCTTCCAGCACGGTTTCTCCGGCAGCCACCGAAAACTGGCGGTCCGAGGATTTCAGGGTAACGGTGTGCATCAGGCGCATTGTCGTCGCGATCACGACGGACAACAATGCGGGCTCGCATCACGGGAATCAACGATGAGCCTCTGGAAGCAGCCCGCCGACCTCGCCCGCCTCAACGCGTGGAGCGCCAACACCATGATGGAGACGCTGGGCATCCGCATCAGCGCGGTCGGCGACGACTGGCTGCAAGGCACCATGCCGGTCGACCATCGCACCCATCAGCCGTACGGCCTGCTGCACGGCGGCGCCTCGGTGGTGCTGGCCGAGACCCTGGGCAGCACCGCCGCAATGCTCACGCTCGATCCGGAGAAGGAACTGGCGGTGGGGCTGGAGATCAACGCCAACCACATCCGCGGCGTGCGCAGCGGCACGGTGACCGGCATTGCGAAGGCACTGCACATCGGCCGCACCACCCAGGTGTGGGAGATCCGCATCGAGAACGAGGAGGGCGCGCTGGTGTGCATCTCGCGCATCACCATGGCGGTGATTGCGGCGCGCGGCATGGGCGTACGTTGAACATGGTCTTTCCGCGAAGACCCGCACCCTCACCTCAATCCTCTCCCGGAGGGAGAGGAGGCGAACGCAAAGAGCGCATCGTTTTATGACGGCGGACACGCCGTACGCCAGCCTCACCCCCGACCTGGTGCTGGACGCCGTGGTCGCCTGCGGCCTGTGGCCGGACGGCCGCCTGCTGGCGCTGAACAGCTACGAGAACCGGGTGTGGCAGATCGGACTTGAGGACACGCCGCCCGTGATCGCGAAGTTCTACCGGCCCGGCCGCTGGAGCGACGCGGCGATCGCCGAAGAACACGGCTTCGCGCAGGAGCTGGCCGACGCCGAGCTGCCGGTGGTGGCGCCGCTCGCCTTCGGCGGGCGCACCCTGCTGCATCACGCCGGCTTCCGCTACGCGCTGACGCCGCGCCGCGGCGGTCGCGCGCCGGAGCTGGAAGCCGTCGATCAACTGCAGTGGCTGGGCCGGCTGATCGCACGCATGCACCTGATCGGCGCGCGCCAGCCGTTCGTGCATCGCGGCCGGCTCGATCGCGACACGATGGTGCAGCAGCCGATGCAGGCGGTGCTCGGCTCGTCCCTGCTGCCGGCCTCGCTGCAGACGAACTACCGGGCCGCGGCGACGCGGCTGGATGCGGCGATCGCTGGACGCCTGCAGGCCATCGGCCCGCTGCGCCAGCTACGCCTGCACGGCGACTGCCACCCCGGCAACGTGCTGTGGACCGATGCCGGCCCGCACTTCGTCGACTTCGACGACGCGTGCACCGGCCCGGCGGTGCAGGACCTGTGGATGCTGGCCAACGACGCGCGCGCGATGGAAGCCGTGCTCGAGGGCTACCGGCAGTTCCGCCACTTCGACCACGCCGAGCTGGCGCTGGTCCCCGCATTGCGCGCGATGCGCCAGTTGCACTACGCCGGCTGGATCGCCGCGCGCTGGCACGACCCGGCGTTCCCCGCCGCCTTCCCGTTCGCCGCCGAATCGCGCTGGTGGGAACAGCACATCGCCGACCTGCACGAACTGGCCGACGAACTGGAATGAAGTCCGCTGCGGCATTCGACCGCAAGAACTTCCCTCCCCACGCGCAAGCGGGCATGCTTGGCCGGATACCTTGCCGAGCGTGCCCATGAAACGATCCCGCACCGCCGCCCTGCTGCTGATGAGCACGGCCCCGTTGCTGCTGACCGCCTGCGACAGCGAAAGCGCATCGCGCGAGGGCCTGTACACCTCGGTCGAAGCCTGCGTGGCGCAGACCAACGACAGCAACACCTGCCAGCAGGCCTTCGCCAAGGCGCAGCAGGACGCGGTGGCCACCGCGCCGCGCTTCGCCAACCGCGAGGCATGCGAAGCCAGCTACGGCAAGGAGCAATGCGCCGAACGCAATGACGGCGCCAGCCATTCGTTCTTCGGCCCGCTGATGACCGGCTTCTTCCTGTCGCAAATGATGTCGCGCAACGGCGTGGCCGCGAACGGCTTCAACAGCGCGCCGGCGTTCCGCGACAGCAACGGCGGCTGGCAGCGCCCGGCCACCGGCGCCGGCGGCGTCTATCGCGGCGGCGCCGGCACCGCGATGGTGCCGATCAACGCCACGCCGAATCGCGCGGTCACGGTCAGCCGTTCCGGCTTCGGCAGGTCCAGCGGCAGCCGCGGCTTCGGCAGCTGATGCGTCGCATCGCCCTGGCCGAACGCGCCGACTGGCGCGCGAAGGCCGCCGACTGCGGCTTCGGTTTCCACACCATCGACGATGCGCCGTACTGGGACGAGTCGGCGTATTACGCCTTCAGCCTGCGCGAGATCGAGCAGGACATCGAAGCGCCCAGCGAAGAGCTGCACGCGATGGCGCTGGACATGGTCGAGCGCATCGTCGGCAGCGAGCAGCACATGCAGCAGCTGGCGATCCCGGAACCGTACCGGGACTGGATCGCGCAAAGCTGGCGCGAGCGCCAGCCGCACCTGTACGGCCGCATGGACTTCGCCTACGACGGACATGGTCCGGCCAAGCTGTACGAGCTGAACTACGACACGCCGACCTCGCTGTTCGAGGCCGCGTTCTTCCAGTGGCAATGGCTGGAGGACCAGCTCGCACGCGGCCATCTGCCGGCCGGCAGCGACCAGTTCAATTCGATCCAGGAATCCCTGGTGGAAGCGTTCGGCACGATCGCACGCGCCATCGCGCGGCCGTTCCACTTCGCCGCGGTGCGCGATTCGGTGGAGGACCAGGGCACGGTCGCCTACCTGCGCGACTGTGCGCTGCAGGCGGGCATCGAGTGCGGCGCGCTGGCGATCGAAGACATCGGCATCTCCACCGACGGCCGCTTCACCGACCTCGACGACCAGGTGATCGGCTGCCTGTTCAAGCTGTACCCGCTGGAGGACCTGTTCCGCGAATCGTTCGGCGCGTATCTGCCGGGTTCCGGCCTGCAGCTGATCGAGCCGCCGTGGAAGGCGCTGCTGAGCAACAAGGGCATCCTGCCGCTGCTGTGGGACGCCCATCGCGGCCACCCGAACCTGCTGCCGGCCGAGTTCGACACGGGCGGCGAGCTGCCGCGCGGCTGGGTGCGCAAGCCGCTGCATTCGCGCGAGGGCGCCAACATCGCCATGCGCCTGGACGACGGCCGCGAGCTGCGCACCGACGGCCCGTACCGCGATGGCCCGTGCATCCGCCAGGCCTGCCATCCGCTGACCGCCTTCGACGGCCACTATCCGCTGATCGGCAGCTGGGTGGTCGGCGACCGCGCCTGCGGCATCGGCATCCGCGAAGACAGCTCGCTGGTCACCCAGGACAGCGCCCGCTTCGTGCCGCATGCGATCGTCGAGGAAGCGCGCGGCGTGCTGATCGCCTGAGCCGCATTGCCATCGGCGGAAAATCGCGACGCCCGCGCCAATCACACCGGCCCTGCTCGGCTAAGCTTGCGTCTTTTGGACGGGGCCACGCGTGCGCAACTTTCTCTTTCGCCTGATCGGCATTCTCGAAGTCGCCGGCGGCCTGTACGGCGTGGCGGTGATGCTGCGCCGCCTGCTGCCGCTGGGCTCGACCCACGACAGCATCGTCGCGCTGATCGGCCTCCTCCTGTTCGGCTTCGTGCTGGTCGCCGGCGTGCTGCTGCTGGAAGGCAGCGAGGGCGGCGTGCGGCTGTCGCGCTGGGCGCAGCTGCTGCAACTGCCGCTGATCGCCACGCCCATCTTCAGCTACGCGCTGCACAGCGGCGCCTTCGTCAACGTGTTCGCCACCTTGCAGGCTGCGCCGCGGCCGGGCATCGACTGGCACTTCGGCACGCAGGGCTTCGTGCTCGCCGTCGCCGGCCCGGCCGTGTCGCGGCTGGGCATCAACCTGCTGGCCCTGCTGTCGTGGCTGGTGCTGCGCCTGCGCTGACGCTCCGCTCGGCGCCCTGTAGGGCGGGCCCCGCCCGCCGCTCTTGCTTCGCAGCACCGTGACAAAGCGGCGGGCAGTGCCCGCCCTGCAACTGCAGGCAGGGGAGGCGTCACAGCCACCAGCTATCATGCGTGAATGAATACTCCCGCTGCCCTCCCCGTCATTCGCCTGAAGTCCGATCGCAGCCCCGGCCATCCGTGGGTGTGGTCGGCGCAGATCTACAAGCCGGAGTCGAAGTTGCCGCCGGGCAGCCTGGTCGAGGTGCACGACGCCAAGGGCCGCTTTGTCGGCCGCGCGTTCTGGAACGGCCACGCGCGCATCGCGCTGCGCCTGCTCGACACGCATCCGGACGCCGGCATCGACGCCGACTGGATCGCCGCGCGCATCGCCCGCGCCGTGCAGCTGCGCCGCGACTGGCTGCAGCTCGATCAGGTCAGCGATGCCTGGCGCGTGGTGCACAGCGA
>CAVPQF010000140.1:0-26798 GCA_963707225.1 uncultured Gammaproteobacteria bacterium
TGCGGAGATTATGGGCTGCATTCTCCGCGCACGCAAGTCTTTCCCCGCATACGGTGCGGTGAATAGGGGGCCATTCGCCGCATGGAGGGCTGCCCTGCCGAGGAATGGGTGTAAATAGGTGTCTTTTTGGTTGCCTGCTGGGAATGACCTCGCGCCTTTCGAATATTTCGCCCATTCGTTTATTTCGATTATTCTGCGTCCCATGACGCTGCTTGAAGCGCCCAGGAGGCTGCCATGACCACACACTCTCCCACCCATTCGCTGCCGACGGCCGAAGAAGTTGCCATCGCCCGCGAGAGCGGCCGGGCACTGTCCGCCTTCCTGCAGACCCGAGCGGAAACCCAGCAGATCGAGATCTTCGACGACAAGGGCGCATCTCATCCGGTCTGCGTCCCGGTATCGGCGCTACGGCTGCTCGTGGAAGTCCTGACCGAAATCGGTGAGGGCAACGCGGTCAGCATCATCCCGATCCACGCGGAACTGACGACGCAGGAGGCAGCGGACATACTCAACGTCTCGCGACCGTTTCTCGTGCAATTGCTGGAGCGCGGCGAGATCCCGTTCCACAAGATAGGAACGCACCGTCGCGTCCGCTACCAGGACGTGATCGCCTACAAGGAGCGGGTCGACGCTGAGCGCAACAACGCCCTCGATGTACTGGCCGAGCAAGCCCAGGCGCTCAAGATGGGGTACGACTAACGAGCCTTACGGACGCGGGTTCGATTCCCGTTTCGGGAATTGAACTGGCCCCGGAAAGCAGACGAGTTTGAGTGCCCGTTCCCGGCGACCAGCATGGCCGGAAAACCTGCTTGCAGGTCTACAATCCGGCAGTCAACCCCCGCTTTTCGACTGGTTCGCAAGGGCTTCGCAACTTGCCAGCAACGCCGGTATCGCGTACTTTCAATAGTCGTTTGATGCGGGGTACCCTCCCACCACCAATAACAAAACCCCAACCGTTCTCGGTTGGGGTTTTTTCTTGGTGCGCCCGGCAGGGCGCACCTGCTTGGAGGTGAAAGTCCTCTATCCACCCGGCAAGGGGAAGGATTAGCCAGAGGCAAGGGCGATCGGGTGACTGGTCGTCTGAAGGAAGCCCGAGGCAAAACGCTGGCCTGATGAACAAGAAGCGGATACGAGGCGACGTGTCGGGGTGAGGCAGCCATGAAGGCCAAAGCCCAGTACTTGCACGGAACGACACGGCGTATATCCGACAGGCATAAGCGGGAAGGCAGGTGCGTCATACCCGGGGAGATCTCGCCTCGTGCCTGAAAGGGCGACGCCGCAGGGCGGAGCGAGAAGTCAGCAGAGGCCATAGTAGGTGCGGTATGACCGAAGGGCCGAACCTGTCACGAGTGGCAAGTCACGCGTGCTCTCTGCGCGTCTTGGGCAGAAGTTCCGGTGCAAGCCGGGAGCCTTGGTCAGAGCTGGACGGGCCGGAAGTCCGGAAGGTGATTGGGGTGTCCATAGGACGACAGGCGACACGACGAACGAAACAAGCTCAAGGCCTCGAAGTTCGCATGAACTACATGGCAGACGGGAACCGCCGTATGCGGAACCGCACGTACGGTGGTGTGGGAGGGGGCCGGAGTATTCCGGCTCCCTACCCGATTCTGATCGCGCCGGTTCCCGCGTGTTGTTGGGGGTTCCTGCGAACGCCTGCGGACTTCGCCAGCCGCCCGAATTGGCCGTTCCGGGCCACATTCCACTCTCTCCTGGCCATTCCTCGCTCCGACCTCGCTCCCTGGAACTGGCCCGAAGTCCGCAAAGGCCGCAACGCAGGCCCATACAGATCAATGGGTTACGCGCGGACGAATCAAGCGGTTGGATTGCAGCATCGGGTGGCGGAGGAAACACTGTGGTTGCGTTTCGTCGGTAGTTGTCGAGCACTACCGACACATTGCAACACGGATGATGCTGCTTGGATGATGGCCAACGACAAGAAATTGCCTTGTCAGGACAACGTCCGGACGACTACAATTGAGGGCATCCAAGATCAGTCCGGAGGGGCACCATGAGCACCCTGAATATTTCCAAGACCGAACGCATTGACGTTCGTGCAAGCACGCCGGTCAAGCAACTGCTGCAAGAAGCCGCGCGCGCCTGCCACAAGAACGTCAGCGAGTTCCTGCTCGACGCAGGCGTGACGGCGGCTGCGCAGACACTGGCGGATCGTCGCCAGTTCGTGCTCGACGAGACGCAGTGGCAGGCGTTCCAGGAAGCGCTGGATCGGCCGGTGCAGAGCAAGCCGCGTCTGAAGAAGTTGCTGCGTGAACCCGGGGTGCTGGGTTGAGCAATGGCTACTCACCCGTTCGCAAGCTGACGGCGTTGGATCAGGTCGATGCTTTCGATTGCGGCCAGGCCGCGCTGAACCAGTTCCTGCAGCGCTACGCGCTCGTCAATCAGAAGGCCAATAGCGCGCAGACCTACGTCTGCTGCCAGGGTGACGTGGTGGTCGGCTTCTACAGCCTCGCCGTCGGCAGCGTCGATCCGGAGGCCGCGCCGTCGAGAGTGATGAAGGGACTGGCGCGTCATCCGGTGCCGGTCATGATCCTGGCCCGGCTCGCAGTGGACAAGGAGCATCAGCGCAAAGGACTGGGCCAGGCCTTGCTCAAGGATGCACTGCTGCGCACCGCACAGGCCGCCGACATCGCCGGCATTCGTTGCCTGCTGGTACATGCCAAGGACGATGCGGCGCGGCAGTGGTACGAATCGTGGGAATTCGAGCCCAGCCCGACCGATCCGTATCACCTGTTCCTGATGCTCAAGGATCTCAAGGGCATGTTGAGCTGAGGGGCGTCTCCACCTCAGAGACCGACTCTCTCGCGCTGCTCATCCCACAGCGCTGGCGGATCAACCGCCAGATCAAACAGCGTGATGTGGTTCGGCAGTGCGTCGTCCAGGATGGCCGCCACGATGTCGGGCGCCAGCGTGGTCAGGTTGACCATCCGGCTGACGTAGCTGTTGTCGATTCCTTCCCGCGTGGCGATCTCCTTCAAGGACTTCGCCTCTCCTGACTCCAGCATCGCCACCCAGCGGTGGCCCCTGGCCAGCGCCAGTTGGATGGAGGTCGGTGCTACGTCCCACGGTCTAACCGGCGCGGTTTCGCCGTTTGGCAAGGTGACCAGCTTGCGGCCGCTACGGCGTTTGATCTGGATCGGCACGGACAAGGTCAGCCTGCCGTCGCTGGTCTGCAGGATGTCGGGCTCGCCGGTCTTCTGGATGCGGATGTCGCTCATGCGGGTCATGGATCGCGCTGGCTACGGCCTGCGCTGGGGACAGTATTGGGGAGGTGTGTGATGGAGCCGCACATCGATGTTCATCTGCTCACCTTGAACGAGCCTGCCGAATGGCGTGAGGCCTGCATCGCCAGCCTCGAGGACGCACCGATCCAGTTGCACGTGCTGCCGGGCATTCCGGGCCGTATCGGCGAAGCACGCGCGGCCGGTTACGCACAGGGCAATGTTGCCGCTGGTGTCCTTCGTCGATCCCGACGATCTGTACGAAGCCAGTGCCTTCACGCAACTGGCCGATGCGCTGGATGCCTGCCCGCAGGCCGTGATGGCGTACACCGACGAAGCATTGACCGACGAAAACGGCCGCGACATCGCGGTGCGGCGTCTGGCCTACAGCCGCTGGCAGCACGCCAACAGCGCCAGCCATGTGCATGGCTTGATCGTGATGCGCCGGTCTGCCGTGGAAGTCGCGCTCACGGAAACCACCGACCTCAACAACTTCGCCGACTGGCTGCTGACCCTGCTCGTGGCCAAGCGTGGCGGCGTGCTGTACCTGCCCATCGTTGGGCGTCATTGGCGACAGCACCCGCAGCAAAGCCATCGCATCGGCGACCCCGGCGCTGTCCGACGCATACGTCAGACCATCGGCCAAGCATCGAATCCCTGGAGATAAACCATGTCATCAACCGATCCGAACCTTGGACTCAACTACGGCTGGACGCTCGGCGAGAGCGGCTGGGACACCGGCATGGACGCCAACCTCAAACGCCTCGGCGTAGTGGTCGGCCTGTCCGTGAAAGACCGCGACCTGACCACGCCACCGACCAGCCCCGCCAATGGCGACCGCTACATCGTCCCCACCGCTGCCACCGGCGTGTGGGCAGGCAAGACCAACCAGATCGCCGTGCGCATCGATGGCACGTGGGAGTTCCATCCGCCCAAGATGGGCTGGCTTTGCTACATCGAGGACGAGGCCAAGCTCTCGGCCTACAAGTCCACCGGCTGGAGCGCAGGCATCGCCATCTGATTTCCCATCTTCGTACCCACCAGAAACCCGCCCAGATGTTCACCCACGGGCGGGTTTCGCATTTCTGGAGAACACCAATGACCGAACCCGAACAACAACAGCCTGCGCTCGTCGAGAACATGCTCCTGCTGCGCCGCGAGGACTTCGACGAACTGCTCGACCGCGCCGCCGAACGCGGAGCCGAGCGTGTGCTGGCCCACCTTGGCCTCGAAAACGGCCACGCCGCCCGCGACATCCGTGAGCTGCGCGACCTGCTGGAAGCCTGGCGCGATGCCCGCCGCACGGCGTGGCAGACCACCATCAAGGTCGTGACCACCGGCATCCTGGCCGCGCTGCTGGTGGGGGCCGCCATCAAGTTGAAGCTGATGGGAGGCCCGCAATGATCGAGACACTGCTTGGTGGCCTCCTCGGCGGGGCATTCCGTCTTGCACCTGAAATCCTCAAATGGCTCGACCGTAAAGGCGAGCGTGGCCACGAACTGGCGATGCAAGACAAGGCGCTGGAGTTCGAGAAACTGCGTGGCGCGCAGCGAATGTCGGAAATCGGCGCGGGTGGGCGATGTCACCCAGGTGGGGGATCTGTTACACGGTATCATGAGGATGCAAATATGAGGATGCGAACATGACCATCAAGCGTTGGGCTCTTCTGTCGGGCGTGATTGCCGCAGTGGTCGTTGCAGCGGTGTATTTCTGGCTGCAGCACAACGGCGATGGGGCGATGGAGCACATCGTCAGTGGTAACGGTCGTATCGAGGCGGTGGAGATCGACATCGCAGCTCGCCAGCCGGGCCGAATTCAGTCCATTGAGGTGCGCGAGGGCGAACTGGTCCGTAGCGGCCGGGTGCTGGTGCGCATGGACACCGAATCGCTTAAGGCGCAACTGCGACAGGCAGAGGCCTTCATGCGTCAGGCGGAAGATGCGGTGGGCACGGCACACAGCCAGCTCGCCCAGCGCAAGAGCGAAAAGGCCGCCGCACAGGCTTTGGTGGTGCAGCGCCAGGCCGAGCTGGCGGCCGCGCAGCAGCGCGCGCAGCGTTTCACCGATCTGCGTCGACAGGGGTTCATCTCGCAGCAGGAACTCGACGACAAGACCGAAGCGGTCGATAGCGCCGCGGCGTCGCTGGCCGCTGCCCGGGCGCAGGTGGCGGCCAGCGACGCCGCGATTGCGGTGGCCCGTAGCCAAATCCGCGGCAGCGAGTCGGCGGTAGAGGCGGCGCGTGCGGAGGCCGCCCGCATCGGCACTGACATCGAGGACAGCCTGCTGAAGTCCCCGCGCGATGGTCGCGTGCAGTTGATCGTGGCCCGTCCCGGCGAGGTGGTGGGCGCGGGTGCGCCGGTGCTCAACCTGGTGGACCTGAAGGATGTCTACATGACCTTCTTTCTTCCCACCCGCGCCGTTGGCCGCGTCGCCCTGGGCAGCGAGGCGCGATTGGTGCTCGATGCGGTGCCGCAGTATGTGATTCCGGCGCACATCTCCTTCATCGCCGACGTGGCGCAGTTCACACCGAAGACGGTGGAAACCCAGGTCGAGCGCGAGAAGCTGATGTTCCGGGTGCGCGCGCAGATTCCCCAGGAGCTGCTGGAGAAGCACCTGCCCCAGGTCAAGACCGGCCTGCCTGGGGTGGCCTATGTCACGCTCGACCCCGCAGCGCCTTGGCCGCCGCAATTGCAAGTGAGGCTGCCGAAATGAACAGCGTCGCAGCCCCAGCCGCGCCGGTGGTGTGCCTGCAAGGCATCGGGCTGCGCTACGGCAAGACGCAGGCGCTTCAGGACATCGACCTCGACATCCCCGCCGGGGTGATGGTCGGCCTGATCGGCCCGGACGGGGTCGGCAAGTCCAGCCTGCTCGCGCTGGCTTCAGGCGTGCGTGCCCTTCAGGACGGACGCCTCGAGGTGCTCGGCGGCGACATGGCCAGCGCCCGCTTTCGCGCCCGCGTGTCCCCGCGCATTGCCTACATGCCGCAGGGGCTGGGCAAGAATCTCTACCCGACCCTGTCCGTGATGGAGAATGCGGACTTCTTTGGCCGCCTGTTCGGTCATGACCGAGCCGAGCGCGCGCGGCGCATTGGCACGCTGCTGGCCGCCACCGGGCTCGCGCCGTTTGCAGACCGACCGGCCGGCAAGCTCTCGGGCGGCATGAAGCAAAAGCTCGGCTTGTGCTGTGCGCTGATCCACGACCCCGAGCTGCTGATCCTCGACGAGCCCACCACCGGCGTCGACCCGCTGTCGCGCCGCCAGTTCTGGGCGTTGATCGACAGCATTCGCGCCGAACGACCGGGCATGAGCGTCCTGGTGGCCACCGGCTACATGGAGGAGGCCATGCGTTTCGACTGGCTGGCGGCCATGGACGCGGGGCGCGTGCTGGCCACCGGCACGCCCGCCGAGCTGCTGACGCATACCGGCTGCTCCACGCTGGAGCAGGCCTTCATCGCGCTGCTTCCAGAAGCGCAACGCGCCGGCTACCGGCCGGTAGAGATCGTGCCGCGGGCGGCCGGCGCCGAGACGGAGCTTGCCATCGAGGCGCGTGGACTCACCATGCGCTTCGGCGACTTCACCGCGGTGGATGGGGTGAATTTCCGCATCCGGCGCGGCGAGATTTTCGGCTTCCTGGGTTCCAACGGCTGCGGCAAGACCACCACCATGAAAATGCTCACCGGGCTGTTGCCTGCGAGCAAGGGCGAGGCGCTGCTGTTCGGAAAGCCGCTCGCCCCCCACGACCTCGCCACCCGTCGTCGCGTCGGCTTCATGACCCAGAGCTTTTCGCTCTACAGCGAGCTGACGGTGCGCCAGAACCTGATGCTGCACGCGCGCCTGTTCGGCATGCCGGAGGCTGACATCGGGCCCCGCGTGCAGGTGATGGCCAACCGTTTCGACCTGACCGACATCCTCGATACGCTGCCCGATGCGCTGCCGCTGGGGGACCGTCAGCGCCTGTCGCTGGCGGTGGCGATGATCCATGGTCCGGAGATACTCATCCTCGACGAGCCGACATCGGGGGTAGACCCGGTGGCGCGCGACGCCTTCTGGCGTGCGCTGATCGAGCTCTCACGCCGCGATGGCGTCACCATCTTCATCTCCACCCACTTCATGAACGAGGCCGAGCGTTGCGACCGCATCGCCCTCATGCACGCCGGACGCGTGCTGGTGACCAACACGCCTCAGGCCATCGTGGCGGCGCGTGGCGTGCCGACGCTCGAGGATGCCTTCATTGCCTACCTGCAGGAAGCCGACGGCGAGACGCTGCCGGCGCCGCCCCCGCAAACCACCCCGCCGAGCTCGCCCGTCGTGCCGGCGGGGTTGGCGCGCGGTAGCCGCCGGGTCTTCAGCCTGCGGCGGCTGTTCAGCTTCACGCTACGCGAGTCGCTGGAGCTCAGGCGCGACCCGATCCGCCTGACACTGGCCGTGCTGGGCAGCCTGCTGTTGATGCTCGTACTCGGTTACGGCATCACGCTGGATGTGGAGAACCTTTCCTATGCGGTGCTCGACCACGACCAGACCAGCATCAGCCGGGATTACAGCCTGAACCTGTCCGGTTCCCGGTATTTCAAGGAGCATGCGCCGCTCTCCAGCTACGCCGATCTGGACCGGCGCATGCGCGCCGGCGAGATCAGCCTGGCCATCGAGATTCCGCCGGGCTTCGGGCGCGATCTGCTGCGCGGCCGGCCGGTGCAGGTCGGCGCCTGGATCGACGGGGCCATGCCCACCCGTGCCGAGACGGTGCGCGGCTATGTGCAGGGCATCCACCAGTATTGGGTGAGCCAGCGCATGCGCGAGGCGCTCGGCGAGGCCGCCGTGGCGCCGCTCGCGACCGTGGAGACGCGCTTTCGCTACAACCCCGACGTGCGCAGCCTGCCGGCGATGGTGCCGGCGGTGATTCCGCTGCTGCTGATGCTCATCCCGGCCATTCTCGCCGCGCTCTCGGTGGTGCGCGAGAAGGAGATGGGCTCGATCATCAACTTCTACGTGACACCGAGCACACGACTCGAATTCCTGCTCGGCAAGCAGATTCCCTACGTCGTGCTGGCCATGGCGAGTTTTCTCCTGCTGGTGCTGATGGCCGTGGTGTTGTTCCACGTGCCGGTCACCGGCAGCTTCGCGGCGCTGGCGCTGGGCGCGCTGCTCTACGTGATCAGCGCCACTGCCCTCGGACTGCTCATTTCCACCTTCGTGCGCAGCCAGGTGGCGGCCCTGTTCGGCACGTCGCTACTCACCATTCTGCCGGCGGTGCAGTTCTCCGGCCTCATCGATCCGGTCAGCTCGCTCGAAGGCGCGGGGCGCTTGATCGGCAATGTCTTTCCGACGACCCACTTCGTGACCATCTCCCGCGGCACCTTCTCCAAGGCGCTGGAATTCCACGATCTGCGGGCCTCCTTCGTGCCGCTGCTGATCAGCATCCCCGTCCTGATCGGCCTGGCCGCCGTGCTGCTCAGGAAGCAACAGCGATGAAACGGCAACACTTGCGCAACATCGTCTACCTGGGCCTGAAGGAGCTGCGCAGCCTGCTGCGCGACCCCATCATGCTGGTGTTGATCGTCTACGCATTCAGTTTCTCGATCTACACCGCCGCCACGGCGATGCCGGAAACGCTGCACAAGGCCCCCATCGCGGTCATCGACGAGGACCGCTCGCCGCTGTCCGGGCGCATCGTCGATGCCCTGCGCCCGCCCTATTTCATGCCGCCCACACTGATCACCCCGGCCGAGCTGGATGCGCGCATGGATGCCGGGCTCGACACGTTCGCCCTGTACATCCCGGCCGACTTTCAGCGCGACATGCTGGCCCGGCGCTCCCCCACCATCCAGCTGAGCGTGGATGCCACGCGCATGGGCCAGGCCTTCACCGGCAGCGGCTACATCCAGACGATCGTCCTGGGCCAGGTCAACGAGTTCGCTCGCCGCGAACGTGCCGTGTCCAGCCCGCCGGTGGACTTGGCCCTGCGCGCCCGCTTCAACCCTGAACTCAACAAGTCCTGGTTCGGCGGGGTAATGCAGATCATCAACAACATCACCATGCTGTCCATCGTGCTGACCGGCGCGGCCCTGATCCGCGAGCGCGAACACGGCACCCTCGAGCACCTGCTGGTGATGCCGGTCGCCCCGTTCGAGATCATGGCCTCAAAGGTGCTGGCGATGGCGGCCGTGGTGCTGGTTGCGTCGGCCTTTGCCCTCAATGTCATCGTGCGCGGCCTGATGGGCGTGCCCATCGAAGGCTCGCTGCCGCTGTTCTTTGTGGGCGCGGCCCTGCATCTGTTCGCCACCACGTCGTTGGGGATTTTGCTGGCCACGCTGGCTCGTTCGATGCCGCAGTTCGGCATGCTGCTGCTGATGGTTCTGCTGCCCCTGCAGATGCTCTCCGGTGGCAGCACGCCGCGCGAAAGCATGCCAGAAATCGTCCGATTCGTGATGCTGGCAGCGCCCAACACCCACTTCGTGATGTTGTCCCAGGGCATTCTCTATCGAGGGGCCGGCCTGGACGTGGTTTGGCCGCAGATGATCAGCCTGGCGGTGATCGGATCGATCTTGTTCATGATCTCGCTGGCGCGGTTCCGCAAGACCTTGGCCGCAACCGAGTAAACGCCTCGCGTCGCATGTCAAGTCTGCATTAACCCGCGCCTGTGCTCATGAGCTCGGTAGTCGATTCGGCACACGGTCAGCCATACACCACCAACGCAAAACCCCCGAGCGATCGGGGGTTTTTTATGGTGCGCCCGGCAGGGCGCACCTGCTTGGAGGTGAAAGTCCTCTATCCACCCGGCAAGGGGAAGGATTAGCCAGAGGCAAGGGCGATCGGGTGACTGGTCGTCTGAAGGAAGCCCGAGGCAAAACGCTGGCCTGATGACAAGACCGCCGGGAGCGGTCTTGAACAGCCGCAGGCTGGCCCCGAAGGGGTGAGCCGCAGGGATGCGGCGAATAACAAGAAGCGGATACGAGGCGACGTGTCGGGGTGAGGCAGCCATGAAGGCCAAAGCCCAGTACTTGCACGGAACGACACGGCGTATATCCGACAGGCATCCCGCAAGGGGACTTCCTTCGGTCGTAAGCGGGAAGGCAGGTGCGTCATACCCGGGGAGATCTCGCCTCGTGCCTGACCAGCCCGAAGGGCGCAGGACAGCCGTAGGCTGGTCCTGAGCGTAGCGAAGGATGCGCGCAGCGCACAAAGGGCGACGCCGCAGGGCGGAGCGAGAAGTCAGCAGAGGCCATAGTAGGTGCGGTATGACCGAAGGGCCGAACCTGTCACGAGTGGCAAGTCACGCGTGCTCTCTGCGCGTCTTGGGCAGAAGTTCCGGTGCAAGCCGGGAGCCTTGGTCAGAGCTGGACGGGCCGGAAGTCCGGAAGGTGATTGGGGTGTCCATAGGACGACAGGCGACACGACGAACGAAACAAGCTCAAGGCCTCGAAGTTCGCATGAACTACATGGCAGACGGGAACCGCCGTATGCGGAACCGCACGTACGGTGGTGTGGGAGGGGGCCGGAGTATTCCGGCTCCCTACCCGATGTGCGCCCGGCAGGGCGCACCTCCCTGGAGGTGAAAGTCCTCTACTCCCCCGGCAAGATGGTATGGACGCCTCCCTCTACCCGATTCTGCCTGTCTGTCACCGCTGCAGGAAGGCATCTTCTTGTCGCGCGGAGGTCCCGGCCTATACGCTGGCGCCATGCCTCGATTACCTTCTCCTCGCCCCGTGCGCTCCGCGGTATCCGCACAACCGCCGCGCCATGGGTTGGCCCGCGTGTTGTCCAAACTGGGTGCCTGCTCGCGCAGCCAGGCCGAGCAATGGATCCGGGCAGGCCGCGTCAGCCTGGACGGGCGCGTGGTGCGTGATCCGTATCACCCCACCCTGATCGATCGGCAGCAGGTTGCCGTCGACGGCCAGCCGGTGAAGGCGGCCAAGTGCGTCTATGTCGCTTTCAACAAGCCGCGAGGGCTCGTGGTCAGCGCAGCCGACGAGCAGGGCCGCGCGACGGTCTATACCATGCTGGCTGCCGCCGGCTTGCCGTGGCTGGGTCCGGTCGGTCGGCTGGACAAGGCCAGCGAGGGCCTGCTGCTGCTCAGCAACGACACCCTCTGGGCCGCCGGCATCACCGATCCGGCCAGGCACCTGGACAAGACCTACCATGTACAGGTATCCGGCCTGCCGGGTGCCGCCGTGTTGGCTGCGATGCTGGCGGGTATCGACGATGCCGGCGATCTGCTCAGGGCGCGCCGGGTGACGCTATTGCGTGCGGGCGAGAAGAATGCCTGGCTGGAAGTGGTGCTGGACGAGGGCCGCAACCGGCATATCCGCCGGTTGCTGGCTGCCCTTGGTTTCGACGTGCTGCGGCTGATCCGGGTGTCGATCGGATCGCTTGCGCTGGGCGAACTGGCGAAAGGGCAGTGGCGACAGCTGGGCGCGGATGAAGTGGAGGCGCTCGACACCCGCAGAGGCTGAGTGCCGTCAGCCGCCGATCACGCCCAGCTTCCGACCCACCCTGGTGAAGGCGGCAATGGCCCGGTCGAGGTGTTCGCGGGTATGCGCCGCGCTCATCTGCGTGCGGATGCGCGCCTGGCCCTGCGGTACCACCGGGTAGAAGAAGCCGGTGACGTAGATGCCTTCCTCCAGCAAGGCGGCGGCCATCGCCTGCGCCTTCGGCGCGTCGTAGATCATTACCGGCACGATCGGGTGCACGCCCGGCTTGATGTCGAAGCCGGCGGCAGTCATCTGCTCGCGGAAGTAGTGCGTGTTTTCCTTGAGCTTGTCGCGCAGGTCGCCGGCGCTGGCCAGCATGTCGAATACCTTGATCGCCGCGGCCACCACGTGCGGCGGCAGCGAGTTGGAGAACAGGTAGGGGCGCGAGCGCTGGCGCAGCAGTTCGATCACTTCCTTGCGGCCGGTGGTGAACCCGCCCAGCGCGCCGCCGAGCGCCTTGCCCAGGGTGCCGGTGAAGATGTCGATCTTGTCCATCACGCCGTTGACCTCGGCCGAGCCGCGGCCGCTGTCGCCGAGGAAGCCGGTGCAGTGGCATTCGTCGATGTGCACCATGGCGTCGTATTTCGCCGCCAGTGCGGTGATCTGATCGAGCCTGGCGATGAAGCCGTCCATCGAGAATGCGCCGTCGCTGCTGATCAGTTTGGTGCGCGCGCCGGCGGCATCAGCCGCCTGCAGCTGCTTCTCCAGGTCGGCCATGTCGCTGTTGGCGTAGCGGAAGCGCCTGGCCTTGCACAGGCGGATGCCGTCGATGATCGAGGCATGGTTGAGCGCGTCGGAGACCACTGCGTCTTCCTCGCCCAGCAGCGGTTCGAACAGGCCGCCGTTGGCGTCGAAGCAGGCGGCGTAGAGGATGGTGTCCTCGGTGCCGAAGAACGCGGCGATCTTCGCTTCGAGCTGTTTGTGCAGGTCCTGCGTGCCGCAGATGAAGCGCACGCTGGCCATGCCGAAGCCGTGCGTATCCAGCGCGTCCTTGGCAGCCTGGATCACCGCGGGATGGTCGGCCAGGCCCAGGTAGTTGTTGGCGCAGAAGTTCAGCACCTTGCGGCCGCCTTCCAGTTCGATCTCGGCGGACTGCGGCGAGATGATGATGCGCTCGGCCTTGAACAGGCCTTGTTCGCGGATGGCGTCGAGTTCGCTGGCGTAGCGCGCCTTGGCTGAGTAGCTCATGGGAGATTCCGGCGTGGGCAAGGCGCCATTGTAGGACGCCAGCCGATCGCCGCGCATGCGGGTCGTGCTGCGCCGCAATCAGTGCAGGCCGAAATCCGCGCGCGTGCTCTTGCCCTTGTCGTTGATGCCCGAGGCGTCGAGCCTGGGCGGCTTGAGCGCGACCCGCTTGTCGTCCAGCTTGCCGTGCAGCCAGTCCTGCACGGCGGCGGCACGGCGCTCGGCCAGCGCGCGCATCGCGGCGGCGTCCGCGTTCACGTGAGTTTCCAGCAGGCTGCGCATCTCGTCAGGTTCCAGCGACTTGCTGAGGCCGAGGACATTCTTGGGTTTCTCGAAGTCGGCGTGCCGGTAGGCGCGTCGGAGATAGCGCTCGTGTTCGTCGGGCGTCACCGTCACCTCGGCCAGCGCTGCCGACGAGGCGTCCGCGGCGATCTTGTCGCCCGACTCCCTGGCCAGTTTCTCGCGGCGGATCTGGTCATCCACGGTCACCTTGCGCAAGCCGGCTTCGTCCAGCGACGGGTCTGCCCGGCCGCTGATGTCCAGGGTGAGCGCGGGCTTGCGGCTGAGCATCTGCACGATCTGGCCGAGGCGGTTCCTGGCGGGTCCATCCAGCACGGCCGAACCCGGCGCGAATTCGACATAGCCGAGGTCCTCGTGGCTGCCGCCGAACGCCGAGGCGAGCAGGCGGAACGGCGCGGTGGCTGCCTTGGCAATGAGGTTGCCGAACGCGCGCATGATCATGCCGCCGAGGCTGAACTGCGGATCGTCCAGCGAACCGGACACCGGCACGTTCACGTCGATATTGCCCTCGGTATCCTTCAGCAGGGCCACCGCCAGCTTCACCGGCAGGTGCGACACGCCGGGGCTGTCCATGCGCTCGCCGAAGGTCAGCTGGGTGATGAAGATGTGGTTGTCGGCGTTGAGCTTGCCCTGGTCCAGCAGGTAGTGCACGTCGGCGGTCAGCCTTCCCTTGGTGATGGGGTAGCCGGTGTACTTGCCGGAGTAGGCGCTGAGCCGGGTCAGCTCGACGTCGGTCGCCTTGCCCTTGATGTCGAGGAAGGCCACCGGCAGCAGCGGGTTGATGCTGCCGCTGATGTCCACCGGCGAGGCATCGTCCAGCTTCGCCTGCGCCACGAGTTCGGCGGGCGGTTCGCCGGCGGTGCCGAACGCGCCGATCCTGCCTGTGAGGCTGGTGAGGTTGGCGGTGTAGTTGGGTTTGATGAAGTTGTCGGTGTAGTTGAGCTGGCCATTGGCCAGGGTAACCTCGCCGATACGGATGTCGGCTGCGGGTGCCGTGGGTGCGCTCGATGCCGGCTGTGGCGCCGCCGGTGTGTTGTTCGCGGCGCGGGTCACCGATACGGGTGCCTGCTCACCGTTGGCGATCACGTCGGACAGGTTCAGGCGTCCGTTGCTGTTGACGATGACGCGCGCGTAGAACGCGTCCAGCACCAGCCCGCCCACATGCACGCGCGGCGTGCCATGGCCGTAGCGCAAGTCGATGCGCGAACCGCTCAGCGAGCGCCAGCGCATGAAGTCGTCGCCGGTGAGTTTGTCCTGCATGCGCACGCGCTCGAACGCGGCGTTGCCCATGTAATCGAAGCGGGGCTCGGATCGGCGCCCGTCGTAGTGAAGCTTGCCGTCGCTGCTGAAGCGGGCGCTGGTGACATCCACGTTCAGCGGCACGCTGGCGTAGGGCACGAAACCGGCAATGTCCAGCCGCCTGGTGGTCAGCTGAAGGTCGGCCACCGCGGGCATGGGCTGCAGCGTGCCGGCAGTAGCGAAGCTGCCCTTGCCGATACGACCCTCCAGCTTGATCCGACGTGGCTGGTCGAGCTTGTTGCCGAGTTCCTCGATGCTCCCGTTGAGTGCCTCGATGAGCAGCGGTGTCGGCCTGGCACCATCGATGCTGCGATCGGTGAGGCGCAGCGAACCCTGTTCGACGCCGAGGCGGGCGATGCTCCAGCGCCAGGCCGGGCCGTCGTCATGGCTGGCGGACGCGGCGTGCTTGCTGGCGAACAGGCTGGCCAGGTTGATCCGGTCGTCGCGCTCGCGCACGGCGTCGACCTGCAGGCCGTTCGCCGTGAGCTTGTCCAGTTGCGCGTTGCGGGCAACCAGGTCGAGGCGGGTGATGCCGGCATCCAGCTTGCGCCAGGCCACCGGCGCGGCCAGTCCCTTGGCCTGCGGTTCCAGCGCGAAGTCGCTGATGCCGAGCTGGGCCGGCTCGACGTGCACGTTGAATACCTTGCCCCAGTCCAGCCGCAGCTGGCCGCTGCCGTCGAGCTTGCCTTTCGCGATGCGTGCCGCGGTGGCGGAGGCGGCCAGCGCCTGCAGCGGCACGAGTGCCACCTGTTTCAGTTCGAGTGCACCGGCATAGTGGCTGGCGGCGAGATCAACGACGCCACGCACGCTGAGGCTGCCGCCGGCGAGCTGGCTGGCCAGATCGAGTTTGCCGGGCGGTCCGGCGAGCGTGCCCAGGTCGAGCAGGCTGCCATGCAGTTGGGTGAGCTGCAGCTTGGCCTGGTTGGCGTCGGCGTAGGTGAGTGCGCTGTCCTGCAGCGTGAGCGCGGCGATGCGCAGATCGGTCGGCGGCGCGTTGTCATCGTCGGCCTTGGTCGCGGGCGGCATGAGCGTATCGAAGTTGCTGTGGCCACCGGCATGCTGCGTGTAGAACAGCGCGGCGCGTTCCAGCTTCATCGCGCCGAGGTGATAGCGCGAAGCCAGCGGTTGCACGTCGGTCAGCTCGATGTCGCCGTGTCCCAGCCTGGCGATGGCCTCGCCGCGGCTGCTGTCGAGCGCGAGGTCATCTACCTGCAGGCCGCCGGTGAGCTGCAGCTGCGGCGTCGGCTGCGTCTGCACGAAGTGCAGGGACAGCTTGCCGCTGAGCAGCCCCTTGGGAATCGCCACCGGCATCGCCGTCGGCACATAGCCCAGGTAGCGCGGCAGGTCGAGCCGGTCGAGCTGGAAGCCGATGGTCGACTCGCGGTTGCCGGCGAACGGCTTGGTCTGGCCGTCGATGCGCAGCGGGCTGCCGTCCACCGTCATGGCCAGCAGCGGTTGCACGAAGATGTCGGTGGAGCTGGGCAGGTTGGCCAGGAACGGGATGCCCAGTTCGAGCTTTTCGATGTGGTGCTGTGCACCCAGCAGGCGGTCGTCGAAGCGGATGTCGCCACCGTGGACGCTGATGTTGGAGAGCGAAAAACGTGCCGGCGGGCTGTCCGGCGGCGACGGCTTCGCGGTGAAGCGTTCGACCAGGTCGGTGAAGTTGAAGCGCTGGTCCTTGCCCCGCGTGACGGCGAACCGCGGCTGGTCGAGCCGCAGTTCGTCCAGCACCGGGGCCAGGCGGAACAGCGAGCCCCACGACGCGTTGACCGTGAGCTGGTCGATGTCGACGAACGGGGTCTGGCCATCCGCTTCGGGCAGGTGCAGCTTGCCGACCCGCAGGTCCAGCGTGAACGGATTGAAGCGCACCCGGCCGAGGCTCAGCGGCCGTTCCAGCATCGCCACGGAGTGGTTTTGCAGGTAGTTGCGCAGCAGCGGCGGAACGGCGAAAAAGCCGAGCAGGGTGTAGACCAGCAGCACGGCCGCGAGGACCGCGGCGATGCGGCGGGCACGGGACGAATGACTCAACTGCTGTGCACGCGTGCGTGCGGAACCCCAGGATGCACGCAAGGGCGCGCGCAGCCGCGACAAGCTCGACCCGGACATACCGACTCCCTGGAAATGCTGAATGGCCTGGTTCGGCCCGCTCCGCCTTCATGGCGGGACAGGCCGCCAACGGAATCTACCGCGACGGGGCTTAACACGGGAACACCGCTCGCGACCTTCCTGCGGGCCGCGGGCGGTTCATTCGTTCGGCGTCGTGCAACGACGGGCCACTGCCTCGTGGCTCAATGCCAGGAACAGACCACCTTGCCGCAGTTGCCGGCATCCATCAGGTCGAAACCCTTCTGGAAGTCGTCGATGTGGATCTGGTGGGTCAGCACCTTCTGCAGCGGGAAGCCGGTCAGCACCATCTGGGTCATCTTGTACCAGGTCTCGTACATGCGCCGGCCGTAGATGCCCTGCAGGGTGAGGCCCTTGAAGATCACCCGGTCCCAGTCGATGCCGGCGCCCTTGGGCTGGATGCCGAGCAGGGCGATCTTGCCGCCGTGGTACATGCAGTCGAGCATGTCGTTGAACGCGCGCGGGTTGCCGCTCATTTCCAGGCCCACGTCGAAGCCCTCCATGTGCAGGTCCTTCATCACGTCCCTGAGCGACTGGTTGGTGACGTTGACCACGCGGGTGGCGCCCATGTCGGCGGCCAGCTTCAGGCGATAGTCGTTGACGTCGGTGACCACCACGTTGCGCGCGCCCACGTGCTTGGCGATGCCGGCGGCGATGATGCCGATCGGGCCGGCGCCGGTGATCAGCACGTCCTCGCCGATCATGTCGAATTCCAGCGCGCAGTGCGCGGCGTTGCCGTACGGGTCGAAGAACGCGGCCAGCTCGGACGGGATCTGGTCCGGGATCGGCCACAGGTTCGAGGCCGGCATGGTCATGTACTCGGCGAACGCGCCGTTGCGGTTCACGCCGATGCCGATCGTGTTCGGGCACAGGTGCTGGCGGCCGGCGCGGCAGTTGCGGCAATGGCCGCAGACGATGTGGCCTTCGGCGGAAACGCGGTCGCCGATCTTGTAGCCGGTCACGCCCGGGCCGATTTCCGTGATGCGGCCGACGAACTCGTGGCCGATGGTGAGGCCCGTCTTGATCGTGCGCTGGCTCCATTCGTCCCACTTGTAGATGTGCAGGTCGGTGCCGCAGATCGCGGTCTTCTCGATCTTGATCAGCACCTCGTTCGGGCCGACCTGCGGCAGCGGCACTTCTTCCATCCAGATGCCCTGCTCGGGCTTGCGCTTGACCAGGGCTTTCATCGTCTGCGGCATGGGGAATCCATCGGTTGGCCCGCGGGGAGGGCGGGGAAACGGCAATTATAGGACGCGGTCGCCGGCAACGGTTTCCGGGTCGGCATCTTGCCGGGGATGCCTTGACAAACTATGGTCGCAAGTTTATGCGATTGCTCACGAGGCGGGTTCGATGCGGTTGAAAAAGATGCTGTGGTCCACCGCGGTGGCGATGTCGCTGAGCCCGCTGGCGCAGGCTGACGAAGGCATGTGGATGCCCTCGCAGCCGCCGGTCAACTTCCTCGCCACCTGGACATTACCGGCGGCAACTCCGGCTCGCCGGAGACGGAGGCGAACGGCCAGCTGGTCGGCCTCGCGTTCGACGGCAACCGGGAATCGGTCAGCGGCGACTGGCTGTTCAACCCGCAGCTCAACCGCTCGATCCAGGTCGACGTCCGCTACATGCTGTGGGTGATGCACCACCTCGACCACGCCGACAACCTGCCGAAGGAAGTGGGCGTGCCGGCGAAGTAAGCCGCTCGTTAGCCCCCGGCGCCGAGGCCCGCGTCATCGATGCGGGCCTCTTGCGTTGCGGCGGCAGCCTCTAAACTACCGCGATGCCGATCGATACCCGCCCTCTCGCCATCTTCCTGATGGGCCCGACCGCCTCCGGCAAGACCGCGTTGGCGTGCGGGCTGAGCGAGCGGTTTCCGCTGGACCTGGTCAGCGTCGATTCGGCCCTGGTCTACCGCGGCATGGACATCGGCACGGCGAAACCCGACCCGGCGACGCTGGCGCGCCATCCGCATGCGCTGGTCGACATCCGCGATCCGGGTCAGCCGTATTCGGCGGCGGATTTCCGCACCGACGCGCTGCCGGTGATGCAGCGGATCAGCGCGTCGGGCAGGGTGCCGCTGCTGGTCGGCGGCACCGGGCTGTACTTCCGCGCGTTGCAGCAGGGGCTGTCCGATCTGCCGGAAGCCGCCCCGGCCACCCGCGCGCGACTCACCGCCGAAGCGCAGCGACTCGGCTGGCCGGCCATGCACGCGCGACTGGCGATGCTCGATCCGGTTTCCGCCGGCCGCATCGGCTGCAACGACGTGCAGCGCCTGCAGCGCGCACTGGAAGTGATCGAACTGACCGGCCGGCCGTTGTCCGAATTGCAGCGCGGCGGGGCGATGTCGCGCTTTCCGTGGCGGGTGCTCAAACTGGCCCTGCTGCCGACCGACCGGCGTGTGCTGCACGAACGCATCGCCCGGCGTTTCGACGCAATGCTGGCGGAGGGTTTCCTGGACGAGGTACGCGCGTTGCGGACGCGCGGCGACCTGCACGCCGACCTGCCGGCGATCCGCGCGGTCGGCTACCGGCAGGCGTGGGAACACCTGGACGGCCTGACCGATCCGGCCGAGTTCCGCGACCGCGCCATCTACGCCACCCGCCAGCTGGCCAAGCGGCAGGTCACCTGGCTGCGCAGCGACCAGGGCACCCGCCTGTTCGACCCCGACCAGCCCGACCTGGCCACTCGCGCCGCGGCGGCCGTTCAGCTGTTTCTGGGCGGGCCGGGCGGGTCAGCTGCGCCAGCGTGACCCAGTGCACTTGCACGGCGCAAAAATCTTCTTCCATCAAGTATTTGAAAGCAGCTAACATCCCGGCATGTTGGGCCGGGGCGCCGTCGGCGTTTTTTCTCCGGTCTGTCCGTGGCAAGGGGAGAACAAGAAATGTCCAAGGGGCAGTCGTTGCAGGATCCGTTTCTGAATGCGTTGCGGCGTGAACGCGTGCCGGTAGCCATCTATCTGGTCAACGGCATCAAGTTGCAGGGTACGGTCGAGTCGTTCGACCAGTTCGTGGTGTTGCTGCGCAACCAGGTGAGCCAGATGGTCTACAAGCACGCCATCTCCACCGTGGTGCCGAGCCGCAACGTACGTATCGGCAATGGCCACGACGGCCATGATGGTCACGACCATCAGTCCGACGCTTCGGCCAGCTCCGCGGACGCGGACGCTTGATAGAGGGGCGGTCCGCCCGCATGAAGTGGGTCTGCTCCTGAAGGATCACACCCACCAGTGTTCGATAGACAAAAGAAAGGCGATCGCGCCGTCCTGGTTCTGCCGCATTCCCGCGGCGAAGGCGATACCGCACGTCGCGCCGAGGAATTCGCCGAGCTGGTGAAATCCGCCGGGGCCGAGGTGCTGGGCGTGATCAGCGCCCGCGTCGAAGATCCCAACCCGCGCTACTACATCGGCACCGGCAAGGCGGACGAGGTGGCCGAGGCGGCGCGTGCGCTGGAGGCGGACCTGGTACTGGTCGACCACGTGCTGACCCCGGTGCAGGAACGCAACCTGGAAAAGCACCTGGGCATCCGCGTGGTCGATCGCGCCGGCCTGATCCTCGACATCTTCGCCCAGCGCGCCCGTTCGCACGAAGGCAAGCTGGAAGTGGAGCTGGCCCAGCTCAAGCACCTGGCCACCCGGCTGGTGCGCGGCTGGACCCATCTGGACGCCCAGCGCGGCGGCGCCATCGGCAACCGCGGACCCGGCGAAACCCAGCTGGAAACCGACCGCCGCCTGCTCGGCGAGCGCGTCAAGATGCTCACCAGGCGACTGGAAAAGGTGCAGACCCAGCGCGGCCAGCAACGTCGCGCGCGGCTGCGCAACACGGTGCCGCGCGTCGCGCTGGTCGGCTACACCAACGCCGGCAAGTCGACCCTGTTCAATGCGTTGACCACCGGTGACGTCTACGCCGCCAACCTGCTGTTCGCCACGCTGGATCCCACCGTGCGCAAGCTGGAAGACCTGAGCTGCGGTCCGGCCGTGCTGGCCGATACCGTCGGCTTCATCCGCGAGCTGCCGCATGACCTGGTCGCCGCGTTCCGTGCGACGCTGGCCGAGGCGCGCGATGCCGACCTGCTGCTGCACGTCAGCGACGCCGCCGACGGGGAGCGCGAGCGCCTGCACCGCGTGGTCGACAACGTGCTGGAGGAGATCGACGCCGGCGACGTGCCGCAGCTGCGCGTGATGAACAAGATCGACCTGGCCGGCGCCGATCCGCGGATCGAGCGCGACGGCGCCGGCAAGCCGGTGCGGGTGTGGCTGTCCGCCGCCACCGGTGTCGGGCTGGATCTGCTGCGCCAGGCGCTGGGCGAACTGCTCGGCGGCGAGCGGGTGCAGTCGGCGCTGCAGTTGCCGCTGTCGGCCGGGCGCCTGCATGCGCGGCTGAAGGCGGCCGGCGCGATCACCGGCGAGACGGTGGACGAGCACGGCTGGCAGCTGCGCATCGACGCACCGCGCAGCGTGATCGCCCCGATCAGCGGCGGCGATGCGACCGAAGCCCTGCTGCTCCGTCAGCTGCTGGCCGTGGCGGAATGACGCCAGCGCACCGCGCGCGGCGCGAGCCGTGCTCTGCTAGAATCACCGACGTTTGCGCGGTCCCGAAAGGCGGCCGGCGCGGCACTCCGACAGCTTTGGCTGAATCTCATGTGTAACCCGGTGCAGCGCGTGTTCCGGCCGTGGTTGCCGGCCTCCCGACGGCCCCTAGGAGACTGACTCGTGGCATGGAATGAACCCGGCAACAGCGGGCAACGTGATCCGTGGAACAGGAATCGCCAGGGCGGCAGGTCGCCGCTGGACGACCTGCTCAACAACGCCAGGAAGCGCCTGGGCAAGATGGGGCAGGGCCCGGGCAGCATTCTCACCGGCGTGATGGTGGTGCTCGTCGTGGGATTGCTGTTCAGCAGCTACACCATCATCGGCGCACGCCAGGCCGGCGTGGTGCTGCGTTTCGGCGAGTACTCGCGCACCTTGCCGCCGGGCTTCCACCTGAAGCTGCCGCAGCCGATCGAGTCGGTCACCAAGGTCGAGGCCACGCGGATCCGCTCGGTCACCGACAAGGTGGCGATGCTGACCAAGGACGAGAACATCATCACGATCGACTTCACCGTGCAGTACCAGGTGGACGATTCGCGCAAATACCTGTTCTCGCTGAACGACCCGGACGGCACCATCGGCGCCGCCGCCGAGGCCGCCGTGCGCTCGGTGATCGGCAGCAGCGACATGGACCAGATCCTGTCCGCCGCCGGCGCCAGCCTGGTTGCCCAGGCACAGGAGGCACTGCAGAAGACCCTCGACACCTACGACTCCGGCCTGCGCGTCACCGAAGTCAGCTTCCAGAACGTGGCGCCGCCGAACGAGGTGAAGGACGCCTTCGACGACGTCAACAACGCCCGCGAAGACAAGCAGAGCATCGAGAACGCCGCCCTGGCCTACGCCAGCAAGGTGGTGCCGGTGGCACGCGGCGATGCCGCGCGCATCGCCGCCGAGGCCGCCGGCTACAAGGCCGAGCGCGTGGCCCGGGCCACCGGTGACGCCGCCGGCTTCGAGCTGTTGCTGAAGCAGTACAAGGCCGCGCCGGAAGTGACCCGCAAGCGGCTGTGGCTGGAAACGATGGAACAGGTGATGGCGAAGAACCCCAAGGTGATCGACGGCTCCGGTGGCCGCAACATCATCAACCTGCCGGCGCTGCAGGGTTCGCCGACCACGGCGCAACCTGACACGGGCACGACCGGCGCGGTGGTGTCGCCGCCGACCGGCAATGCGGCCGACAAGGGGGCGCAGCCATGATGAAGATCGGTTCCATCGTCGTCGCGGTCCTGGTCGTCCTGCTTGGCCTCAACAGCATGTTCGTGGTCAGCGAAGGGCACAGCGCGCTGCTGCTGCAGTTCGGCCGCATCGTGCGCACCGACTACCAGCCGGGCCTGCACTTCAAGCTGCCGGTGATCCAGCAGGTGATGCACTTCGACAAGCGCATCCTGTCGCTGGACGCGCCGCCGGAGCGCTATTTCACCTCCGAGAAGAAGAGTGTCAACGTCGACTTCTACGTGAAGTGGCGCGTCGCCGACAACGCCGCGTACTACCGCGCCACCGGTGGCGACCAGCTGCAGGCGGCGCAGCGGCTGACCCCGATCGTGAAGGACGCGCTGCGCTTCGAGTTCAACGCGCGCACCTTGCCCGACCTGATCTCCGGCGGGCGCAAGGACATCACCGAACGCGTGCGTGCGCAGACCGACACCTCGGCGCGCAAGAACCTCGGCATTGCCGTGGTCGACGTGCGCATCAAGCGCATCGACCTGCCGAACGAGGTCAGCGAATCGGTGTACAAGCGCATGCGCGCCGAGCGCCTGCAACTGGCCAACGAACTGCGCTTCACCGGCCAGGAATCGGCCGAGACGATCCAGGCCGACGCCGATCGCCAGGGCCAGGTGCTGAAGGCCGACGCCCAGCGCGACGCGGCCAAGGTGAAGGGCGAGGGCGATGCGGAAGCAGCCGCCATCTACGCGCAGGCGTACAACCAGGATCCGGAGTTCTTCACGTTCTACCGCAGCCTGGCCGCGTACCGTACCTCGTTCGAAGACGGCAAGGGCGTGCTGATCATGAAGCCCGACGACGAGTTCCTGCGCTACTTCGAACAGCCCGTGCAGAAACGCTGAGTCGACCCCGATGCACCAGCTGGCTGCCGCGTTGTGCCTGATGCTGGTGATCGAGGGCCTGTTGCTGTTCGCGGCGCCGCAAGGCTGGCAGGCGATGGTGCGCGAGGCGCTGAAACTGCCGCCGCGCACCTTGCGGCTGTTCGGCGCCGGTGCAATGGTGACCGGCCTGGTGCTGTTGCAGTTTTTTCATTGACACGTGGCCCCGCCGACGGGACGCCACGAACCTGAGCGAGAACATCTCGGAGTAATGCAGCATGGGCAAGTCAGTAGTCATTCTGGGTGCACAGTGGGGCGACGAGGGCAAGGGCAAGATCGTCGACCTGCTGACCGAGCGGGTCAGCGCGGTGGCGCGCTTCCAGGGCGGCCACAACGCCGGCCACACGCTGGTGATCAAGGGCAAGAAGACCGTGCTGCACCTGATCCCCTCGGGCATCCTGCGCGAAGACGCGCTGTGCCTGATCGGCAATGGCGTGGTGCTGTCGCCGGCCGCGCTGATGACCGAAATCGCCGAGCTCGAAGCGAACGGCGTCGAGGTGCGTTCGCGCGTCAAGATCAGCCCGGCCACGCCGCTGATCATGCCGTACCACATCGCGGTGGATAAGGCGCGCGAGATCGCCGCCGGCGGCAAGGCCATCGGCACCACCGGCCGCGGCATCGGCCCGGCCTACGAGGACAAGGTCGCCCGCCGCAGCGTGCGCGTGGCCGACCTGATGTACCCGCACGAGCTGCCGGCGCTGCTGAAGACCGCGGTGGACTACCACAACTTCATCCTCACCCAGTGGCTGAAGGCCGAACCGGTCGACTACGACGCCGTGCTGAAGGATGCGCTGGCCTGGGGCGAGTACATCCGCCCACTGGTCGACGACGTCGCCACCATCCTGCACGACGTGCGCAAGGACGGCGGCAACATCCTGTACGAGGGCGCGCAGGGCGCGCTGCTCGACATCGACCACGGCACCTATCCCTACGTCACCTCGTCCAACACCACGATCGGCGGCGCGCTCGCCGGCACCGGCGTGGGCGTGGGCGACATCGACTACGTGCTGGGCATCTGCAAGGCCTACGCGACGCGCGTCGGCAGCGGTCCGTTCCCGACCGAGCTCAACGACGACATGGGCGAGCTGCTGCGCAAGAAGGGCAACGAGTTCGGCGCCAGCACCGGTCGCCCGCGCCGCTGCGGCTGGATCGACCTGGTCGCGCTCAAGCGCGCCACCCAGATCAACGGCATCAACGGCCTGGCCATCACCAAGCTCGACGTGCTCGACGGCCTGGAAACCGTCAAGGTCTGCATCGCCTACGAATATCGCGGCAAGCGCCGCGAACTGGCCCCGCTCGACGCGGACGGCTGGGACGAGTGCAAGCCGGTCTACCTGGAATTCCCCGGCTGGCAGGAATCCACCGCAGGCATCCGCGACTGGAACCAGCTGCCGCCTGCCGCCCGCGCCTACCTGCGTGCGGTCGAGGAACTCTCCGGCTGCCGCCTGGCCCTGGTCGCCACCGGCGCGGACCGCGACGACACCATCGTGCTGGACGATCCGTTCGCCTGATCGCCGCTACACCGTTGCGTCACGCCGACAGACCCCGCCATGCGGGGTCTGTCCGTTTCGGTCGATGGATCGACTTCCCGCTACGCCGCGGCGGCGTCGCTTTCGCCGCGCCCGCCGCGCTCGCCTACCGGCAGGCTGAGTGTTTCCTTGACCTCTTCCATCACGATGTAGCTTTTCGAATCGCGCACGTTCGGCAAGGTGAGCAAGGTGTTGCCGAGCAGCTTGCGGTACGAGGCCATGCCCGAGATGCGCGCCTTGATCAGGTAGTCGAACGCGCCGGAGACGAGGTGGCACTCCAGCACGTTGGGCAGGCGCAGTGCGGCGTTGCGGAATTCCTCGAAGATGTTGCCCGACTTGTAGGCCAGGCTGATCTCCACGAACACCAGCAGGCCGGCGCCGACCATGTGCGGGTCGAGCCGCGCGTGGTAGCCGGTGATCACGCCGTCGCGTTCCAGCCGGCGCACGCGCTCGGTGCACGGCGTGGTGGACAGGCCCACCCGGTCGCCAAGCTCGGTGAACGAGATCCGCCCCTCGTCCTGCAGCACCCGGAGGATTTTCCGGTCGATTTTGTCGAATTCCCGCTTCTTCGCCGGCATGGACTCACCAAGGATTGCCAATCTGGCAGTGATTTTACCCGTCAACATGGCAAAAGACAGAAAACAAGATTGGTCGACCGTTCCTATACTTGCAGGGATCATCCCTGCGGTCTGCCCGCAGGCCAACCGGTGGAAGGGGAGCGTGATGCGGGTACTGATATTGGGCAGCGGCGTGATCGGAACCTGCAGCGCGTGGTACCTGGCGCGTGCCGGTTTCGAGGTGACCGTGGTGGATCGCGAAAGCGCGCCGGCACGCGAGACCAGCTTCGCCAACGCCGGCCAGATCTCGCCTGGCTACGCCTCGCCGTGGGCCGCTCCCGGCGTGCCGCTGAAGGCCTTGAAGTGGTTGTTCATGCGCCATGCGCCGCTGGCGATCCGCCCCGGCCTCGATCCGCAGCAATACCTGTGGCTGCTGCAGATGCTGCGCAACTGCACCGCCAACCGTTATGCGATCAACAAGGCGCGCATGGTGCGCCTGTCCGAATACAGCCGCGACTGCATGGACGAATTGCGCGCCGAGACCGGGCTGGATTACGAAGGCCGCCAGCTCGGCACCGTGCAGCTGTTCCGCACCCAGGCGCAGCTGGACGACGCGGCCAGGGACACCGCCGTGCTCAGGCAGTACGGCGTGCCGTACGAGCTGCTCGACCGCGCCGGCATCGTGCGGGTGGAGCCGGCGCTGGCCGGGGTGGTCGACCAGCTCAGCGGCGCGCTGCGCCTGCCGAACGACCAGACCGGCGACTGCGAGCTGTTCACCCGCCGGCTCGCCGCGCGGGCACAGGAGGCCGGCGTCGAGTTCCGCTTCGGCGCCACCGTGGAAAAACTCGAACACGACGGCAGTCGCCTCACCGGTGTGCGTATCGACGGCAAGCTCGAACGTGCCGACCGCTACGTGCTGGCGCTGGGCAGCTGGCGCAGCGGGTCCGCGATCGACATGGGGACCAGCACGGTGCCGACCAGACCGATGAGCAGGGCCGCGATGGCCAGCAGCAGGATCGGTGTCGTCAACTTCTCCGCGGGCGCGTTGGGATCTTGAACTTGCTGGCGACCACCGCCAGCACGATGGCCAGGATCGGCACGCCGGTGGACAGCACCCAGGTCAGCACCTGGCGCAGGATGACCCCCGGCGCGCGGAAGTTCTCCGGAACCTCGGTGCGCAGTGCGGCCACCGCCACCGGTCGCAGCACCCGCTCGGACTGCGGATCGCCGATGATCGCCACCGCCGTGGCAGCGCGGGCGGTGGCCACCGCGACCACCGGGGCCGACTTGCCGGCCACCGGCCAGCAGGCGACGATGAACACGGTCGAGACCAGGCACCAGTTGGTGACGTTGATGACCGACCGGTAGAACGGCATCTTCAGGGCGCGGGCCCTGGCGACCTCGGTGATCGTGGCGGTGGTGTCACCG
>CAVPQF010000141.1:0-19505 GCA_963707225.1 uncultured Gammaproteobacteria bacterium
CATCGAGGAGCGCGCCGCCGAGTACGTGCCCAAGCTGTTGGAGATGCACAAGGGCCCATTCCTGCTGGCGGGCTGGTCGCTGGGCGGTGCGCTGGCTTACGCCTGCGCCATCGGCCTCAAGCAGGCCGGCGCCGATGTGCGCTTCGTCGGCCTGATCGACTGTGTGCGTCCGGGTGTGCCGATCGACAAGACCCAGGCCGGGATGCGCGCACGCTGGGACCGCTACGCGCGGTTCGCCGAGCGCACCTTCAATGTCGAGGTCCCCGAGATCCCTTACGAGGAACTGGAGAAGCTCGACGACGAGGGCCAGGTGAAGTTCGTGCTGGACATCGTCTCCCAGAGCGGTGTGGAGATTCCCGGCGGCATCGTCGAGCACCAGCGCACCTCGTATCTGGACAACCGGGCGTTGGACACCATCGAAATCCAGCCCTACGACGGGCATGTCACGCTCTACATGGCCGACCGCTACCACGATGACGCGATCATCTTCGAGCCGGCGTACGCCACCCGTCAGCCCGACGGCGGCTGGGGCGATTTCGCCTCCGAGTTGGAGGTGGTACCGATCGGCGGTGAGCACATCCAGGCCATCGACGAGCCGATCATCGCCAAGGTCGGCGCCCATATGAGCGAGGCCATCAACCGCATCGAAGCCGAACAGTCCGGCGAAGAGAAGGACGCGAAGTGACGGAAACCCCAGTTGTCGCCAAGACGGTCACCACCGCCGAGAAGCTCGCCGAACTCCGCGAGAAGCTGGAACTGGGCTATCCGGACGCGACGTCACCCGTGCCGCCCTCGATAATGGCTTGCGTGTGGTGATCGTGCGCGACACGCTGGCGCCGGTGGTGACCACCGAGATCAATTACCTGGCCGGCTCGGACGAGGCGTCCGAGACGTTTCCGGGTACAGCGCATGCGATGGAGCACATGATGTTTCGCGGCAGTCCGGGCCTGACCAAGGACCAGCTGGCGGCGATCGCGGCGAACATGGGCGGTGCTTTCAATGCGGATACCACGCAGAGCGTCACCCAGTATTACTTCGTCACGCCGGCGCAGGATCTGGGCGTGGCGCTGCACGTGGAAGCGCTGCGCATGCGCGGGGTGGACGTGACCGACGCGGCCTGGGCGAAGGAGCGCGGCGCGATCGAGCAGGAGGTGTCGCGCGACCTGTCCAACCCGTCGTACAAATTCTACGAACAGCTGCAGGCGCAGCTGTTCGAGGGCACGCCGTACGCGCATACGCCGCTGGGCACGCGCGCCTCGTTCGACAAGACCACGGCGGCGATGCTGAAGCAGTTCCACGACACCTGGTACGCGCCGAACAACGCGATCCTGGTGATCGCCGGCGACGTCGATCCGGCCGCCACGCTGGCCGAGGTGAAGGCGCAGTTCGGCGACATTCCGCGCGGCACGATGCCGGCGCGGCCCGCATTCGCATTCCAGCCGGTGCAGGCGAGAACGGTACAGTTGCCTACCGACAGTCCATATGGCTCGGTCTACCTCGCCTATCGCATGCCGGGGCTTGGCGCGAAGGACTACGCCACGGCCGCCGTGCTCGGTGCGGCGCTGGGTTCGCAGCGCGCCGACCTGTTCGGCATGGGCATGAACGGTATCGCGCTGTACGGCGGCTTCGTCGGGCAGTTCATGCCGCAGGCCGGGCTGGGCATGGCGGTGGGCATCTTCCCGCGCGGCGGCAACCCGCAGCCGGTACTGGCGAAGATGCAGTCGATCCTGGCCGACGCGGCGAGCAAGGGCATCGACCCGGCGCTGGTGGAGGCGGCCAAGCGCAAGGCGATCGCCGGGCTGGAGTTCCAGAAGAATTCGGTCGCCGGGCTGGCCAACGCGTGGTCGCAGGCGCTGGCGTTCCAGGGGCTGGGTTCGCCCGACGCGATGAAGCAGGCGATCGAGGCGGTGACGCCGGCCGGCGTGAATGCGCTGGCCCGCGCCACCTTCGTTCCCGCGCACGCGGTCACCGCCATCCTCACCCCGCAAAGCTCGGGCAAGCCGGTGGCCGGCAAGGGTTTTGGCGGCGCGGAGAGTTTCTCCTCCAGCCCGGACAAGCCGGTGACGTTGCCGGACTGGGCGGCACACGCGTTCGACAAGCTTTCGGTGCCGCGCTCCGCGTTGTCGCCGGTGAAGAGCACGCTGCCGAACGGCCTCACCCTGATCGTGCAGCCCGAATCGATCAGCGACACCGTGCAGGTGTTCGGCCAGATCAAGACCAACCAGGACCTGCAGGCGTCCAAGGACCAGGAAGGCGTGGCCGAAGTGCTGGACGGGCTGTTCCCCTTCGGCACCAGTCACCTCAACCGACTTCAGTTCCAGCAGGCGCTGGATGCGATCAGCGCGCAGGCATCGGCTGGCAGCCGCTTTTCGCTGGCGGTGCCGTCGGCGCATTTTGCCGACGGCATCAAGCTGCTGGCCGACAACGAGCTGCATCCGGCGTTGCCGCCGCAGGCGTTCGCCGTCGTGCAGCAGCAGGTGGCCGGCATGGTCGCCGGGCAGCTCAGGTCGCCTGCCTTCCTGATGCACCACGGTATGGAGATGGCACTTTTGCCGGCCGGTGA
Source organism: uncultured Gammaproteobacteria bacterium (assembly GCA_963707225.1). Classification (GTDB taxonomy): domain Bacteria; phylum Pseudomonadota; class Gammaproteobacteria; order Xanthomonadales; family Rhodanobacteraceae; genus Rhodanobacter. The sequence goes on from CAVPQF010000141.1 coordinate 2,564, forward strand.
CCCGCAGCTGCGCTTTCCCAAGCCCATGAACGTGGGCGAATTGACGCTGCCCCGAGTGAAGCACTACTACAAACAAACCTTTCGCCCCGACATGACCACGATCGTCATCGTCGGCAAGGTGGATCCGGCACAGGCGCAGCAGGTGGTCGAGCAGGCTTTCGGCGACTGGAAGGCGACCGGCGCGGAGCCCGTGGTGGACTATGCCGCGGTGCCGTCCAACCGGCCCGCCCAGTTCGACGTGCCCGACAGCAGCGCCAGCCAGGACAGTGTGGCGATGGCGCAGACCATCCAGGTGACCCGCGACGATCCGGCCCGCTTCGCACTCGACCTCGGCAACCAGGTGCTCGGCGGCGGCTTCTACGCCTCGCGGCTGTACCGCGATCTGCGCGATACGCGCGGCCTGGTCTACAGCGTCGGCAGCAGCTTCGACCTAGGCAAGCACCGCAGCACGTATACGGTGTCGTTCGGTGCCGATCCCGACAAGGTGGCCGCGGCCAGCGCCATCGTGGTGAAGGATATACAGCAGATGCAACAGCAGCCGGTATCGGCCGGCGAACTACAGCGCGCCAAGGGCATCATGCTGCGGCAGATTCCGCTGGGCGAGTCGAGCTTCGGCGCGATCGGCGGCCAGTTGCTTCAGCTATCAATCGAGGGTAAGCAGTTGGATGCGATGACCATCGCCGGCCAGCATTACCTGCAGCTCACCGCGCCAGAAGTTCAGCAGGCCTACGCGAAGTATCTTCGTCCCGATGGCTTCGCCACCGCGGTGAAGGGACCGGCACCGAAAGGCTGACCACGTCCGCGCGAATGGTTTGTCACGGAACGGCCCGTCGATGACGGGTCGTTCCGTATGCCGAACAAGCGCGCCTATGTCTTCATAGGCTAGCCTTGACTCGAGATCCCGAAGACAGCCGAGTGTACCGGCGCTGCGCTTCCTTTTCCGGTAAAAAGCGCCTCACACCGGATAACCTCCCATTATCCGGTGTCAGATTTCACGCCCTAGCCGCCATACCGTGCACTTGAAGTATTACGTAATTACATGGTATGTAATACGTTACGAAATATGAGGGGGACCCCGAGATGGCCCGTGGCGGCGTGTACAAGACTGAGATCGAGAAGGCCCGTAACGCCCTGCTGGCTGAAGGAAAGCACCCCTCGGTGGACGCCGTACGGGTGGCTTTGGGCAACACGGGCTCGAAAACCACCATCCACCGCTACCTCAAGGAACTGGAAGCCGAAGATGTCGCCGGCGTCGGCGGCAAATTCCCGATCAGCGACGTGCTGGCCAACCTGGTCAGCCGCTTGGCAGGGCAGCTCAATGAGGAGGCTGACGCCAAGGTCGCCGAGGCAGCGGCCCGTTTCGATGCCCAGCGGAAGGAACAAAGCGCACAGTTGGATCAAATGCGGCAAGAGGCTGCGTCCACTCGTGCCGATCAGGAGCGTACGGCGACGGCGCTGCGCGAAGAGCAGACACAGCACGAAGCCACGCGCCAGGTACTCCTCGACGCGAACCTGCAACTGCGGCAACTGGAAGAGCGGGGCAGTGGCTTGACCGCCCGCGTGGCCGAACATGAAGCGCACGCCCAATCGCTGGAGGAGAAACACGCGCATGCACGCGAGGCGCTGGAGCACTATCGGACGTCCGTGAAGGAACAGCGGGAGCAGGAACAGCGTCGGCATGAGCACCAGATCCAGGAACTGCAGGTGGCGCTGCTCCAGGCCAACGAAGCCCTCACAGCCAAGAATCACGAGCTCCTGCAGCTCAATCGCGATAACGGGCGCCTGACGGAACACCACGCGCGACTGGACAAGGAATTGCACCAAGCGCGAAGCGCCACGCGCGCGGCGCAAGAGGAGGTGGCCACCCTCAAGCCGGTAGTGACAGAACTGGCCAGCTTACGCACGACATGGAGCCGGGATGTTCAAGCGCTGGAGCGAGCGCGCCTTGATCTGGAAGCGGCAGCGCAGGCGCTCGACCAGGAAAGGGCAGCGCGGCAGGAGGGCCAAAACCGCGCCGCCGGCGCCCAGGCCAGATTGGAGGCGCTGGAGGAAGTTCTGTCCAAGTTGCCGATTGCGTCCCCGTCGGCATCACCTGCCGCAACATCGTGACGCGAGATAGGGCACAGCAGGCCTTCGTGGATGGCGAAAGATCGTTTAACAACAAGGGCTTAGGCGCCAAATGAGCGTTTTCGGGCAAATCTCGGCCATCCCCCCAGCTGATCGGCGCGGTGGTCGCGTAGCCTGATTGCAGCTGTGCCAGCAGCCAGATCGGCAGCGGCCCGCAACCGGCGGCCAGCAGCAGGACCAGCGCCAGCGCCAGCAGCGCGCGGCTGCAGCGGCGCCGCTTGAACCGAGCCAGCACGACGGCCAGCACGATCAGGCCAGGCAACACGTTCACGATCATGGGCAAGTCCGGTGGAGATGGCGGGACGCTGGTGCCATTATGCCGATGCGCCGCACCGGCGGGATCGCCATGCATCATGGCCCGCTGTCGCGGCCCCTCGTCGGACCGGGCCACTGCACGGGAGCTGAGTCATGACCACCCTCGTCTTCGTCCACGGCTGGAGCGTCACCAGCACCTCGACCTACGGCCAGCTGCCGCAGCAGTTGCAGCAGCAGGCGGCCACTGCCGGCCTCACGCTGAGCCTGGCCGACATCTGGCTGTCCGAATACGTGAGCTTCGACGATGCGGTGACCATGCCCGACCTGGTGCGCGCGTTCGACCATGCACTGCGCGACCTGCACCTGCTCGACGCCAGCTTCGCCTGCATCACGCATTCCACTGGCGGACCCGTGGTGCGCGAATGGCTGCGTGCGCAGCGCGACAAGCCCGCCACACACAGCACGATCAAGCTCAGCCACCTGGTGATGCTGGCGCCGGCGAACTTCGGCTCGGCGCTGGCGCAGCTCGGCAAGGGCATGCTCGGCCGGCTGAAGTCGTGGTTCGCCGGTGTCGACCCCGGCCAGCGCATCCTCGACTGGCTGGAGCTGGGCAGCGCCGAGTCGCTGTCGCTCAACCTCGACTTCATCCACAGCGACGACCCGGTCAAGCGTGGGCAGTTCCTGTTCGTGCTGACCGGCGACCGTCCCGACCGCAAGTTGTACGACCACCTCAACAGCTACACCGGCGAGGACGGCTCCGACGGCGTGGTGCGCATCGCCGCCGCCAACCTCAACGCCCACCACGCCGTGCTGTCGCCGCAGGCCAATGCCCGCGGCGACACCGACACGCTGGCGCTCGTCCTGAACCGGGGCCCGCGCTGCGCGTTCAGGCTGATCGCCGACGCGGCCCATTCCGGCGACGAGCACGGCATCATGGCCAGGGCCGCGCCGGCCACCGTGCAGGCGATCCTGCGCTGCCTGCAGGTACGCAGCGCCGACGACTATGCCGGCCTGTGCGACGCCTTCGAAAGCGAAAACGCCGCGCGCGACGCGAACAAGGTGGAACTGGAACCGGCCGGCCCGTTCGCCCCGCGTGTGCACATCCACGACCCGCGCAGCCTGCTGATCGTGCGGCTCACCGACGAGGCCGGCGAACCGCTGAGCGGCGCCGGTTTCCTGTTTACCGCCGGCGTGCAGGCCAGTGCCGACCTGCTGCCGGCCGGCTTCCTGCTCGACCGCCAGGCCAATTCGAAACAGCGCACCACCATCTCGCTGTTCCTCGACCACAGCCTGCTCGCCGGCGACGCCCGCGTGGCCGACCCGCGCAACAGCCGCAAGACGCTGCGCCCCGCCGTCGACAGCCACCGCCCTTACGGCGCCAGCGTGCAACCGGCCGATCCCGGCGGCCTGGTCCACCACGCGCTGGCCAGAAGCGCCAGCGACGACGACCTGTTCGCCATGCTCGGGCCGCACCAGACCACCGTGCTCGACGTGGTGCTGCCACGCAAGATCCACGAAGGCGTGTTCCGGCTGACCCAGACGCTGACGCCGCAGGATTTCAGCAGGCCGGTGGCGGGTCCCGTGATCGGCTGACTGGGTCCGTGCGGGACAAGGCGCGCGAACCGGCGCGTTCGCGGCAAGCGAACTCGCACCTGCCCGAGCGGATAGCCAACGCAAGCTGACCGGCCCTGCCAGCCCGTCGCGTGGAAGGGCCCATATCGGGGATACTGCGCACCCCGGTCCGCACCGTGTCAAGGCGGTTTCGGGACCAATGCAGATCCACGCCCCGTGGCGTCCGCAGAACCGACCCTGGCATGCAAAAGAAACCGATCTTCTTCGACCCCACCGGCCGGCGGGCCAGCCGTGTCTCGCGACTGGCGCTGGCCGCCGCGGTGATCAGCACGCTGTTCGTGGTGGCATGTGCGGCCAGCCTGTTCGTGTGGCCCAGCATGGCCGGCCTGCACATCGGCGAACACGGCCGGACGCGGCACGCGCTGGCCGGGGTGAAGGCGGCCGCGCCGGAACTGCTGAAACCGGCAGCAAAGCTGGCCGCCGAGGTGCGCGCGCGACAGAAGCTGCTGCACTTGCCGCGCACGCATGCCAGCAAGGCCGCCTCCACGCACACGCCGCCGCCATCGCTGGACAAGCCGGCCGACCGGCCGCTGGCGGTCGGCTTCTACGTCAACTGGGACGACAGCAGCTACCCGTCGCTGAAGCGCGCGCTGCCCACGCTGGACTGGGTGATCCCGACATGGATGAGCGTGAGCGGTCCGGACATGGCGCTGCACACCAGCATCGACGCCAAGGCGCTCAACCTGATCCGTGCCAAGAAACCCTCCACGCCGATCCTGCCGCTGCTGCAGAACGCGGTGGGAGGCAGCTGGGATGGGGCCGGCCTGGCGCGCATGCTGGCCGACCCGGCGATGCGGCAGACGCGCATCGCGCAGATCGTCGCCTTCCTTTCCGCCAATCACTTCCAGGGCGTGACGATCGACTTCGAGGAAATCCCCGCGAGCGCGCAACCGGACCTCAAGGCCTTCCTGTCCGAACTCAACGACGCGTTCGATCCGCACGGCTGGGGCATCGTGCTGTCGGTGCCGTTCGACGACGCCGACTGGGACTATGCCGGCTATGCCGACATCGTCGACTTCGAGTTGCTGATGGCCTACGACCAGCACTGGGCCGGCAAGGACGCCGGCAGCATCGCCGGCCAGGACTGGTTCGAAAGCATGCTCGACCAGCGCATGAAGGTGCTCGACCCGGACCAGGTCATCGTGGCCATCGGCAGCTACGGCTACGACTGGTCGCACGGACAGAACGCCGAGACGCTGACGTTCCAGGACGCGATGGATCGCGCCAGCGATGCGCAGGCCGACATCGCGTTCGACCCGGACACGCAGAACCCGAATTTCTCCTACAGCGAGGACGACGGCAGCACGCACCGGGTCTGGTTCCTCGACGGCGTCACCGCCTACAACCAGATCCACGCCGCCGACGACTACAAGCCCTATGGCTATGCACTGTGGCGGCTGGGCGCGGAGGATCCGTCGATCTGGTCGGTGCTCGGCCGCAACTACGGTGCGGCGGCACCGGACCCGCTGCGCACGATCGGCCAGGGCCAGGACATCGACATCGAGGGCCAGGGCGAGGTGCTGGAGATCACCGTGCAGCCATCGCCCGGCGCACGCAGCATCGAAGTGGACAAGGACGATGGCGGCATCGACGACGAAAGCTATACCGCCCTGCCCAGTTCCTACGTGATCCAGCGCGCCGGCACCCTGCCGCACAAGATCGCGCTGACCTTCGACGACGGCCCCGACCCGGAGTGGACGCCGCAGATACTCGACATCCTCAAGGCCAGGCACGTGCCTGCCACGTTCTTCATCGTCGGCTCGAATGCCGAGATGTCGCCGCGGCTGGTACAGCGGGAAGTCGCCGAGGGCCACGACGTCGGCAACCACACCTTCACCCATCCGAACCTGGGCGACAGCCCGCCCGGCATCGTGGCGCTGGAGCTCAACGCCACCCAGCGCCTGTTCGAGGCACTCACCGGCCGCTCGATGCGCCTGTTCCGCGCGCCCTACTTCGGCGACGCGGAACCGACCACGGCCGACGAGCTGATGCCGATCGGGATCGCGCAGGAGATGGGCTACATCTCGGTCGGCCTGCACATCGACGCGGAAGACTGGCAACGGCCCGGCGTGGACAGGATCGTCGACAACGTGCTGGGCCAGGTCGCCGCCAGCAACCCGGAGCGCACGGGCCAGGTGGTGCTGCTGCACGATGCCGGCGGCGAACGCTCGCAGACGGTGGCCGCGCTGCCGCGGATCATCGACGGCCTGCGCGCGCGCGGCTACGACTTCGTCACCGTCTCGACGCTGGCCGGCCTCGGTCGCGAACAGACGATGCCGCCGCTGGCGCCCGGTTCGCTGTCGCAGTGGGCCGACCGCTCGGTCTTCCTCGCGCTGGGCTGGTTCGGCCACCTCATCCGCTGGCTGCTGACCGCGGCCATCACGCTGGGCATGGCCCGGCTGCTGCTGCTTGGCGGACTTGCCCTGTGGAACCGGGTGCGCGAGCGGCGGCGCACGTTGCCCGTGCTGGGCGACAATCCGCCGCTGGTCTCGGTGCTGATCCCCGCCTACAACGAGGAGAAGGTGATCGCCAGCTCGATCCGGCAGATCCTGAAGAGCCGCTACGCGAACCTCGAAGTGATCGTGGTCGACGACGGTTCCGTCGACGCCACTTCGGCGGTGGTCGAGCAGCACTACGCGAACGAGCCACGCGTGCGACTCATCGCCATTCCGAACGGCGGCAAGGCGCACGCGGTCAACACCGCGCTGCATGCGTCGAAAGGTGCGGTGGTGGTGGCGCTCGATGCCGACACCCAGTTCGAGCCGGACACCATCCCGCGGCTGGTGCGCTGGTTTGCCGATCCGAAGGTCGGTGCGGTCGCGGGCAACGCCAAGGTCGGCAACCGCATCAACCTGATCACCCTGTGGCAGGCGCTGGAATACATCACCGCGCAGAACCTTGAACGCCGCGCGCTGGCCGCACTCGGTGCGATCACCGTGGTGCCCGGTGCCGTCGGCGCCTGGCGGCGCGAGGCGCTGGAGCAGCTCGGCGGCTTCCCGTCCGACACGCTGGCGGAAGACCAGGACCTCACCATCGCGGTGCAGAAGGCCGGTTACCACACGCTGTTCGACAGCGAGGCGATCGCCTGGACCGAAGCCCCCGACAGCGCTGGCGGCCTCGCCCGCCAGCGCTTCCGCTGGGCCTACGGCACCCTGCAATGCCTGTGGAAGCACCGCGACGCCACCTTCAATCCGCGTCACCGCGCGCTCGGCATGATTGCGCTGCCGCAGGTGTGGCTGTTCCAGATCCTGTTCCCGGTGGTGTCGCCGCTGGTCGACCTGGTGCTGGTGTGGCAGATCATCTCCACCAGCCTCGACTACCTGCAGCACCGCGGCCAGTTCGACGACACCAACCTGCTCAGGATGCTGGCGTTCTACGCCGTGTTCATGGCGGTGGACCTCGGCGCCTCCGCGCTCGCCTTCGCGATGGAGAAGAAGGAAAAATGGAGCCTGCTGTGGTGGCTCGTGCTGCAGCGTTTCGGCTACCGCCAGCTGATGTATTACGTGGTGGTGCGTTCGGTGTGGACGGCGATCCGGGGACCATCGGTGGGCTGGGGGCGGCAGGACCGCAAGGCGACAGTGATCGCGGCGGGTGAGACGGAACACTGAAGCGTCGAGATCGCGCATCGACGCACCCGCAGCATCGCACCTCGGCACGCGCAGCCACCGCCCGGTAGCGGCGCTGCGCGAGATCGGCCTCGATAAACCGGCACCTTGTCGCATGAACTTTCGTTCACGGCTTGCCGGTTTTGAGCAGTGGATCAAAGGCTGACGCGACGGCGATTCCATTCTTGTCATCTTTCGTTGAGATAAAGGGCCGGGGGCTTTCTCAACGTTACCTTGATGGGGATCATGTCGATGAATTGGAAAACCAAGTTCGCGGGCGGCTTGCTGCTCGCCTGCGCAGTCGTTGCCGTTCCGGCACTCGCCGGTGTCCTGCCTGATCACGAGGAATTCGACGCCGCGCTGCAGGTGCCGTTCCGCAGTACCGGAGCGCGCCCGGTGACGATGCATTTTTCCTATCCGGGGGCGACGCCGGGAACGCCGGTGGCGTGGGAGATCGACCTGCTCGGCCGCGATGGCGGCATGTTGCGCACATGGCAGGGCCGCAGCACGATCGGCACCGGCAGCACGCAGGCACAGGTGATCTGGGATGGACTGGATCGCAACAGCAAGGCCGTACCCGCCGGCTATCTGACGGTACGGCTGCGCGCCGTTGCGCTGGACAGCACCACTGCCACGCGCATCGGCACCGGCCAGCCCGACCAGGCGCTGACCCTGGCGCAGCAGCGGGCACCGGAGCTGATCGAGGAACAACGCTACGACGTGCTGGTCGGCACCGTCGCCGCACCGGTGATGCCGCACTTTCAGGCCCTGCACCGGCACACCAGCACTTCTGCCAGCACTTCCGCCAGCACCTCAACGCTGTCGCCGATGTCGGCGGCAAGCGCCGGCAGCCTGCCGTACACCATCTACTTCGGCAACCTGCACAGCCAGACCAGCCACAGTGATGGCGGCGGCGTACTGTCCACCTGCACGGGCGCGCAGAATCCGCAGAGCGCCCCGTACGGTCCGGCCGATGCCTACCAGTACGCAGCCAACCGCGGACTGGACATCCTGATGACGTCCGAGCACAACCACATGTACGACGGCTCGACCGGCACCAATACTTCAGCCAATCCGACCACGGCGCACAACCTCTACCAGGCCGGTCTGCAGGCGGCCAGCACGTTCAACGCCGCGCATGCGAATTTCCTGGCGATCTACGGCATGGAATGGGGCGTCATCAACAACGGTGGCCACCTCAACATCTTCAACTCGCCCAGCCTGCTGGAGTGGGAATACAACAGCTCCAACCAGCTGATCGGCGACGTGTTCACCGCCAAGAGTGACTACGGCGCGCTGTACACGCTGATGAAGGCGAACGGCTGGGTGGGCCAGTTCAACCATCCCGCCAGCAGCGGCCAGTTCAACGTCGGCGGGACGAATCTCGCCTACACCGCCGACGGCGACGCCGTGATGGCGCTGGCCGAAGTGCTCAACAGCTCGGCGTTCTCCAGCAACACCACCGAGACGGAGACCAGCCGTTCCAGTTATGAGCCGGCTTACAACATCCTTCTTGAACGCGGCTATCACGTGGCGCCGAGTTCCGATCAGGACAATCACTGCGCCAACTGGGGTGCCAGCTATACCAACCGCACCGGCGTGCTGATTCCCGACGGCATCGCGCTCAGCCTGTCGGCGTTCCTGGATGCCGTGCGCGCCCGTCGCGTGTTCGCCACCGAGGACAAGACCGGCCAGATCGTGCTGACGGCGAACAGCCATGTGATGGGCGAGCGCTTCAGCAACAGCGGCCCGCTGACGCTTACCGTCAACTATGCCAGCAGCGCCGGCCACACCGCGCAGCGAGTGCAGGTGTTCGAAGGCGTGCCCGGCAGCAATGGCACGATCGCGACCACCTCGAGCACCGCCACCACCACCATCACGCCAGCCAGCGGCGACCACTTCTACTACGCCAAGATCACCCAGGAGGACGGCAAGCAGTTGTGGTCCGCGCCGGTGTGGGTCACCCAGGGCGCAGGCGGTGGCGACACCACGCCGCCGACGGTGAGTGCGTCCGAAAGCGGCAGCACCGGCACCATCACGCTATCGGCCAGTGCCAGCGACAACGTGGGCGTGACCAAGGTCGAGTTCCATGTCGACAACGTGCTGAAGGCGACATCGACTGCTACGCCGTATCAGGCCACGCTGAATTCCGCCACGCTGAGCAACGGCACGCACAGCCTGGTGGCCAAGGCTTATGACGCGGCCGGCAATGTCGGCACCAGCAGCGCGGTCAGCTTCAGCATCTCCAACAGTGGCGGCACCGCCACCGAGCTGTTGCAGAACAACGGTTTCGAGAGCGGCACCACACCGTGGACGCAAACCAGCGGAGTGATCAGCAACAACAGCAGCGAAGCGGCGCACACCGGCAGCTACAAAGCCTGGCTGGATGGCTACGGCAGCACGCACACCGACTACGTCCGCCAGTCCATCACCATCCCGGCCACGGCGACCAAGGCCACGCTGGATTTCTTCATGCACATCGATACCGCCGAGACCACGACCGGTACGGCCTACGACAAGCTCAGCGTGCAGGTGATTACCTCCGCCGGCAAATACGTGACGCTGACGACCTGGTCGAACCTCGATGCGGCCAGTGGCTACGTCGAGCACGCCGTGGATCTGTCGGCGTATATCGGCCAGACCATCCAGATCAACTTCTATGGCGTGGAAGACAGCTCCCAGCAGACCTCGTTCGTGATCGACGACGTCAGCGTGAAAGCGCAGTAAGCGCAAGGCGGGAGTTCCACGACGAACTCCCGCCGTCCGCGTTCCCGGTGGGACGTTCAATCGACGACTGATGCGTTACGTGGCGGTTCGCCCGGTGTGGACGGCTATTCGCGGGCCATCGGTGGGTTGGACAAGCAGGGTCGCAAGGCGACAGTGAATGCCAGCGACGAATTGAAGTCGTGAGCGGCGTCGGTGACGCTCAGTTCGCCAGCGGCTCGGCCAGCATGGGGCGACGCACGCTCAACGCGGTGCCCGCCGCCGCCACGATGATGGTCGCGATGGCCAGCCACTGCAGCAGGCTGAGCCGTTCGTCCAGCAGCGCCACGCCGGCCAGCGCCGCGATGGCCGGCTCCAGGCTCAACAAGGTGCTGAACGTGCGCGCCGGCAACCGGGTCAGCGCGACCATCTCCAGCGAATACGGCAGCGCCGAGCTGAGCACGGCCACGCCCAGCGCGTACGGCAACAGCGCCGGCGACAGCAGTGCGCTGCCGGCATGCGCGATGCCGAACGGTATCGCCAGCAACGCACCGACCGAGGTACCCAGCGTCACCGCGTCGGCACCGTAGGCGGCCCCCGCCCTCTGCCCCAGCACGACGTACAACGCCCAGCCCACGCCGGCGGCCAGCGCATACATCACGCCCACCGGATCCAGCGCCTGCGCCTGCTCGCGCAAGGGCAACAACAGCGCCAGCCCGACCACCACCAGCGCGATCCAGACGAAGTCGAGCCATCGGCGCGAACCGAACAGCGCCAGCGCCAGCGGCCCGGTGAACTCCAGCGCCACCGCGATGCCCAGCGGGATCGTGCGCAGCGACATGTAGAACACCAGGTTCATCGCACCCATCGAGAGGCCGTATCCCCACACCGCGCGCCAATCGCGTTCACCGCCCGAGCGGCGCCACGGCCGCCGCCACAACAGCAGGATCAGCGCGCTGAGCCCCAGCCGATAGGCCGTGGCGCCCTGCGCGCCAACCTGCGGGAACAGGTGCTTGGCCAGCGACGCGCCGCACTGGTACGAGACCATGCTGATCAGCAGCATGCCGATCGCGAACACGAGCGGAGCAACGGTGGAACGTGACGACATGAGCGCAGCCATGGGGAAGACCTTGCGCATGATGCTCGCAGACCTGGGCGAAACCCACCCTGCAGGCGGCCCTGTTGTCGTCATTGCTGACTGCCTCTGACAGCAATGTGCGGCACGACTCGCACCGCCCGCCCATGACGACGATCCCCACCCCAGCCGTTCGCCCTGAGCTGGTCGAAGGGCGCCCACCTCAGATCCTGGCGTCGAGGGAGCCCCGTCCGTGCTTCGGCAGGCTCAGCACGAACGGAACGTGGCAGAGCGGATGATCGTGGTCCGCACAAGGAAGGCCGTGGCCGGGCAAGGCCCTTCCAACGATCCTGTTCATCGCTCACCCGTTCCCGCGCACCCGCATCGTCAGCCCCTTCAGGAAATTGCGCAGCAGCTGGTCGCCGCACAGCTTGAAGTTCTTGTGGTCGGGCTGACGGAACAGCGCGCTGAGTTCCGGTTTGGAGACCGGGAAACCGGCACGTTCGAGGACCTGGTGCATGTCCACGTCCTTCAGCTCGAACGCCACGCGCAGTTTCTTCAGCACCACGTTGTTGGTGACGCGCTTTTCCGGCGGCCGCGGCGGGCGGCTGTCGTCCTTGCCGCGGCAGTGGAAGACCAGGCCGTCGAGGAACAACGCCAGCGTCTTGTTGCTGCATTCGGCGTAGCCGGGCTCGTCGTCCTTCTTCAGGAACGCCTGCACGTCTTCCTTCGCGATCGGGAAATTCGCGTCGGCCAGATGGGTGATCTCCACCACCTTGCCGTCGCTGAGGTCGAGCATGTAGCGGATGGCGCGCAGTACGTCGTTGTTGATCATGTCGTCCCGATGGGTCTCGCAGAGGGCGCCATGTTACCGCGCGACGATTGACCCCGTTTGCGTCATGCCCGCGTTCCATCTTTCACGAACCGGAGGAGACCGCCGCCGGAGGAGAGCCGCCCCATGAACGTGAAAGCCCTGTTGCGCACCCTGCTGCTTGCCTTGCTGGTTATCCTGGCCGGGTGCGGCATATCGAAGCCCGGCGCAAACGTGCCGGCGACAACCGACAAGACGCCGACCGCCCCACCGCCAGCCCCGCCAGCGCCGACGACGGAAGCGGACCGGACCTTGAACGAGGTCGCCGCACCGATGCCGACGAGCATGCCTTCGCCGGAGCCGCCCAGGCAGCCACCGCCTGCCATGCAGCTCTCGGCCATGAGCAAGAGCATGGTCGCAGGCAGGTATCGGGTGGCGCCCATGATCACGCCGATGCAGCCGATGCAGCCGATGCCCGGCGACGTCAACACCGAGAACTACACCCATCGCGATACCAACCCGGTGCAGCTGGTCGCCGAGCAGCCGGTATCCACGTTCAGCATCGACGTCGACACCGGCTCGTACACCAACGTGCGGCGCATGCTGAACGCCGGTCAGCTGCCGCCGGCCGATGCCGTGCGCGCGGAGGAGTTCATCAACTACTTCGACTACGGCTATACCCCGCCGGCCGATCGCGAGCAGCCGTTCAGCGTGACCACCGAACTGGCACCGGCACCGTGGAATGCGAAGCGGCAATTACTGCTGATCGGCATCCAGGGCTATCGCGTGCCGGCCTCCGAAATCCCCGCATCGAACCTTGTCTTCCTGATCGACACTTCCGGTTCGATGGACGAACCGGACAAGCTGCCGCTGCTCAAGGCCTCGCTGAAGCAGCTGGTGCGCGAACTGCGCAAGCAGGACCGGGTGGCCATCGTCACCTACGCGGGTTCCGCCGGCGTCGCCCTGCCCTCCACCGCCGGCGACCGGCACGCCACCATCGACGCGGCCATCGACAGTCTCGGCGCCAACGGCTCCACCAACGGCGGCGCCGGCATCGAGCTGGCCTACGCGCAGGCCGAGCAGGGCTTCGTCAAGGGCGGCGTGAACCGGGTGATTTTGGCGACCGACGGCGACTTCAATGTCGGCACGGTCAGCCAGGAAGCGCTGAAGACCACGATCGAGGACCACCGCAAGAGCGGCGTGGCGCTGACCACGCTGGGCTTCGGCGAAGGCAACTACAACGACGCCATGGCAGTGATGCTGGCCGACGCAGGCAACGGCAGCCACCACTACATCGACAACCTGCAGGAGGGTCGCCGCGTGCTGGTCGACGAGATGTCCGCCACCCTGCTGACGATCGCGAAGGACGTGAAGATCCAGGTCGAGTTCAACCCGTCGCGGGTGCAGGAATACCGTCTGATCGGCTACGAGAAGCGCATGCTCAGGCGCGAGGATTTCAACAACGACAAGGTCGACGCCGGCGAGATCGGCGTGGGCGCCAACGTCACCGCGATCTACGAGATCACCCCGAAAGGCTCGGACGCCGCCCGCATCGACCCGCTGCGCTATGGCGACAGGTCCACCGTCAAGGATGACGGCGACGAACTGGCCTTCCTGCGCCTGCGCTACAAGCTGCCGGGACAACCGGACAGCAAGCTGATCGAACGGCCGATTTCCGCACAGGCCGAAGCACGGGCCAGCGAGCGCCTGCGCTACGCCGCCGCGGTCGCCGCCTTCGCCGACGCCCTGCGCGGCAAGTACCTGGACGGCTACGGCTACACGCAGATCGCGCGGCTCGCCAGCGGCGCACGCGGCGGCGATGCCGACGGCTATCGCGCCGGCTTCGTGCAACTGGTGAAACTGGCCGACGGGCTGGCCACCCACGGCCATGACGACGCCAGCGACACCGCGGCGCGCTGAGCTTGCCTGCCTGGCGGCGCCAGAAGCACCCCTCCCCAACCCTCCCCTGCACGCAGGGGAGGGAGCTCGAGCGGAACGCTGCGGCCCTTCCCCGAGCGCAGGGAAAAGAGCAGTGCGGCCACGCCTGCATGGCACGGTCGCGGCGTTGCCCGGCTTTGCTCCTCCCCCTGCGTGCAGGGGGAGGCCGGGAGGGGGTGAGGCTTTCCGCGGAAAGCCTCTGTAAGCGGACACTTGGTTTGCGAAATGGGGACACTTGGTTTGCAAAGTGTCCTTGAAGGCCGATTGTTCACGCTTTGAATGGGTAATTTTGCCCTGCGACAAACGCTCAGGGAGCTGTCAGCTCGGCGGAAACCGCGCGAACATCGTCGTAGGATACGCCGCGACCTGCAGCGGTGGCGTGCATGCTGGCCAAGCGCAAGGTCTTGGTGAGCGTGCGAAGGGTACCGGGCCGCCGGGCGACCGCAATGAGAGCATTGCGGCACTTGCCGTCATCAATACCCCAAGCTGAAATCAGGGCAAGAATATCCGCCTCCTGTGCTCTGGCGCAGGCCCAGACGCTTGCCGATCCGGCTGTACAGGCGATCCAACTGCTGGGCATTGACGCCCACCGGCCATGCGCGCGAACACGCCGTCATTGCCGACCAAGGCAATGCCGAGGGTGGTGGCATCGTGGATGCTGCGGATCTCATCCAGCGCCCCGACGGACAGGTGCTGCACCTCGTCAACGATCAGCAGACCGCGGGTGTCCTTGACGCGGCGACAGATGCGCTTGGCCATCGCCCGTGCACCACCGCTGCTGTCCAAGCTGAGCGCGTCGCAGATCTCCTGTAGGGCCGTGACAACGCCGGCCGTGCTTGGTGACATGGTGGCAATCCACACGTTGGGGCTGGAATCGCGGTAGTACTCGCAGGTGATGGACTTGCCAAGTCCGGCACCACCATAGATTACAGCCATATCCCCGGCCATTTGCGCATAGGCCAGTGCGCCGAGAACGCGTTGTGCGGTGGGGGTGGACACAAAGCCCGGTGTCGATGGCATTCCACTACGGGCGGTTTGGCGCGCTTGAGTTTTACTTGCAGTCGCGGGGTCATCCACTGCTGTTGCCCCCTTGGTGATGAGTGGCGCCACATGCCAGTTGTGCGGTGTTACGCACCGCAGCGGCGTCCTAAATCTGATCTTCCTTCATGCGCTGCACGTGCTGAAACATCAGTACATCTAACGCGCTTGGGCCGTCGATGCCGGCGCCAGCGCGCTCTGGCTGCGACTCGGGTTTCTTGCCGCGCAGGCCGAATACCGGCGCGAGTACTGTTGCCACTTCATGTGGCGGCGGTCCGGTGCACGGGAGCCTCGTCGCGACGCTGGCGGCATCCATCAGCCGCTCGGCGGCGAGCATGTCCTTGGCTGCGCGCTTGTATTGCTTCTTGCCGCGGGCGTGCTCGCGCGCCGCGTTGACGTCGGCGAAGCCGACCGCCGCGACGCACTCGGCGGCGGCGATGTACGTGCCATCGAGTGCGTATACGTGCGCCACGCCCTGCAGGTGCCAGGGGTCGATGCGCAGCACGACCTTGCGGCCGGCGTGTTCGCTGAGCGCTTCGGTCCAGTAGCGGTTGCCAGCCAAGTGAACGCTACCGGTGAGGGCGTCGGCTTTGACAGCCTCGGCGGCGAGCAGCAACAGGCGCAGCTGTTCCTCGCTGACCTTGCGCACGATGGCGCTCGCGTAGCTGGCGGCGAACATCTGGTCGAAGCTGGCCGTGCCGGCGCACACCTTGGTCCGCCTGCCGACGCGGGCGTTGTGGGTGTGGATCTCGCTGGTCACCACGCGTTCGAACTCGGCCCATTCGACGACGCGGCTGCCGTAGTTCTCCGGCTTGTTGGCGGCGCTGTTGCCGACGTAGGCGCCGGCGAACGCCGGGTGCTTGGCGATGCGGTCGCAGAAGTCTCGCCACATGCGCTCGATCGGCTTGGCCTGGCCGTGGTACGGCGTGACCCAGTGCACGTTGTCGGCGCCGACCAGGGCGGTGATCAGACCGGTGGGGTCTTCCTCGCGCACCTTGAAGCGGTAGCGAGTCTTCGTCCGGCCGGTCATCCTCTTCGTCGCGAATGCGCGGCCGTTGTCCAGGTAGACGCTGCCGGGCACGCCGTAGGCGCGCAGCATGTCGCCGAAACTCAGCCGCACCATGTCGCTGTTTTCGTGGTCGCCCAGGCGCCACGCCAACAGCTTGCCGCTGTACAAATCCTGCCAGCCGAGAATGCACGGCCGGCCGATGCTACCGTCCGGGAACCGCACATTGACGTCCCAACGGTGGCCGTCGGCGTTGACGCCTTCCAGCGCACACATCAACGAACGGTCGCGCTCCTGCGCGGGATAGGTCTTGGCCAGCGCTTCTTCGCCCTCGCGCGCGAGCATCCGCACGGCGCGCGGCAGCTCGCGAATCACGCGGCGGGTGAAGGTCTTCAGGCTGGGCAGCTCCCAGCCGCGGCCGGCGGCAATGCGCACCAAGCGGTCGTAGCAGCTGCTGGCGCTGGGTTGTTCCTGGCGCAGATAGTCGGCCTTGAACAGCTCCCAGGCTTCGGGCTCGATCTCGGCCGTGCTGGTGCGGCCGGCGTAATGCGGCAACAGCAGGGCCAGCCGGTCTTTCGGGTCGGCGTTGGCCACGTCCTGTTGCCAGCGCGCGATGCTGGCGGCGCTGCCGCCGCGCACGCCGTCGCGCTGCAGCTGGTCGGCGACGATCTCGCGGGCATCCATCGACGGCGTGCCGCCGCGCACCAGGACATCGACCGTATCCAGCGCTTTTAGACGCTGGTCGGCGATGT